>JAXDMN010000137.1:0-10908 GCA_034666045.1 Phycisphaerales bacterium | reverse complement strand
GTCATTCGGATTTGATTCGGATTTCTGGTTTCGTCATTCGGATTTCGCCTCATTTCTTCTTCGCCACCGCCGACAGAATCTGATCGATGCGTTGCTGTGCTTCCGGCGGTTGGTCCGGGCGGATTTGTTTTAGGACGCCGGTAACGACGGGGCCCATGGCGGTGAGCTCGGCTTCGGCGCGGTCGCGGGCTTTCCATTCGGAGGCGTTGAGCTGGGCGACGGCGGCTTTGATTCGCTCGACCATCGTGGCGGCCGGGGCGGGTTGGGGTTGGTTGTATTCGTCCAGCAGCGCGATCGGAATCGTCAGCGCGACGCCGCTGGCGAGCTGGCACTTGAGCGTCGGGTCCTGAAGCTGGCCGGAGACGATCGAGGAATCCCACAGCGTCACCTGCACGTCGAGTGCCCCGGCGTCGGCGTTGCCGCGCGTGAGCTTCTTGATCTCGGCGGCGTTCAGCGTGAGCGTGTCGAACGCGGTGTCGAGCTTCATGTTGCCCGACAGCGTGCCGACGAGAATGTCGTCATTCGCCAGGTCGAGCGTCGGCGATTCGCTGGGGTCGACGTCGTCCGGCGGGACGACGAACTGGATGCGGGCGATCGCGCTGCTCGGAAATTTCACCGTCTGCGCCGCGCTGGCGCTGCGGGCGGACGGTTGCGTCGACGCGGTCGCGCCGCCCAGCTTCATCTCGAATTCCGCTGCGGCGACGAGGCCGGCGAATTTGCTGCCGTCGGTCAGGCGAATTTCGTGCACGCCGTGCTCCTCAGTCTGGAACACGACGGCGGCGATCGCCTTTGGATCGAGCTTGAGCGGTCCGTAGCGCGTGACGACGTCGATCGGCGTCGTCGGCATCTCGACGCCGACGCGCTCGCCGCTGCGCAGCGCGACGAACGGCTTGTCGAAGGTCCATTCCTCGGGTTCATCCGCGCGCTTGCGATAGCCGGCGCGCGTCACCTGGCTGAGCGGGATCTGCGTGGTCTGCCCGCTCGTCAGCTCGAGATCGATCGTCTGCTTGGCGAGCTTTCCGCCGAAGATTTCGCCGTCGGTGGTGACGATGAGCTGCCGCGGGCGAAAGTCGCCGACATTGAGGATGCCGACGACGCGATTCGCCGGCAGCTCGACGTCGCCGTAGAAGGTGGCGAGCTTGAACGCCGGCTCTTTGATCGTGCCGCGGACCTGATCGCCGCCGCGGATCTCGACGACGTCGAACAACTCGCCGCGGAGCAGCTCGCGGTCGCCGATGAAGCCTTGTGCGGTGACGAAGTTGACGATCTTCTTGCGCAGATCGGGCGCGAGCGCGCGCATCATGCGCCCTTCGCGCAGTTGCGCGACGAAGTCGGCCCCCTGCTCGGGCGTGCCGACGACGGCGTGCACGTGCATGATCGCGACTTCCTTCCCGCCCGGGATCGGCAGCGCCATCGTGCCCGAAACCGTCGTGTTCCCCTGCTGGAAGTTGAAGTTCGGCACGATTTTCGATCCTTTGCCGGCGTACATCTCGAGGACCGCGCGGCCATTCCCGTTGCCGGCGGACCACGCGATCGTGTTTTCCTTCCGCCGCGGGTCGTTGATCGTCGTCGCCTGGTCGACGCCGAAGTTGAAGTTCGACTGGATCATCACGTTCGCGGTGACTTCCTGCTGCTGGTTGTTCTTGATGATGTCGATGTAGCGCGCATAGGCGTTTTCCTTGTCGATGAGAATTCGCCGCGTGACAGTGAATCCGCCGGCGTTCATGTTCTCGAAAATGACTTCGCCGGTCTTGTCGTCAAGCTTGGCCGAGTTGTTGCGCGCGTTGGGCTGATTGCCGTTGATCTGGATGACCGCGCCCTGGCTGTAGAGCGGCTGGTTGCCCTGCATCTGGATCCAGCCGGTCGGATAGATCATCCACTGGTTGCCCTGGCTGTCGGTGACGTTGTGCGGGAGCTGGACGTTTCCGCCCGCGGGCGCGGGACGCCGGCCACGCGCTTGCGCATCGGCACGGCACGCGAAGGCGAGCATTGCGAGGACAAATACGGCAACGGCGGTGAGTTGGCGGCGGTGTGACATCATGGAGGAACTCCTCGGGGGGACGACTGTGTGACGCCACGCATTGTAATGCGCCCCGTGCCGAGGGGTTACACGCCCACGTCCGGGCACTCGGTCGCGATCTCCGCATCCATCCAGTACTTCTGGCCGGCCCCGAGCGTGATCGCGTTTTCCTTCACGTTGCAGGTTTCGACGCACACGAAATGCGGCCATTCCTGCGGGTCGAGATCCGGCATCGTGCCGATGTTGTCCGACCACGGATTCCAGACCACTGTAGAGAAGGAGTTGTCCTTCAGCACCCAGATTTCCCGCCCCGCCGCGTGATCCTCGACCTGGCAGAAAGTCTGCGTGTCGAGATAGACGCGATCGATCGGCCCGGTCAACCGCAACAGTTCTTCCGCCTGTGTGTGCCGCGTCATCCCGAGGTTTTTGTCGAGGTACTGCGCCCCCTGCAAGCCGCGGATCGTCGTTCGGCGAACGTCGCCCAGCGCCAGGTACGTGTGTAGCGCCTCCTCAAAAGTGAATGGCGTGGACGACGTATTGTGCACCATCAGGTTCGCCCTGATCGAATCGCGCCCGACGGTGACCTCAAGACCCAGAGCGAAATCATGCGGCCAGGCGGCGCGGGTCACGTCATCTGATGAAAACATGAACTCCGCGACGACGGACTCCATAATCTGCTTGACCGAATGCACCCGCCATTCGCGTGTCCGCACGAGGCCGTGCATTGGGGCATTCGGATCGTCCTGACGCGGACCGAACCAGGGGAAGATCACCGGCATGCCACCGCGGATCGGCTTGCCAGGCTGATAGTTGCTCCGCGCGCTCGTGAAGAGCATCGGCGTCTGGCCGTTCGGCTTGTAATGCGTGACGTGAGCGCCATGCAGGTAGACGTGGGCCTCGGCGCCGAAACAAGTGACGACTAGCCGCGGCAACCCGCCGCCGCCCGCGTCGAAGCGCGCGAGATCACGAATGGCGAATCGCTCGTTCAGCTCATCGATCGTCGTCGACATGCCGGGCAAGTGTAACCGCTTACCAGCGGCGCTCGAAGCCGACGCGGACGTACGGCTCGTCGCTGATGTCAGCGACGAGCTGCGAGTCACGCTGGTCGAAGCCGACGGAAAATTCGGTTTTGAACGTGTACCCGCCGGCCAGCAGAAGGCTCGTGTGCTCCCACGGATGCCAGCGGATGCCGAGCTCGGCGCGGCGCTGCTCGAGGAGCAGGCGGTCGTTGTCGCCGATGTTATCGACGCTGAACGCCTCGAAGCGCTGCTCGAGGTTCATGAAGACGATCCAGATCGGCGAGAGCTCATATTCGAGGCGCGCTTCAATGCGGTCGACGAACGTCCAGGTAACTTCGAGCATGACCGGCCGATTCGGCCGCCAGGTGACGGAGCTGATCGGCACGCCGACGACGTACGACAGCGTCGGGTCGAACTCGTGGCGATACGCGAAACCGGGCAGCGGCACGTCCGGGTACCACGAGCGGTTGCCGTCGTAGTCGATGACCAGCGCGAAGTCAGTCTGCTTGTCGAGTTTTTTGCCGAGGACGAGCGTGGCCTTGCCGTAGTACGCGTCGCCCTCGCCGAACGGCGCATTGCCGGCGTAGCCGATCCCGACGGTCAGCGCGGAACGCCAGTTAGAATAGACGCCGAGCTCCATACCGACGGCGACGGAGGCATCGAGCACGTCCTGGTCGAGGATTGGGATGTCGGATCGGAGGTTGTAGTAGCTGATATCCCAGCCGATGCGCGGGATCAGCCGCTCGCGCCATTCGCGGTAGCGGCCCTCCAGCTCGAAGGCGGACATATCAAAATTCGCCCCATCTTCCGCGTGCGCCGAGCCGAGAAACAGCGCATTGCCGCGCGATTCGACGTTTTCGTCCTCGCTCATCAGCGGTTTGAGCAACAACCCTGGCCCGGTCTGTGCCGACGCGGCGGCGGAGAGAAAACAAAGCCCGGCAAAAACGGCGGCGGCATAAATGAGACGGTACATGGTCGGCGAATATGCGCCGCCGGTGCGGACTTCACAACTCTGGAAACTTCGCGCCGTCGACACTTTTGTCCTTGCCATCCGATCTAGTGTATTATTACAGTGATACACATGAGGCCCGGCGTTTCCATTCATGTGCTGCCCAACTCCGGCGTGCCGATTTACCGGCAGTTGATCGACCAGCTCAAAGCCCAAGTCGCCGGCGGACGATTGCCGGCGGGGGAATTTCTGCCGTCCGTACGGCAGGTCGCGGAGGAATTACAGGTCAACCCGATGACCGTCTCCAAGGCCTATTCGCTGCTCGAGCGCGACGGCGTGGTCGAGCTGGTCCGCGGGCAAGGCATGCGCGTGAAAGAGGCCGCGACCAACGGAAAAGTCCGTCGCGAAGCCATCCTGCCGCTGCTCAAGCAGGTCGCGGCGACGGCGAAGCAGCTCGCGCTCAAGCCGGAGCAGGTCGTCGCGCAGCTCAAGCCGCTTTTGGAGGATCCCCGCCATGAGTGACGCCATCACCCCGCTTCAACTGCAAGGCGTGAAGAAACATTTCGGCGTGACCACGGCGCTGGCGGGCGTCGATTGGTCTGTTCCCGCCGGTTCGGTCGTCGGGCTGCTCGGCCAAAACGCGGCCGGAAAGACGACGTTGATCAAGACCGCGCTCGGCCTGCTCCGCCCCTCGCGCGGCGAAGCGAAAATCTTCGGCGGACCGTCGTGGGACATGCCGGCGGCGACGAAGGCGCGCATCGGGTACGTCCCGCAGGTGATCACGCTCTACCCGTGGATGCGCGTACGGCAGCTCATCAACTACACGGCCTCGTTCTATCCGACATGGAACGACGCGCTGGCGAGCAAGCTGGCGATGAACTGGGCGATCCCGCGCGAGGACAAGGTCGGCAACCTGTCGGTCGGTACGCTGCAGAAGCTCGCGATCGTGCTCGCGCTCGGACACGAGCCGGAGCTGCTTCTGCTCGACGAACCCGCCGCCAGCCTCGATCCCGGCGCGCGTCGCGAGTTTCTCCGCACGATTCTCGAGATCGCGGTGGACGGCCGGCGGACGATTCTTTTCTCGACGCACATCACGTCCGACCTCGAGCGCGTCGCCGATCGCGTCGCAATCCTGCGCGAGGGGCGAATCGTTTACGACGGCGAGCTCGATACGCTGAAGGATTCGGTGAAACGGCTGCACGTGACCTCGCCGACGCCGCTGCCGGCGAATTTCCAAGTGCCGGGCGCGGTGCGGCTGAAGATCGAAGGAAATGAAGCGCTCGTCAGCGTGCGCGACGTTTCCGAGCGGCTTGTTGACGACATCCGCCGCAACTACGCGGCGACGGTGGGCGTGCAGGATTTGAACCTCGAGGACATCTTCCTGGAGCTGCACCATGCGTAATCGCATCGAGCGCAGCCGGTACGTGCAGATCGCGCTGACATATACCCGCCCGCTGCCGATGCGCATCTGGGCGATCGCGGCGGCGGCGTACGTGCTGGTCATCTTGTGCCTGCGCGAAATGAATCAGGGCCCGCAGACCGCGGTGCTGGTGCTGGGTGGAGCCGTTGCAGCGTGGTTCGGGGCAATGATCCCAGCACATGCGAAGGAGCAGCTTGCAGACGCCCGAGCCGTGCTCACACCAGGTTTTCGCGGACCGCACCTCATCGTCCCGGCGGTGCTGTTCGCGACGGTCATCACCGCGCTGGCGGCGCTGGTGGTGGCTCGTGCGCATGCTTTCAATGCGCAAGCGGCGTCGGACGACGCGTGGCTGCCGGGCTACCTCGCGCTCGTTCTGACAATGACGGCGCTGCTCGCCTGGATGGGACATTTTCAGTCTCCGGCGGCGGTGTTCTTCGTGATGCTCTCGGTAATGCCGGTGGTTTTCGCCGAAGGGCGCGCGTGGCTCGTCGCGGTTCTGTGCGGGCAGGCATATCGGTCGGCGGGCGCGCTGCTGATCGGCTCGATCGCGGCGCTGGCGGCGCTGTGGTGGCGGATGGGACAGATGCACGAGGAGATGCCGGAGTACGCGCGGCTGATGGGCCCGGGGTTTCGGCTGAAGGTGCGAATGACGGGCGACCCGACCTTCCGCCGCGAGAACCGCGCCGATGCCGGGCCGGTCGAATCGTTCGTCCGCCAGGCGGATCGTCTCGACAACGTCGCCAATGTCTTCGCCGCGCCGTTCTGGCGGCGCGTGCGGCACTGGCGTTTGGTGATCGGGATCGGGCGAATGCCGCTCTTCGTCGCGGCGCTGCTCGCGCTGACGCTGGTCATCCAAATGGTATCGGGCATGCGCGACACGGAGTCGCGGGTTGTCTTCCCGGTCGTGCTGTCGGCAATCGCGCCTTGCATGATCGTCGCCGGCATTTGGCCGCGACGGTGGTACGTGCTGGCGGAGGAATCGCTGCGCCCGGTCACGCGGCGGCGATTCATCCTCGAGCAAGGCGCCGCCATGGCGCTCGAGCACGCGGCGACGTGGTTTTACATCACCGCCGCCACCTTCATCACCGCGCTATTGATCGGCACCTGGACCGGGCCAGGGCCACGCCTGCTCATGGCGGTGCCGGTCATCGCGGGCGGGCAAGTGCTCATCTTCGGGCTCATCGTCTGGGAGCTGCGCTACCGCCACGCGTGGCTGGTCATCGTGCCGATGATCCTCGCCCTCTCCGCGGCGGGCGCCATCCTCGTGATCGGCGGCATGCTGGCTCAATATCGCCACTTCGGTCTCATGCTGCTGGCCGGGCTGATTCTCGCGGCGATCGGCGTGGCGATCACGTTTGACGCGTACCGCCGCTGGCTGACTACAGAATTCGATTGAAATTCTCGTCACCTTTTTGACCCCGGCAGAGATAGTACGGGTATCGGAGGCACACTCATGCGCGCTCATCTCTTCCTGGTCGCCCTTCTCGCAACTGTTTTGACCTCGCTCACGCCCATCCGCGCCGCGGAAGCGCCGAAAGAGGAGCCGACGAAACCAACGGTCGCCATCTTCGAGCTCGACGGCCCCGTCCTGGAATCGTCGACGCAGGACCTCGCCCTCTTCGGCGAGAAGCCTGTCGCGCTGCGCGAGCTGGTGAAGCGACTGCGCGCCTCCGCGGACGATGCGAACGTCAAGGCGGTCGTGCTGATCGCGGAAAACCTCGAGCTCGGCCCCGCGCAAACGGAAGAAATCCGCGGCGCGATCAAGCACGTGCGCGACAAGGGCAAGGATGTCTTCGTCCACTCCGATTCCATGCAGATGAAGGAGTACCTCGTCTTCGCCGGCGCCAGCAAGATCAGCATGTCGCCGACGTCCGACCTCTGGGTGCTCGGCCTGCATGCGGAGGCGCCGTACGTGCGCGGGCTGCTCGACAAGATCGGCGTGAAGCCGGACTTCCTCCACATGGGCGCGTACAAAAGCGCCGCCGAGATGTTCACGCGCACCGGCCCGAGCCCGGAGGCGGAGGAGATGTTCAACTGGCTGCTCGATTCGCTTCACGCCTCGGCGATCGACATGATCGCCAGCGCGCGAAAGGTCGAGCCGGCTAAGGTGAAGGGGTGGATCGACGAAGGGCTCTTCACTGCCGAGCACGCGAAGGAGGCGGGGCTCATCGACGTCGTCGAGCATCGGCAGGATTTCGACGCGGCGCTGAAGAAGAAGTTCGGCGATTCGCTCGTCTATGACCGCCGTTACGGGCAGGAGCGGGAGAAGCAGATCGACTTCTCCAATCCGTTCGCGATGTTCCAGATCCTCGGCGAAATGTTCGGCGGGCCGAAGCAGGAAGGCCCGAAGAAGGACGCGGTCGGCATCGTCTACGTCGACGGCATCATCCTGCCGGGCAACTCGCGCCCATCGATCTTCGGCAGCGGCAACGCCGCCCACAGCTCCGATATCCGCAAGGCGCTCGACAAGGTGGCGCGCGATGATTCGATCAAGGCGGTCGTCCTCCGCGTCGATTCCCCCGGCGGGAGCGCGGTCGCCAGCGAGATCATTCTCGACGCGACGCGACGCCTGAAATCAAAGAAGCCGTTCGTCGTCTCGATGGGCAACGTCGCCGGCAGCGGCGGATATTACGTCTCGCTCGGCAGCGACACCATCTTCGCCGACCAGACGACGATCACCGCCTCGATCGGCGTCGTCGGCGGAAAATTCGTCACCACCGACATGTGGAAGAAGATCGGCATCCAGTTCAAGGTCTACGAGCGCGGCCAGAGCGCCGGCATCCTCGCCAGCGACGAGCCGTTCACCGACGCGGAGCGAAAAAAAGTCGAATCGTGGATGGACGACGTCTACGGCGTCTTCAAGAAGCACGTCACCGACAGCCGCGGCAAGCGACTGAAGAAGCCGATCGACGAACTCGCCGGGGGGCGCGTCTTCACCGGGCGGCAGGCGCTGGAGCTCGGGCTCATCGACAAGATCGGCACGCTCCAGGACGCGATCGCATTCGTCGCGAAAGAGGCGAAGCTTCCGGACGATCATGACATCCGCGTCGTCCCGCAGCCGAAAAATTTTATCGAGCAGTTGATGGACCAGAGCAAAGGCGGCGGCGAAGACGAGAACCGATGGGTCGCCGCCCCCGCGCTGCCGCCCGCATCGGCCGGGATGTCACTTATCGACCTCGCCGCCCCGTATTTGCAGCATCTTGACCCACACCGCACCGCCGCGATTAAATCGGCCTTGAATCAACTGCAACTCCTTGATCGGGAGAGCGTCATACTGACGATGCCGGAGATTCTTCTGCTCGATTCGAGGTAGACACCGTCACGATGGGAACGGAACATGGCCGGTTGTCGTCTCTGATCGAGTGGGCATCTCTGATCGAGAGGATTCCCCAGGCGTATGGGCGTCTTCATGAAGTACCTGGTCTGTCTGCTCCTGTCGCTGGCGGCGGCGTGTGGGACTTACACGCTGGGTGCGGTGGTCTGGTGCATCATCGATCCCGAAGGCGCGGGGACGAAACTGCTTTTCACGATCCCGGTCTCGCTGGCGGGATTGGTCGTCTCGGGAATTCCCGGACTGATCTGTCTTGTCTTCCGCTGCGACTTCATCGCGGAACCAAAACGAGTCCGACGCCGCGCCGCGAAAGCGACGAAAAGGGCGCGCGTGAAATCGGCGCACGGCCGCGAAGATCTCGAGCTCGCGCTCGTCACCTGATTCCGCGCAGGGCGTTTTCCCTCATCGAGCTGATTGTCGTCATCGGGATCATCGCCGTTCTCATGGCGTTCCTGCTTCCCGCGCTGCGCGTGGCGCGCGACGCGGCGCGCACGGTGCAATGCGCGTCGCAGCTTCGCCAGATCGGATTCGCCATTCAGCAGTACGCCAACGCGAATGGCGGAAAGACGCCGGCATGGTCGGTTCGCCACGAGTGGCCGAACGATCCGTTTCCGCCGGAAGACGTGAACTTCGGCTGGAGCGGGCCGGGCTGGCCGGTGTTGATCCAGCCATTCCTCGGGCAGGATCCGGGCGGCGCGGTTTGGAATTGTCCGTCCTGGCCGGACGCCGAGCGGCGCGTCAATTATTTCTTCGGCGCGCGCTGGATGCGTTACCAGGAGCCGATGGTCCGCAGCATCCCGCTGAGCCGGATCAGCAATTCGACCACTTTCATCCTCGCCGGCGAGTGCGTCGCGCCGGAGTATTACCTGCCGCCGTTCGGCACCGATCCGGCGCTGAGCGAAGATTTTGATAAGGACGATGGCGCGATGAAGTGCCTGCGCTTCACCGGCGAAGACGGCGGGTTCAACATCCACCGCCAGGGTCTCAACGTTCTCTTCGCCGACAACCACGTCGCGGCGCACAAAAAATTCGAGCCGCAATCACTCAGCTACAGCCCGGACGGGCATGCAAAGTGGGAAGACCTGAAGCGGCCCGGAGATCCATAGCTTCAGCGAACCTGGAGTGTTTCGGCGTCGAACGTGATGCCGAGCGGTTCGATCTCGACGGCCTTGCGGTTGCCGTGGCGTTCGACGCGTCCGCCGATCCACGCGGCATAGCCGGTTTCACGGGCGATCCGCAGTGCCGCGTCGGCGTCCTTCGGCGACACGTACACGGCGAACCCCGCCCCCATGTTGAACGTCGCGTACATCTCGCGCCGATCGACCGGGCCGCTTTTCTCGATGAACTCAAACACCGTCGGCACGCGGCCGATGTCGGTCATGCGGTAGACGAACGGTTCGTTCAATCGCATCAATTTCCGCCAGCCGTGACCGGTGATGTGCGCCGCGTAATGCAGCGGGATACCGGCGTTCTGCACGGCGGCGATGTAGCGAACGTAAATGACTGACGGATCAAGCAACCCTTCGCCGTACGTCCGGCCGTCCGACATTTTTGTGAGATATCCCTCCGGCAGCCGATCCGCGATCGCGCGGCAGAGCGTGAGGCCGTTGGTGTGCACGCCGCTGCTCGCCAAAAGAATGATCGCGTCGCCATCTTCGACATCGCCGGCGATGCGATTGCTCTTGGGTCGAATCTGCCCGATCGCCGAACCGGCGAGGACGATCGTGTTCGGGTTGACGATGCCTTTCAGCGCCGGCGTCTCGCCGCCGCCCCAAACGGCGCCGGCGCGATGGCATCCGTCGGCGAACCCGCGCGCCAGGTCCTCGGCCCGCCGCTGGTTGTCAAACCACGCCGAATCCCCCACCGCCGCGTGCATCGCGACGGAGATCGGCAAGCCGCCGACGGTCACGAGATCGTTGACCATCGTCGCCACGGTGTCGATTCCGATGTTGGCGTAAAAGGATTTGCCCGTTTTCTCAAGCATCGCGTCGGCGACGAGATTTTTCGTCCCGAGGCCTTCCTCGACGTGGGCGAGATATCGATCTTCGGCTTCGATGAGGTAGGCGCTTTCGCCGCGCACGCTGGGCGCTTCAGCGAGCCCGTGCGCCGCCAGCTCCGACGCGGTCGCCGCCGCCGCGCGCTGGCAGGCGCGCTTGAAGGCGTCGAGCG
>JAXDMN010000136.1:0-10013 GCA_034666045.1 Phycisphaerales bacterium | reverse complement strand
TGAAGAGGTGCCCGACGATGTGCGTCCCCTTCGGGTTCCACAGCGCCGGATCTGACCCTTCCAAGTCGCCCATCGCCTCCACGTGACCGTCAAAGAACCCGGCGTTGAAACGAAACGTATCCGCCGGGCCCTTCGGGTAAGTCTTCCCATGCTTGTAGCTCAGTACGCGTGGATCGAAGGATGACGTCCCGCCGTTCCCGGGCGCCTGCGAGCGATCCCACGCCTTGTTGGCGTTGTACCACGGCCCGCGATCGCCGAACGCGCCGCCCCAGTCGTAGCGCAGCGTCAACGGCATGCGCACGCTCGCCGTCGTGGCGTCGGTGTATTTCGCGCCACAGGCGATATAGATCTTTCGCTGCGGCGGACCGACCTTGGTGATCTTCGGGACGTAACCCGATGGCGGATCGTGGAACTGGTAAGTGGTATGCTCGCCGACGTCTACGTCCGTCGATGCCCACTTCCCGCCATTCGTTTCGTACATGAACTGCACCGCCAGGACGTAGCTTTGCGCGCGTGTGGCGGGAAAGGTCGGCGTGCCGAGCGGCTCCGCGATCAGGTCGTTATTGGGGCAATTAAATTCCGGCCTGTTCATCAGGTAGACGAACCGCTCCGTGCGCGATGCCAGGTCGCCCGCTTCGTTGAACCTGATGCGCATGATCTTGGCGATCGGCGCCTGCCAGTCGTTGATGTGCGACACCTGCGGGCACTTCGCCTGCGTCCCTTTCCACGCCGGGTATCCGGTTGTCAGCGCGCTGCCCGGTAGCCAACCCTTGCTTTCGACGACGTACATGTTCATCGCCTGCACGATGGAGCGCAGGTTCGCCTGACACTTCACGTTGTTGGACGCTTTTCGCGCCGCCGACAGCGCGGGGAGCAGCACGGAGACCAGTATTGCAATGATCCCGATGACGACCAGCAGCTCCACCAGCGTGAACGCTGATCGCGGCCGTTGTGGAGATCCTGTCGCTCGTCGTCGTCGCGATGAAGTGCAGAACAAACTCATAAGGGCACCTCTCATTCGTCTTCTCGAACCTTGATCTTCACCTTTGCGATTTTCATTTCCTCTTCGGTGGGCGGCGGCGGCGCGCCTTCCATCGGCGGATCGTTCATCTCGCGAACCAGCCGCCCGCAATCCGGGCAGAATGTCGGCCCGGTTTTGTTTGCGTACTTGTTGAGCAGGACGTACGTCGGCTCGCGCTTGATCTTGCCGTCCTTCGTCCAGAAGCAAGCCTCGGCGTGATAACCCGTGCGCTTGCCGCTATACGGCGACTCCACCGGGAACGTGTCGCCGAGCTTCACCTTGTAGGTAAACGTTTTGCCCGTTTCGGCGCAGATGTACGGCCGCTCGTTCGTGAGCGCCGAGCCTTCGGAGCGTGCGAAGTTTCGCACGCTGAAAAACATGAATCCGACGCCGATCGCAATGATCAAAATCGCCGCCACCCTGCCGCCGGTCGTCTGCGCGAATTCAGTCAGTTTGCGAAACATATTGACCACGTCCTGCCCATCGGGCCGGCATGCCCGCATCTGTACGGGCACAGGCGAATGCGAGAACAACCTCCACGCGTGTCATCGTGGGGCTTTCTCTGTGTCTCTAGCCCGTGGGATCACAAAACCTGCGATTGAAATGTACCGTTATAATGCCCCGCGCCGCTCCGCTGGTCAACGGACGAAGCGGGTATTTCACGCAATCCAAACCTGTTGAAAACACGGTTGTGACTGCTGCGGCTGGACCTATACTTCTCCCGCGCACGCCGAACAAAAACCGACGATGATCGCCCGTTTTATTCACAGGAAACCTTGGAACCGCATGAGCCTGCCCACCCGCCGCCTTCGCCTTGGCCATTCGCCCGACCCCGACGACGCGTTCATGTTCTACGCGCTCGCCCAGAACCCTCCGCTGATCCCATCAGCGAACTACCGCTTCGAGCACGTGTTGCAGGACATCCAAACGCTCAACCAGCGCGCCATGCGCGGCGAACTCGAAATCACCGCGATCAGCATCCACGCCTACCCCTACGTCGCCGACAAATACGCCCTGACAAGCTGCGGCAGCAGCATGGGCGACAAGTACGGGCCGATGGTCGTCGCGCGCGAGCCGATGTCGATCGAGCAGTTGAAGGGCAAGACGATTGCGATCCCCGGCGAACTGACGACGGCGTTTCTCGCGCTGCAACTCTGCCTCGGCCGCGCGCGGGATGCGTTTGAATTTCATGTCGTTCCGTTCGACCAGATCCTCCAGCACGTGCGTGACGGCCACGCTGACGCCGGCCTGATCATCCACGAGGGCCAGCTCACTTTCGCGCAGCACAACCTCCACCTCATCGTCGACATGGGCGCGTGGTGGTATGAGAAGACGCAGTTGCCCCTGCCGCTGGGCGGAAACTGCATTCGTAGAGATCTGGGTCGCGACGTGATGCAGGAAGTGACGGACATTCTCAAAGCGTCGATCCAATACAGCCTCAATCACCGCGCGCCGGCGGTCGAATACGCGCTGAAGTTTGGAAGAGATCTCGACCGGAATCTCGCGGATCGTTTCGTGGGGATGTACGTGAATGATTGGACGCTGGACTACGGTCCGCGCGGACGCGAAGCGATCACGCGACTTCTGAAAGAAGGCGCCCGCGCGGGGATCGTTCCCGAGGTAGAACAGATCGAGTACGTCACCGCACGCTGATTCCGCGCCCCACATTTAGCCGCGTCGCTTGCGACGCGCGTGAACGTTCAAACAAAACGACACGCGCAACTTTCACGGTTGCGCGTGTCGGTGTTTTGACGTGACGCGCGTCGCAAGCGACGCGGCTAAATGGGGGACTGGAGTTTGACTAAAAGTCGAGTCCACCACGCAACGGAGTCTTCCGCGGTTTCTTCGGTTGCGCCAGTGCGGTTGCATCAGCAGCAGATCCCGCTGCCGCGCCCTGCGCGCGTTTGATCGACAGCGAAATCCGCCGCGCTTCCTTGTCGATCTCGATCACGCGCACCTGTACCGGGTCCCCCGCCTTCACGATGTCCGTCGTCTGCCGCACCTGTCGATCGGAAAGCTCGCTGATGTGCACGAGCCCTTCCAGCCCCGGCTCGAGCTCCACGAACGCGCCGAAGTCGACCGTGCGCGTCACGGTGCCGCTGGTGACCATATCCGTCGCGTATTTTTCGTTCACTTCCTTCCACGGATCAGGCCCGGCCTGCTTCAACGAAAAACTCATCTTCCGCGCGACCGGATCGACGCTCAGCACCACCAACCGCACCGTGTCGCCCTCGCGCAGGACGTCGCTCGGGCTCTTGACCCGCTGCCAGGAGATTTCGCTGACCGGCAACAACCCTTCGACGCCCTCTTCCACTTCGATGAACGCGCCAAAACTTTCGACTTTTGTCACGCGCCCGGTGATCTGCGATCCGACCGCGTACTTCGTCGCCACGTCGACCCATGGATCCACGCCGCGCGCCTGCTTCAGCGACAGCGAAAGTTTTCCCGTCTCGCGATCCATTTTAAGAATCTTCACGTCGATCGAATCGCCAACTTTCACGAACTCGCTGGGCTTGTGCCCGCGGCGATGGCTGATTTCGCTCACGTGCAGCAGCCCGTCGATCCCGCCGAGATCGACGAACGCGCCGTAATCCATCACGCTGCGCACCGTCCCGCGGCGAATCTGCCCCTCGGCCAGCTCTTCCATCAACTTGCCCTTGGCCTCTTCCTTCTCGCGCTCGAGGATGTTCCGCCGGCTGAGAATGAGATTCTTCGCGCGCGGATCGAACTGCGTCACCTCCGCGCGGAACTTCTGTCCGATGAAGACGGACAGATCCGGGTTGAAGTAGAGATCGACCTGCCCGGCCGGCATGAAGGCGCGCATGCCTTTCACTTCCAGCTCGAGGCCGCCTTTGTTCATACCGGTGACCATTCCCTCGACGATCTGCCCGACTTCGAGGTTTTCCCAGGTCACGCTCGCGTTCGCCGCGCCCTTGCGCTTGAGGATCAGCAACCCTTCGCGCGCGTCGTATTTCTCGACGTCGAACTCCATCTCCTGTCCGACGACCGGCTCAATCTCAAACTGCTCCAGTGGACAAATGCCCTGTGATTTTCCGCCGAAGTCAATCATCGCATCGTCCGGCGTGATCGAAATGATGCGGCCTTTGCGCGTTCCCTTCGCGCGGTTGTCGCCCTGCTCCGGCTCTTTCTGCCCGGCCTGGTAAAGGTCGTCGAGCGACAGACCGCCCAGCGCGCTCTCCAGCTCGCGATCGAGCGCGGACGTGTCCGGGCGGAACTTTTCCTTGAAACTCTCGTCTTGTTGCTTGGCCATTCGTCGATTCCTCAGGGGATAGATCGCGGATGGTAATCCTAGGTTGCTCTGCCGCAAAGGTCGCCGCATGATTCGCACCATGGGTGACGCGGACAACACATACGCCGGCCTGATCGCCGCCGTCAAAGAAATCAGCCTTCTCGGCTCGTCGGCCTCCGTGCTGCACTGGGACAAGGAAACCTACATGCCGCCCAAGGGGGCCGAGGCGCGCGGCGACCAGGTGTCGCTGCTCGCCCGGCTCGCGCATGAACAGTTCACGGACAAAAAAATCGGCGCGATGATCGCCGCGGTCGAGGCGTCCGATCTCGTGAAAGATCCGCAGCACGACGCCGCCGTCAACACGCGCGAGCTTCGCCGCGCGTACGACCGCGCGACGAAAATCCCCGCGGCGCTGGTCGCAGAGATCAGCAAGGCCTCGGTGTTAGGTCATCACGCCTGGATCGACGCGCGGAAAAATTCCAATTACGGAAAATTCAAGCCATGGCTCGCCAAGATGCTCGAGCTCCGAAAACAGGAGGCGGACTACGTTGGCTACCGGTTCACGCCGTACGATGCGTTGCTCGACGAATATGAGCCGCACGAGACGACCGAGAACCTCAAGCGCGTCTTCGAAAGCCTGCGCGACCCGCTGATCGAGCTCGTCGCGAAGATCCAGGCCTCGCCGCGCAAGGCGCCGGTCGAAATTCTCGAGCGAAAATATCCCGCCGCCGCGCAGGAAGTCTTCGCCCGCGACGCCGCCAAAGCGGTCGGCTTCGATTTCGACGCCGGTCGGCTCGACATCAGCGTCCACCCCTTCTGCACCGACTTTTCGCCCACCGATGTGCGCATGACCACGCGCTACGACGAGCACTATTTCGGCGACGCGTTCTTCGGCGTTCTCCACGAGACGGGCCACGCGCTCTACGGCCAGGGCCTGCCGGTCGAGCATTACGGCACGCCGCTTGGCGAAGCGGTTTCGCTCGGCATCCACGAATCACAATCTCGCCTCTGGGAAAATTTCGTAGGCCGCAGCCGCGCGTTCTGGGAATTCTTCTTCCCCAAAGCGCAACTCGTCTTCGGCCAGCAGCTGAGAGACGTAACGCTCGAGCAGTGGTACTTCGCGGTGAACGATGTCCGCCCCAGCTTCATCCGCACCGAGTCGGACGAAGCGACCTACAACCTGCACATCCTGCTGCGCTTCGAGCTCGAGCAGGCGATGATCAGCGGCGAGCTCGCCTGCGACGATGTCCCGGCGGCGTGGAACGAGCGGATGGAAAAATATTTCGCCCTCACCCCGCCCGACGACGCGAAAGGCGTCCTCCAGGACACCCACTGGTCCGGCGGCGCGTTCGGCTATTTTCCGACCTACACACTTGGCAACCTCTACGCCGCCCAGTTTTTCGAGCAGGCGCGAAAAGATCTCGGCGATCTCGACGCCATGTTCGCCCGCGGCGATTTTTCTCCGCTGCTGAACTGGCTGCGCCAGAACATCCACCGTCACGGCAAACGCTACACCGCGCGCGAGCTCGTCAAGCGCATCACCGGCCGCGAGCTTTCTGCCGAGCCGCTGCTCAACCACCTCCGCCGCCGGGCTGCGGAACTGTACGGCATGTAATTAGAGCTACGCCGGAAAACCTGACATGCGACAGCATGCCGCCGTAGCTTTTATGGGGCGTTTTCCCAAACCACACAGAAGCCATCGGCCCCTCGTGCCGATAGAGAGGAAGTGCTCCGCCCCGCGTCCATCCGTCAGGCCGTGCGTTTTCCCGCTACCACGGGAACGATGCTTCTGTCCCTCGCCGTCACCATTGCCTGGTGGGCCGGGGTCAATTGCTCGCTGCTCTTCGCGGATGCGCACATCGGTCACGGGCAGCTTCATCGGCTGCTGACCAGCGCGCTGCTGCACCGCGATCCGCTCCATCTCGCGTTCAATTTTTACTGGCTCTGGACCTTTGGCGTGCTGATCGAGCGGCACGTGGGCAGCGCGAAAACCTTCGCCCTCTACGTCGCGCTTGCGATCGGCAGCGGCGCCGCCGAGCACGCGCTGCTCACGGGCGGCGTCGGGCTGTCGGGAATCGTCTACGGCCTGTTCGGCCTGCTCTGGCTGTTCTGGAAACGCCGCCCGGACGACCATCGCTTCCACAACGCGGTCGATCGCAAAACGGAGATCTGCTTCGCAGCGTGGTTCATCATCTGCGTCGTGATGACGCTGACGGACCTGTTGCCGGTCGGGAACATCGCGCACCTGGCCGGCGCGATGATCGGCATGTCGGTCGGCTGGGCGATGATGCGGTTCGACGCGCCGCGCCGGAGCCTGGCCGTCCCGGCCGCCGCCGTGTTGCTGCTGATCTTCGCCGCCGTCTTCGCACGGGCGCACATCAACCTTTCCGCACACGCCGGCGAGCGGGAAGCTTCGCTCGGCTATCTGGCGCTGAGCGAGAACCGTGACGCGCAAGCCGCCCGCTGGATGCGCGAGGCCACCGCAATGAATCCTGAGATCGCGAGTTGGTGGTTCAACTATGCCGTCGCGCAGGCGCGGCTTCAGGACCACGACGCCGCCCTCGCCGCCTACAACAACGCCGCGCGGCTCGATCCGTCCAACAAGACGTACCGAGCCGCGCGCGATGATCTTCAGACTTATCTCGCCACCCTGCCGACGAACTAACCGCTACGCCGCCTTCTTCAGTAGCTCGTCGCTCGGCTTTGTCGTCGCCGCCGCGGCGCCGTCGCGCTTCGCCGGCATCGGCACGACTTCGACGGGAGCGATCCGCTCGAGCTGCTTCTTCACCTGCTCGGCCGGCGCGACGACGACGATCGTCATCGCGTCGTCCTTCACGTACTTGTTCATCACCTCGCGCACCTCGTCGGCGGCCACCTCGCCGATGCGCTGGGCGTACTTGTCGTAGTAGTCGATCGGGTAATCGTTCAGGATCCCGTCGACGCGATAGCCGGCCTGCTCCGCGATCGTCTGCACCGCCATCACCATCCCGCCGGCGGTGCGCATCTTCGCCTCGGCGAGCTCGGTGTCGGTGACGTTTTCCCTGCGCATGTCATCGAAGACTTTGAACATCGCTTCGACGGCGTCGGCGGTCGATTCGACCGCGGTGTCGGTCGAGCCGGTGAAATCGCCCGCCTTTCGGTTCGGATTGAACATGCCGCGCACGCCGTAGGCCAGGCCCTTCTGCGCCCGCACATACTTGCCGAGACGCGAATCGATGCCGGACGAGAGGATTCGCGACGCGATCGAACCGGGGAATTTTTCATCCGATCGGACCGTGTACGCCGGCACGCCCATGCGGACGGTCGCCTGTTTTCCTTCCGGGCGATCGACCAGGATGATCCGCCGGCGCTGCGACGGCGGCGGCAGCTTGATCTCGACCGCCGGCAGTTCGCCCGGCGACCAGTCCGCCAGCAGCTTGGCCGCCAGCGCCTGCCCCTTCTCGACCGTCACGTCGCCGCTGAGGATCAGGATCGCGTCGTTCGGCTTGTAGATCTGCTGGTAAAACCTCTTCACGTCGTCGAGCATGATCGCCATGACGCTTTTCGGCGTCGCGTAGCGCCCGAGCGGCGTGTCGCCGAACAGTGCGGTCGTCAGATCATTCCCCGCCACCGTGCCGGGAGATTCCTGCGCGAGCTGAAGCGAGTTGACTGATTGTTCCTTCAGCTTCTCGAATTCCTCCGCCGGGAACGTCGGCGTGCGGAGGATCTGCCGCGAGCGCGTGATGCCGTGTTCGAGCTGCTCCGTGGTCGCGTGCCCGCTCAATCGCGTGTAGTCGCCGCCGTCGCCGACGGTGATCGTGATCGCGCGACTATCCAGGTCCTGCGTGAGCTCGTTGAAAGTCATCCCCTCGACGCCGCGGCGGAGCATTTCGCTCGTCAGCCAGTTGAGGCCTTCCTTCCCCTTCGGATCGGATTGCGATCCGCGGCGCATCGTCACGCTCCAGTTCACCAGCGGCAGCCGGTTGTCCGGCATGACGATCACTTTCACGCCGTTGACGGTCGTTTCGACGCCCTTGGCGAACTCCGGGCTCTTGCGCGGATCGGCCGTCGGCGCCTGCTTTGGATAATCCTTCGGAAACTGCGACAGCGCCACCCGCGGCTCGACCGGCGCCGTCGCCGGCTTCACCGGCGCATCCTTCAGCGCGGCCGCCTGGGTCGCCGCCTGTTTCATCGCGATCGTGCCGGTCGGATCCGGCTTGATGAGCATCGTCGTCGACTGATTCGGCTGCAGATACTTCTTCGCGACCTGCTGAAGGACCTCCGGCGTGATCGCATCTAACTTCGCCAGCGCCGTGTTCACGCGCTGCGCATCCCCGCCGAAGAGATATTCCTCGCCGACCTGATCAGCCAGATCCGTCGCGGTCTCGCGGCCATTAATAATGCCGACGCGCAGGATCGACTTCGCCTTGGCGACCTCCTCCGCCGTCACGCCCTTCTCGAGCACGTCCGCGACCGCCTGCTTCAAAATGTCCTGGACCTGCTGCGGATCTTTCCCCTGCATCACGGTCGCGGTGACGCCGAAGATGCCGTTGTCTTCGAGCTGCAAATGCATGCCGCTGGCGCTGACGGCGAGCGGCTTGTCGCTGCCAACGAGCTGGCGGTACAGCCGGCTCGATTGCCCGTCGCCGAGGATCGTGTCGAGCACGTTGAGCGCGTAGTGATCGTCCGATTGATATTCCGGTGCATGCCAACCGACAACCACCGCCGGCAGCGGCACGCGCTGCGGCACGACCACGTTGCGCGCTTCGGTCTGTTTCGGCTCGGCCGGAATATTCCGCGGCGGCTGCGGGCCTTTCGGGATCCAGTTGTAGTACTTGTTGACCAGTTCATCCGCCTGCTTCGGATCGAAATCGCCCGCGATCACCAGCGTCGCGTTGTTCGGCACGTAGTACGTGTTGAAAAATTCCTGAAGCTCGTTCGACGTCGCCTGCCGAAGCTGATCCATGTCGCCGATCGGCGTCCAGCGGTAGCTGTGCTTGGTGAAGACGTTCTTCAGAAAATCCTCGTACATGCTGCCGTACGGCCGATTCATCCGCATGCGCCATTCCTCGGCGACGACCTTGCGCTCGGTCTGAAAGATCTCATCCGACACCTTGAAGCTCGCCATCCGATCCGCCTCGAGCCAGAGCGCCATGTCGAGATACTGCGCCGGCACGGTATTCACATAGACCGTCTGGTCGAAACTTGTGAACGCGTTGGAAATCCCGCCGACCACGCCGATGCGCTTCATGTGCTCTTCGGGCGCGACGTGGGCCGAGCCGCGGAACATCATGTGCTCGAACATGTGGGCGAATCCCTGCCTGTCCGGCCGCTCGTCGCGCGAGCCGACGTGGTAGAGCACGCGCACGTGCACGACCGGCGCCTGCCGGAGCGGGACGAGGATGACATGCAGGCCGTTGTCGAGCGTGCGCTCGGTGAAATCGATTTTTCCGGGTTCAGCGGCAGCGCGGGCCGCCGTCGCGGGAATCAGTGCAGCGAGCGCGACGACAGCGATGGCGAGGATACGATACATTTTCATTCGCGAGGTTCTCCAAAATGGCTGGCTACGGATAATACGCGCCCACCCCCGAAAAGGTTACGTCGGCGACGCCCCTTCGCGCCAATTGAACTTGCCATCCGTTTCCCGATAATCGCCCGTCCCATGAAACAACCCATTCGCGTCGCGATCACCGGCCCGGCGGGCCAAATCGGTTATGCCCTCGTGTTCCGCATCGCCAGCGGCCAGATGTTCGGCCCGGACCA
>JAXDMN010000135.1:0-5711 GCA_034666045.1 Phycisphaerales bacterium | reverse complement strand
CGCACGAAACATTCCCCGGAAAACACCGCTATCGCCGGCTCCTCGCTTGGCGGCACAATCTCCCTCGAAATCTGCCGCGCGAACCCCAACACCTTCGGTCTCTGCGCCGCGCTTTCCCCCGCGGCATGGTGGAACGACAGCGAAATGCTCAAGCGCTTCGAGAAGGAACCATCCTGGATGAAAGGGAAGAAAATCTGGGTCGACACCGGCACGAAGGAGGGCGAAGCATCGCAACAACAGTCTTACGTCGACAGCGTGCGCCGCATCGAATCGATGCTGAAGAACTCGGGATCGCAGGAGGGGAAGGATTTCCGCGTAAAAATCATGGAAGGCGCTGAACACAACGAAAAAGCCTGGAGCGACCGCTTTGGCGATGTGTTGATGTTCCTTTTCCCCGCGTGATCGTTCTCTGCATTTCCGCGTAGCGGTCGGGACGAAGTCCCACCCGTTTCTTCGGGTGCCACGCGTGTTCCGCGTATAATCTTCCGACAATGTCCGACCTCCCCATCCGTCCCCGTCGGCTGCGTCTCAACCCGCAGCTTCGCAAGATGCTCCAGCGCGTTACGCTGCGCCGCAGCGACGTGATCTGTCCGATCTTTGTCCGCGAAGGCAACAACGTCCGCAACGAAGTGACGTCGATGCCCGGCGTCTATCAGATGTCCGTCGACGTCGCGACCGACTGGTTACAAAAGCGCGCCGAAGAAGGCTTCGGCGCGTACCTGATCTTCGGCGTCATCGAGCGCGACAAGAAAGACGCCCTCGGCTCCGCCGCACTCGATCCTGACAACGTCGTGTGCAAGCTCCTGCGCCGCGCGAGCGATAAAAAGATTCCGATGGCCGGCATCACGGACCTCTGCTTCTGCGAATACACCAGCCACGGCCACTGCGGCCCGCTGTCCGACGACAAGAGCACCGTGAGGAACGACGAGACCGTCGAGCGTCTCGTGCGCCAGGCGATCAACCACGCCAAAGCCGGCGCCGCCGTCATCGCACCCAGCGGCATGATGGACGGAACGGTCGGCGCGCTACGTGACGGTCTCGATGCCGCCGGTTTCATCGACGTCTCGATCCTCTCCTACGCCGTCAAATACGCCAGCGCTTTCTACGGTCCCTTTCGCGACGCCGCCGACAGCGCCCCGGAGTTCGGCGACCGCCGCAGCTACCAGATGGACCCCGCCCGCGGCGTCGACGAGGCCCTGGTCGAAGTTGATCTCGACATCGAGCAAGGCACCGACATGGTGATGGTCAAACCCGCGCTACCCTACCTCGACATCCTCTCGCGCGTCCGAGAAGAGGTCGACGTCCCGGTCGTCGCGTACCAGGTCAGCGGCGAGTACGCCATGATCGAAGCCGCGGCGAAGAATGGCTGGCTCGACCACGATCGCGCGATCCTCGAATCGCTCATCGCGATCAAGCGCGCGGGCGCGGATCTCATCATCACGTATTACGCCGAGCGGCTGGCGAAATTGTTGCCGCCCGCGTGAGCTGTTCGCGGCGATGATTCTCGGTTACACCCTTTCTGCATGTTGCCATCTTTTCTTTGTGCAGTTCTTGCCGCGGTGACGACAACCACGACAACCAAGCCGACGGCGATTGAGGTGACCGTTGAGCCGCCGCGCACGCTGACGGCTGCGGTTGAAGAAGTGCGCACAAAGCGCCGCGCGGCGGGGGCGGCGACGCGGCCGGCAGTGATTCATCTTCGGGGTGAGCATCACGTCGACAAACCGATCGTGTTGACGCCGGCGGACTCGCATTTAACGATTAACGGCGGCGGCGATGGCGTGATCACCGGCGGGCAGCGCATCACGAATTGGCGGCCCGAGAAATTCAACGGCAAGGACGTCTGGGCGGCGGATATCCCGGGCGTCAAAGAGGGCAAGACTTTCTTCCGCCAGTTGTGGATCAACGATCAACGCGCAACCCGCGCGCGGCATCCCAATCGTGGGGCGTTTTTTCGCGTGAAGGAATCGCCGGATGCGACCGAGAACTGGGAAGTCGGACAGGCCCGGTTTCGTTTCGACGGCACGGACGTGCCGGCCGGACCGTTTGCGTATGGCGCGGAAGTGATCATCGGCACGCGATGGGTCGAGTCGCGGCTGCCGATCAAAGCGGCCGACGCCGAGCAGAAACTGATCAGTTTCACCCGCAAAAGCCAGTGGCGGACGGAAGTCGGCGATCCGTACTTCCTCGAAGGCGACGGACGGTGGCTCGATCAGCCGGGCGAATGGTTTCTCGACCGCGCGAGCGGCAGAATCGTCTACCTGCCGCGGCCGGAGGAAGCGATTGAGAAAATCGTCGCGATCGCGCCGTCGCCGGGCGTGTCGCAACTGATCGAGCTGCGCGGCGAGCCGGCGAAGGGAAAATTCATCGAGGACGTGACGCTCCGCGGCCTCACGTTCGCGCACACGGAATGGATGCATCCGGATCCGGACCCGGCGACCACGCAACCGATCAGCGGCGGCTTCGTCCAGGCGGCGTTGCCGCTCATCGCGGCCGTGCGGGGCGAAGGGCTCCGGCGCGTGAGCGTTGAGAACTGCACGTTCCGCAACCTCGGCACCTGGGGGCTCGAGCTCGGGCAATCCACGCAGCTCAGCCGGGTCAGTCGCTGCACGTTCCGCGACCTCGGCGGCGGGGGAATCAAGCTCGGCTACATGTCGATCGGCCAGGGCAACGATGCGCAGTCCTTCGGCAACGCCATTGAAGACTGCACGATCAGCGACGGCGGAAAAATGTTCATGAGCGCGGTCGGCATCTGGATCGGCCAGGCGTTCGACAATCGCATCGCGCACAACGACATCCACGATTTCTACTACTCCGGCATCTCCGCCGGCTGGACGTGGGGCTATGAAGACTCGCTCAATCGCGGCAACGTCATCGAGAAAAACCGCATCCACCACATCGGCAAGCTCAGTGACGGCGACGGCCCATTGCTCGCGGACATGGGCGCGATCTACCTGCTCGGCGGCCGTCGCGGATCGGTCGTGCGCAACAACGTGCTGCACGACATCGACGGGGTGCGCTTCGGGTGGGGCGTTTATCTCGACGAGGGATGCTGCGATGTGATCGTGGAAAACAATCTCGTCTACCGCGCGGCGCACGGCGCGTTCCACCTGCACTACGGCCGCGAGAACGTCGTACGCAACAACATCTTCGCCTTCAGCCGCGATCCGCAGATCTATCGCTCGCGCCAGGAAGCGCATCAGGGGTTCGCGATCGAGCGCAACATCATCTACTGGACGAGCGGCAGCCCGCTGACGCGATCGTCAGCGGAGAAGGTGACGTTCGATCGCAACGTCTACGGCGGCATCGCCGAGAAGGATTTTCGTGTCAGCGAAATGACCTGGCCGCAGTGGCGCGCGGCCGGTCAGGACAAGAATTCGATCATCGCCGATCCGCTGTTCGTCGACGTGGCGAAGGACGATTTTCGCCTGAAGCCGGACTCGCTGGCGAAGGGCGTGGGGTTCGAGCCGTTCGATATCAGCGACGTGGGGCCGCGGCCGTAGGGTCGCAGGCAAAATATGCCGATGCTTGAGTCTGCTCTCAGCAAACGAGCGTCAGTGCAGCAAAAAGCCCACCCGAATGTCGGGTGGGCTGTGGAGTGGAGCGACGGGGAATCGAACCCCGATTTGCTGAATGCGATTCAGCCGTCATCCCGTTAGACCATCGCCCCGCGCGCGAAAACGCAAAACGCGGCAGATTGTAAGACGACATTTTAGGGGCAGGGGTTTTCAAATCAAGTTGCGCGCCCGTGTCTCGTTCCGCCGCGCGCGGCGCGTGAGCCGGCGACTGGTTTGACGGAAATTCCGGTGCTCGCCATCTCCGCGCACGAGCGCGCGACGTCTCCAATCGCGACACGTGCACACTCGTAAATATACTAGTTTTGACCAGCGTTTTATTCCCTCCCTATAGTCAACCGAGATCACACAACAAGCTGGACAACACGATCGGAGAGGGAGCGATGGTCAAACGGGTTGCGGGCGCGAGTGATGAGGAACTCGAACAGTTGGCGGCTTTGTTTCGGCTGCTGTCCGATCGCACTCGGCTGAATCTTCTCATGCTGCTCGCTGACGGCGAACGCAACGTGACCAGTCTCTGCGAAGCGCTCAAGCTTCCGCAGCCAACTGTCAGCCATCACCTGGGCCTCTTGCGCATGAGCAACATCATCGGCAACCGACGCGACGGCAAGCAAGTCTTCTACTCGCTGAACGGCCGCGTCAGCGTCGATGCCGGCGGCGCGCTGGACATCGGGACGCACGCATTCAACGTGCGCATCGCGGCGCCGCCGTCGCGGGCTTCTTAGCATTCCGGTCGCTTCCACGCACCGAAAACCAAACTACTCGCGGAAGCGCCGCCCGGTCGTGTGGATGAACACGTCTTCCAGCGTCGGCTTCCCGACCGACACCGATTCGACCAGCCCGGGCAGCGCTTCGATCAGCGCGGGAATGAACTCGTGCCCGCGCGGGCGCTCGAAGCGGATGGTCGTCGCGTCGGCCGTGCCGGCGGCGTCCACGTCGATGCCGAACTTTTCCTTCAGGACAGCTCGAACGGCGGCCGCGTCGCGCGTCGTCAACGTGATAACGTCGCCGCCGACGCGCTCCTTGAGCGCGGTCGGGGTGTTGAGCGCGATCAGCCGGCCGGCGTCCATGATTGCGACGCGGTCGCAGTGGTCGGCTTCGTCCATCAGGTGTGTGGTGAGCAAGACGGTCACGCCGTCGCGCTGGCGGACTTCGTTCAGATAATTCCACACTTCGGCGCGCGCGACGGGGTCGAGCCCGGTGCTCGGCTCGTCGAGCAGCATGAACTGCGGGCGGTGGAGCAAGCCTTTGGCGACTTCGACGCGCCGCCGCATGCCGCCGCTGAACGTGCTGACGCGCTCGCCAGCGCGATCGAGCAGGTTCACCCGCCCGAGCAGCTCGCGCACACGCTGCCGCAACTCGCTCCCGCGCAGGCCGTACAGATGGCCGTGATAAATGAGGTTTTCCTCGGCGGTGAGCTGCTTATCGAGCGCCGGATTTTGGAAAACGACGCGGATCCGCCGGCGAATCGCGTCACGTTGCGCGGCGTCCGCGAGATCCAGCCCGAAAATCGCCGCACGACCCTCCTGCGGCGGCACGAGCGTCGACAGGATGCGACACAGCGTCGTCTTGCCGCTCCCGTTTGGCCCGAGCAGCGCGACGATCTCGCCGGCGGCGACGGAGATTGTCAGCTCATGAAGCGCAACGCGCTCGCCGTAGCGATAGGTGAGATGATCGGTTTGGACGGCGGGGGGCATTCGATTTGCAATTTGCGATTTGCAATGGAAGAAGAAGCGATCCGGCGACTGTTTTTCAATCGCAAATTGCAAAACGCAAATTGCAAATCCCATCAGTGTCCGCCGCCCCCAACGCCGTGCTCGCCGCTCGCGTCTTCCCCGCCGACGGCGGTCATGAACAGGTCTTTCGTGTCATTGAACACTTTCAGCGACGACGTGTGATCGGTCGGATGCGTCAGCAGCACGTCCGGGATCAGCGCGACCGTAAGCAGCACGCACAGCAGCAGCGGGACGATGAAGATCGTGTAGATCAGCTTCCCCTCGAACTTCAGGTGCATGAAGAAAAACGCGACGCAAGTCGCCTTCACCGAGGCGATCGCCAGCGCGACCAGCACCTTGATCAATTCGTTCTCGATGTGCACTAACGCGACGGCGACCGTCACGATCGTCAGCACGACGA
>JAXDMN010000134.1:0-11195 GCA_034666045.1 Phycisphaerales bacterium | reverse complement strand
TCTACCAGGAGATCCAGCGGATGGTTGCGGAACTGGCCGTCGACTTCGCGCAGCCGGGCACGAACGTTTATGACCTCGGTTGCTCGACGGCGAATTCTTTTCTCAACATCGCCCGGCTCATGCAGGCGGATAGCGGCGACGTCCGCTTCGTTGGCGTCGACGATTCGAATGACATGCTTGCCAAAGCCAGGGCCAAGCTTGCCGCCGCCGGTTTCGCGCGTCCGTTCGAGCTTCAGCAGGGCGATTTGAACGTGGGCGTGGAAGTGAAAAACGCGTCGGTCGTGATGCTGGTGCTGACCTTGCAGTTCATCCGCCCGCTCTACCGCGAGCGGGTGGTGAAGGCGATCTACGAGGGCCTGGCGGACAACGGCTGCCTGATCGTGGTCGAAAAAGTGCTCGGCGAAAACTCGACGTTCAATCGCCTGTTCATCAAACACTATTACGAGATGAAACGCCGCAACGGCTACAGCGAGATGGAGATCTCGCAGAAGCGCGAAGCGCTGGAAAACGTGCTCGTGCCGTACCGGCTGGAAGAGAACAAAGAGCTCCTCCGCGGAGCCGGCTTCCGCCACGTGGACGTATTCTTCAAGTGGTATAACTTCTGTGGTTTGATCGCGCTGAAGTGAAGGGGATTCGCCCACGCGGCGGCGGGTCGATTTTTTAAGCTACAACGGCGGCCCGGATGGGTGCGGTCACTTGGTCGCTGCGCCGGGTGCTCCACCGCTTCCCCACGGCAATTTGGCCACGATGGCGTTGATCTCGGGCATGCCGTCGTCGGCCTTCAGATCGGCGATGGCGTAATGGCGCAGGTCGGTGACGCCCTCGACCGCCACGTGGATCGAAATCCGCCCGCTGGCGTCCTGTTCCTTGCTGATTGGCGTGAGTTTGGTGCCGAAGCGGCTGTAAATCATCGTTCTCCCATCTCCTGAGTCTACCTTAAACGGCGTCGTAACCGACGCGAATCGCGGAAATCGGTTATGATCCCGCGGTATGGCCGGTGCAGTTCAAATTCAATCGCTGATCGTCGACCAACTCGCCCGCGGCGAGATGGAAGTCCTCAGCCTCGTCGTGGCGATTCGTCGAACCCTGGGGCTGGCGGAGAGCCCGAAGGGCGATCTCGCCGCGATGGTCAAGTCCGCCCTGAGAACACTCGTCGCCTCCAAAACCGTCGTGGACCACGACGGACGATATTCACTTTCGCCACGACCGAAGTAATCCGCGCCAGCGCCGGCTGCACGGCTTACGATTTCGCGATCGGCGCGCCACTCGGCGGCGGGACGCGAACGAACCGTTGCGCGGCGATCGCGCATAGAAGCTCCGCCGCCTCCACTTGCTCCGGCGACGGCGCCGGCGGCAACGTGATGCGCAGCGCCTTGCGGTTCCAGCCGGTCAAATCCTTGATGTGCGCTGGCGGGTGAAGCGTTTTCCCGTCCAGGCGCTCGACGCGCAGCGGCGCGGCCGCAGATCCGGTGACGTAGTCGTGCGGCTCGGAATTCGGCGTCCGCGCCGGCGACAGCAATCCAGACTTCACCGCATCATCCAACACGTCCGGGCAGTAGACGGTGAAGTTCCCGTCCTGAAGATCTTCCAGCGCGAAGACCTGCATGCGGTACTTCCCGTCGGCCACGTAAATCTGCAAGGTCTGCTTGCCGACCAATTTCGCGGCGAACGGCGCGAGCGTCATCAGGCTGCACGCCAGCCGCTGCCACAATTCGGCGCGAGGTGCGTCTGTCGCCGCGTCGAGCACCGTGACGCGCCGCTCGGCGCTGGCCCGGTCCTTCGGACTGAGCTTGGCGAGAAACTCGCTGAAACGAAGCGGGTGGGCCAGCGATTCGCGGGCGGCGGCGAGCAACGGCTGATCGGAGGCGTTCGACATAAGATGATTTTAGCCGGGAAAATCGCCGAATGTAGATTTTGGAATCCCGTCCCGCCGCATATCTATTGTCAGGCTGGCCGTGTAGAATGCGTTCGGTACGTCCGACGACCGATCCGGGAAGTTCTGAGTTTTTCCGACTCCGCACACGCCTGCCTCCGCCGCCGCTGCTCCTACCAGTCCTGGGCCGGGACTTTTCGGTCCCTTTCACACACGCGACTGCGGAAAGTAAACCGCGCGGTCGCACGAATTCGATTGAGGAGTCCATCCTATGGGCAGCAAGCTTTACGTCGGTAATCTTAGTTACGAAGTCACCAACGCGGACCTGAACGCGATGTTCACGCCGCACGGCACGGTCAGCAGTGCCGAAATCATCCAGGACCGCGACACCGGCCGCAGCAAGGGCTTCGGTTTCGTCCAGATGGGCTCCGACAAGGAGGCCCAGGCGGCGATCGGCGCGCTCAACGGCCAGGAACAGAACGGCCGCGCTCTGACGGTCAATGAAGCCAAGCCCCGCGAAGACCGTCCGCGCACCGGTGGCGGCGGCGGTGGTGGGAAGCGCTACTAAGCGTTCCGCGCATCAGCGCACAGAAGCAAACAAGAGAGGGGTCGCATTTCGGTGCGGCCCCTCTCTTCGTTTAAACTTGGCTTCCAGTGTCCGCCATGAGTTTTTTCCTCGCCGACCATCAGCAACCGGTCAAGCTGAATCTCGTGCGCGATCGAACGCGCATGCTCAAGCAGGGCTATCCGTGGATTTACCGGGACTGGTTGGAGGAGCTCCCCGCGGCGCCGGCCGGAAGTCGGGCGATTGTGCGCGACAAGGACGGGTCGCTGCTGGCGTTCGGAATGTACGATCCGATCGGGCCGCTGGCCGTCCGCGTGTGTGCCCTCGAGCGCGAGCGGCTCGATGATGACTTTATTCTCGCGAAACTCGAGGCCGCGCTTTTGCTGCGGCGAACGCTGTTCGATGAGGCGGCGACGAACGGCTTTCGTCTCCTCAATGGCGAAGGGGACGGCCTGCCCGGCGTGACGTGTGACCTTTACGCGCGGCATGCGGTGCTCAAGCTGGACGGCGACGCGCCCGCGGCGTTCTGGAACGTCGATGCGCTCGCCGACTGGCTGCGTGAGCGGCTGTCGATCGAAAACGTGTTTTTGAAATACCGCTCCGATGCCAAGACTCGCGGTCGCGCGGTTCGGGGGAACATTCCAGCGGAGCCGATTCCATTTCTGGAAAACGGATTGCATTTTCAGGCGGATCTCGTTCAGGGCCAGAAGACCGGGTTTTTTTTCGACCAGCGGGATAATCGGGCGCGCATCGGCGCGCTGGCAAAGGGCCGATCGGTCCTGAACCTCTTCGCGTACACGGGCGGGTTCTCGGTCTATGCAGGGATCGCGGGCGCGCGGGACGTGACGAGCGTTGATCTAGCCAAGCCCGCGATGGAAGAATCGCAGCGGAATTGGTTGCTCAACGGGCTCCCGCCCGCGCTGCATCACACGTCTGCGACGGACGCTTTCGAATTTTTGGAAGTAGCGCGCGCGGCGAAGCGATCGTGGGAGCTCATCATCGTCGATCCGCCGTCCTTCGCGCCGGCCGAGCGTCACGTCACGAAGGCACTGGCGAGCTACCAGGCGCTGTTCGTGGCGGCGCTTCACGTGCTTGCGTCTGGCGGGATCGTCGCGTTCTCGTCCTGCTCGAGTCATGTGTCGTTGCCGATGTTTTTCGAGGTGATCGAAGCGGCCATGTCGAAAGCGCGCAGGCGTGCGGTCGTGCTGGGCGTTCATGGCCAGCCGGCGGACCATCCGTTTCCGCTCGCGTGCAGCGAGCTTCAGTACCTTAAATTCGTGTTGTTGCAGGTTCGATGATGCGCGGCGCTGACGAGCAATCCGCCGACCTGGCCATTATCGGAGGCGGCGCCGCCGGCCTTGCCGCCGGGATCTTCGCCGCCGAGGCCGCACCCACAGGAGCTGCGCAGCGCCGCATCATCGTGCTCGACGGCGCACGGACGCTCGGCGCGAAGATCCTCGTCTCCGGCGGCGGGCGATGTAACGTGACGCACGAAAAAGTGCTTCCGCAGGATTTCAATGGGTCCCAAAAAATCGTCCGCAACATTCTCGCGGCTTTCGACGAATCGGCGACGGTCCGCTGGTTCGCCTCGCTCGGCGTGGAACTGAAACGCGAACCCACCGGGAAGCTTTTTCCGGTCTCAGATTCGGCCCGCACGGTCCTTAACGCGCTGCTGCGCCGCTGCGAAGAGCTGAAGATCGCGATTCAGTCAGAGAGTCGCGTCACCCGGATTCTCCCGCCGCTCGCCGACGGTTCGTTTACGGTCGAGCACGGCCGCGGCAGCCTCCGAGCGTCGCGCGTCATCATGTGTACCGGCGGGCGGTCGCTTCCTCGCAGCGGAAGCGACGGAACAGGTTGGGAGATCGTTCGGCAACTCGGCCACACCGTCACGGAGACCTACCCCGCGCTCGTGCCGCTCGTCCTTGCGCCGCAGATGTTTCACAACGAGTTGGCCGGGATCGCGCAGGAAGTCGAACTATCGGTTTACGCGGCCGGCAAGCGCGTCGATCAGCGGACCGGCAGCCTCCTCTGGACGCACTTCGGTATCAGCGGCCCGGTGGTCATGGACGCGAGCCGTCATTGGGTGATCGCGCGCGAGACCGGACAGGAACCGCAACTGCGGTGCAACCTGCTGCCCGGGGAAACTTTCGAAACTGCCGAGCAGTGGCTGATCAACGCCGCAGCGTCGCGTCCGCGACTTTCCGTGCTCAATCATCTCGCCACGCGGATACCGGAGCGCGTCGGCGATGCGATCCTTCGCCACGTCGGTATCGCCCCCGCGACGATAGCCAGCCAGCTCGCGCGCGATGCGCGCCGCACCCTGGTCCACGCGCTCACGGACCTGGTCCTGCCAGTCGCGCAGCCGCGCGGATGGAACTACGCCGAGGTCACCGCGGGCGGCGTTCCGCTGGCGGAAATCGATTATCGCTCGATGCACTCGCGCAAGGTGCCGGGCTTGTACCTGGCGGGCGAAATCCTCGATTGCGATGGGCGGATCGGCGGATTCAATTTCCAGTGGGCCTGGTCCAGCGGCCATCTCGCCGGCACCGCCGCCGCGCGAAGTCTTTAAGTCGCGTCGCCGCCGTCAGCGTGTAAGTCGTCGAGTCACGGCCGCGCGGAATAGCGCGAGCGATTCCCTGTCCACCATTCTTGCCACGCCACGATCGGGGCGGGGTCGCGGGGGTCGGCGGCGCAGCGGTCGGGGGAGAAGCCGAGCGTCTGGCCGGTGAGGCGGTTCAAGGCTGCGGCGGCGTGGAAGCGGACTTCACTGTCGTCGTCGGCCAGCAACGGGATCAACTCCCCAACGCACGCCGGCGGCGCAAGGTCAGCCAGTAACCGCGCGGCGGTGCGGCGCTTCGCGCGGTCGGCGTCGGCGGATGCGGACAGGTGATTCAGCGCGTATCGCGCGATCGGCGCCGCCCAGGCTTGGCCGCGGGCGCGGACGTCGTGTTCTACCGGCCCCGGAGCAGCGGCGGCGACGGGCTCACGCCGCTCGGCGACGATCCGTGCGAGCAGCGCGTCGACCCGCGCCAGCAGCTCCGGATCATCAGGCGGCAACAGCACCAGCAGATCGTCCAGCCAGCGCGTCGCCTTCAGCGGATCGGTCACCGGCTCGCACCCAAACTTAGGCGTCGGATCGACGCCGATGGTCGCGCCCGCGACGCGCAGGAATTCGCCCCCGCGCACCGTGGTTGCCTGACCTTGTCCATACACCTGGGCGGAGCCCGTGACGACGGTAACGGTTGCGGCGTCCGCAACGCGGGCGATGTCGAGCTGCGCCGCCGGGCCGCCCCCCAGCCCGCCCGCTGTCACTTGCGCATCACCCGCGGCGATGCGTAACAGGCCGGCGCCTTCCGGACACGCCCAGAACATCTGCCCGCGGGACAGTTGCATGTCCCCGGCCGCCGCCAATTTCAATTCCGACCCGGAGTTCAGCCGCACGCGCGACCCGTCCGGCAGCGTCAGCTCGCACTTGGCCGAGTCGTCCGTCCGCACCTTCGCGCCGGGCGCGAACGCGGCCCCGGCAACGACCGGTTGCCATGGCTTGCCATCGCTCGGACACGTGAACACCTCGCCGGAAATGTCCGCCACCCGCACCAACTGCGCGATCGCATCCGCGGGCTGAGCCGCGCGTTGCAACGGCGTCGCCGGCGGTGGCGCCGGTCGCATGAAGATCATGGCGCCGATAAACCCAGCCGCCGCAGCCGCCGTCCAACCCGCCCAGCGCATCGGGCTGCGGCGCCACGGGCCGTTCGCCGCCGCGCGCGGGTGGGGAGCAATCGCCGCCACTTCCTGCGACACGCCCTGTTCGACGCGTCGTGCCAGCGCGGCCGCTGCATCTCGTCCGTGCGCGAACGCGCGCACCATCGCCGCGTCCTGAAGCGCCGCCGCTTCCAGCGCCGCACGGCATGCAGCACACCCGGCCAGGTGCGCGTCGAGCGCGGCCTCGTCGACGCCCGTGAGTTCGCCGTCGATGCGCGACGAGATGAGGTTGCCAGCTTCTTCGCAGTCCACGGCCATTCCGACGCTCCCCATCAGTCATAAAAGGGTCATAAAGGGGTCACTCCCCTTTATGACCTCATTTTTGTTCCGCCATCATTCGGCTGCGCAGCATCGCGCGAGCCTTGGTCAGGCGCGCGTTGATCGTCGCCGCCGACACGCCCAGCGCCTCCGCCGCGTCCTGGTACGTGCAGTCATGGTAGTAGTAGAACATGACGACTTCCCGATACGCCTGCGGGAGTCGCTCGACCTCGCGCATGAGCTGTTCGGAACGTTCGCGGCGGTCGGCGCTGTCGGCGACCTCTTCGTCGGTCGTTGTCGAGGAACCGAACGGCCCGGCCATCGCATCGAGCGAGACTTCCGTCCGCTGCGCCGACTTGAGCCAGTCAAGACAGGTGCGTACGGCGATGCCGATGAGCCAGTGCCCGAACTTTTCCGGTTCAGCCAGCGTCGGCAGCGAGCGCAAGCCGCGCAGCAATGCTTCCTGCGCGAGATCCTCCGCCGCCGCGCGGCCGACGCGCGCGTGACAGACCGCGAGCACGCGCGCGGCCCATCGCCGCGCGAGCTGTCCGTACGCCGCCGGCTCGCCCGCGCGCGCCTGGCGGACCAACTCGCCGTCCGTCACCAACCGACCTCCAAACCCGGCGGCCCGCCGCCGCAGGCGTTCGTCATCTATTCAGTAGAACGGCTCGCCGAAAGTAATACCGGGAATTCTGCAATCCGGTCGTATTGGATCACCCGGGTGAGTCTACTTCACAAAATGGGGGAACCTATCGCCTTCACACACGTCGGAAGGAGTATGTCGATGAAACGAATACTGGCCATCGTCGCATTGTGCGGCCTGAGCGGCGTCGCATTCGCCCTGAACATCCCGATCCCGCCGAGCGCGCCGCCCGCGACACAACCGGCCGACAACAAGCTCATCGTCCACGAATGGGGCACGTTCACCGGCTTCGCCGGCTCGGATGGCGTCCACCTCCCCTTCGGCATCGGTATCGGCAGCGAGCTGCCGCCCTTCGTCATCAACCGCCGCGTGCACGCCGAGCGGCTGAACGTGAAACTCAACGAGTGGGGCGACTTCACCAAGGGCAACGGCATCTTCGCCCTCCAGCGGATGGAAACGCCGGTCGTCTACTTCTACACCGCCAAGCCGCGCAATGTGACCGTCGCCGTCGACTTCCCGCAGGGACAACTGAGCGAGTTCTATCCGCCGGTGCGCAGCATGTCGCCTGCCTTCGGCGACGGCCCGGACGAGTACCGCTTCATCGAACGGCCGCCCCTCCCCGCGGGCGTCAAGCCCACCACGCGTCCCGAGCCGAAGTTCGAAGGCGGATCCCTCGACTGGGGCACGATCCTCCTCATTCCGCAAATCGCCGGCGAGCGTCCCACGTACATGCCCGAGGTGCCGAAGACGCCCGAAGCGGCGGCTCACTACCAGCACGCGCGCGAAACCGACGCCGCCACCGTTCAGTTCTCCGACCGTCCCGGCGAGCGGCACGACGAACGCTTCCTTTTCTACCGCGGCCTGGGCGATTTCAAGCTCCCAGTAACGCTGACCGCCGCCGACAGCGACCAGTTCGAATTGAACAACTCGGGCGAGCAGCCGATCGCGTTCGCCCTGTTGCTGCGCATCGCAGATAGGCGGGCGCGATTCGCCCTGCACAGTAACGTGACGGGCCGCCGCTCGATGACGCTTCCGGCCGAGACGGTCTCGCTGGACCAGGTTGGCGATGAAATCAGGCATGCTCTGGTCGCTGAAGGTCTCTTCGAGAAGGAAGCCCGCGCGATGGTCAAGACCTGGTCGTCGAACTGGCTCGGCGAACCGGGCACGCGCGTGCTGTACACGGTTCCCCGCGCGGTCACCGACGGTCTGCTCCCGTTGCGAATTAATCCGGCGCCAGACGAGACGGTGCGCGTGCTGGTCGGCCGGATCGACGTCATCACGCCGCAGGACGAAGCGAAGATCCAGTCCCTGCTGGCGACGGCGCGCCAGACTAAAGCGCTGGCGGCGGCAGATGCGACGTTCCTGCGCAACCTCGGCCGCTTCTTCAATCCCGCGCTCGATCGCGCGGCCAAACTGCGTGGGAGCCCGAGCGCCAAGGCCGAATCCAACACGTTGCGATCACTGTACTGGAGTGCGCCCAAGCCAGAGCAGCAGGCCTCTGCATCGGCGACGCCGGACTAAACGCGACAGTGCCCGTTACGCCGCCACTCGCTCCGGAACGGCCGGCGGGAACACGAGTGTGAAAACCGCGCCCTGTCCGGCGCCATCACTGCTGGCGATCAACATGGCATTCATCTCCTTGGCCGCCAGCGCGCTGCTGTGCAAGCCGAAGCCGTGGCCGTCGCGTTTCGTCGTGAAGCCATGGGCAAAGATGCGCGTGATGTTCTCGGCGGCGATGCCGCTGCCGGTGTCGTGAATGGACAGTTGGATGCCGCCGTCGGACGAGAGGCATGTTCTCAGGGTCAAGGTTTTCACGGGCGAATCGCTCATGGCGTATTTTGCGTTGCTGATCAGGTTGACGAGGATCTGCAGTACCTTGTGCTTGTCGACGACGACGGCGGGGATCGCTTCGAGCTTCCGCACGATGTCGACCTCGTGCCGATTCAGCGCGGCGCTGTTGATTCTTAGCGCGTCTTCGATCGATTCGCGGAGATCGATTGGCTCGAGCACGCCGAAGCTGCCGGCGTAGCTCTGTTGCGTGTGCACGATGCCTTTGATGTGCTCGACATTCTCGGAAACCGCGCGCATCTCCTCGGCCATCTCGCGGGTTTCGCGATTGAGGTGTGCGGCGAGTTGCGCGAGGAACTCCGGTAGATTGCGTCCGCGCTCATCAATGGTGAGAAACTCCGGCAGGTTCGCAGCATGGTCGGCGAGCAGCTTGGCGACCTCGGTGAGTCGCGATATGCGAGACTTCTGCAGCTGCTCGACGACGATCGCAGTTGAGACATTCACGCTGTTGAGCACATTTCCGACGTTGTGCAGGACACCAGTCGCCACTTCGGCCATCCCCGCGCGGCGCGAAGCGTTCACCAGTTGCTTATGGATCATTTCCAGCTCGGCCTCCGCCCGTTTGCGTTCCGTATTTTCGGCGAGCAGGGCGTCCCGGTTCTTTTGAAGTTGCTCCGCCAGCCGATTCAAGGCAGTTGCAATCGCGCCGAATTCATCATGGCTGGCGCGTTTCATTCGCGCGCCGAGATCGCCCTGCGCCAGCCGCCCGGCGAAGACCATCACCTCGTTGACTCCGCCTGCGATGCTGCGCGATATGAAAAAAGTCAGGAGCAATCCCAGCACGGTGGCGATGGGGACGGTGACGAAAACAATCCGGCCATTCGTCCGACTCGACTGCAACACTTGCTCCCGGCTTGCTTCCGCTCGCTGAAGCGCCCAGGCGCGAACCTGGCCGAGCGGTGGCTCCACACTGTGGATGACGGTGCGATAGATTTCTGTCTCAGTCGTGATCTTGTCGTCAAGTTGGACGTATTCTTCAAACAGCGCCTGATAGTCGGAAACGAGCCTGCGCAGCGCCTCCTTCACGTCCGGCTGAAGGTCGCTGCCGGCGATGCGGTGCTGAAGCTCGATGGCGCTTTCTTTAACCGCCACAGCGCCCTCCCTGCGGTCACGAAGGAGGAAATTCTTCTCTCGGCGTCGCAGCGTGAGCATGTCGACCAGAAGATTCGGGGCGTGCTGTTGTGTCAGAATCGCTTCGACCTGCTGGATCTTCCTGCGGAACTGACCTTCCGCGCCGACGTCAAAAAAGCCGCGCTGCTTGATCAACTCGGTGGTGGCGAGGAACTTCATTTCAAATTGATCGATGGCCTGGTCGACGGTTCGGGTCTCGCTGATGACGCTCTCGTCGGCTACCAACTGCCGGATGGCGTCCATGTTCTGGTGAATCTCGGCGACTTCGACTTTCAGCAACGTCGCGTATCGCGCCTTCGCCTCGTCGAAGCCGAGGACGCGATACTGCAGAAGGAAATCCTTTTCGTTTTGTCGCGTCAGGCGCACGGCCACTTCGCTCTGGCGGCTGATGTCTGCAATCCGGGTTTCGGTGTCGAGAAGCCGTTCAATCGCGGCGGCGCCGCGATTCACGATGAACAGAGAGGTAGCGCCGACGATGACGGTCGAGGAGAGCACGAGCAGGAAGCCAAACGTGAGTTTGGCCCGCAAGCTCAGCTTGTTGAACCTCTCATTGATCCGTCGCGGCAATGTTTTCATCATGCTTCTGTTCACGCCGTATTCAACGGCGGTAGTTTTAATCCAGGTAGGGGACGAAGCTGCATTCGCGGATGACCGCGGTCGCGTTGGGTGAAAGCGCAAAATCAATAAACGCCTTCGTCAGCCCCGAAGGCAATGTCCGCGTGACCAGCATGAGAGGGCGTTGGATCGGGAAGTAACCATTGCGAACATTGCGGCTGGTGGCAGCGATGCCGTCCATGAGAAGCGACTTGACGGGGTTGCCCTGCCCAATTCGGATTTCAGCTTCGCCGATTGACATGTAGACAATCGCGTTGGGATTTTCAACGACGTCCTTGACGCCTTCCTCATTGTCGCCGGCGACTCCCGCGGTTTTGAAGTCTTCGCTTTTCATCTTGAAGAATTGGCTGAACAACTCACTCTGAGCGCGCCCTTCCTGGCGATTCAATGCCCTGATGGTCGCGTCGTTGCCGCCGACTTCTTTCCAGTTCTTGATCTTGCCGGTGTAAATGCCAAGGACCTGTTCAAAGGACAGGGACGTGATGGGATTGTCCTTATGC
>JAXDMN010000133.1:0-7039 GCA_034666045.1 Phycisphaerales bacterium | reverse complement strand
CGGCGGCGGCGACCGTCCCCCGCGCAACGACTGATCACGCGCCCATTCGCACCAACTGAACCCTCACCGGCGTACTCGCTTCAGCGAGTACGTCTTTTTTTTGCACTCTCCTCTCCCACACCGATGCACGTGCGTAGACAGTTACGCGGGCACCAACTCAATCACCGCAATCTCCGGCGGCACCCCAAAGCGTAGCGGAAGGACCGTCGTCCCAATCCCGCGCGAGATGTACACCGGGCACACAGGCCCCTGCACCAGCCCGCTCGCGTACTTCTGACCAAACCGCGACGGGACGACGAGCGTCCCGAGACCCGGGAGCCAGATCTGTCCGCCGTGCGTGTGGCCGGCGAGCATCAGGTCGATGCGCGCCGTGGCGGCGCTCGCGCCACCGGCGCGCGCCGCGGCGACGAGCGGCGGATATTCCGCGACGTCCGGATTATGCGAGAGCAGCAGCCGCGGCATCTCCAGCGGCACATCGCGCAGCGCGTCGTCGAAGAGAATCCGGTCCTCGATCAAATCCCCGACGCCGGCAATGCACAGGCCCTGGTCGGTTCCGCCGCGGACCAGCTTTCGGTCGGGCGAGACGAACATGCGGTCATTGTCGATGAGCGGAATGCCCGCGCTGCTGAAGCAGACGCGCGTGATCGGTGCGCTTTCCCACCAGTCGTGGTTCCCAAGCACGCCGACCACGCCGATCTTCGCCTTCAGCTCGGCCAGCTCGCGCACGACCGGATCGATGTAGAGCGGCGAGCGATGAACGTAGTCGCCGGTGAGCAGGACGAGGTCCGGCTTGAGCGCATTGGTCGCGGCGACGACTTCACGGACGTAGTTGAGCGAGAGCGCGGGGCCGTGGTGGATGTCGGTGAGCTGGACAATGCGCAGCCCGGAGAGTTCCGGGCGCAGGCCGCGGATCGCGTGCCGGCGGCGTGTGATCTTGAACCAGCGGGTCTCGAGCAGCATCGAGTATCCGCCGGTGAGCGCCGCGCATGCGACGGCGGCGCGCGCGGTGTTCGTGAGGAATCGCCGGCGCGTGGTGATGACGACGGGCATCGTCGCCGGCGCGTCCGGGGGTGTATCGTCGACGCGATCGGGCGTCGCATCCGTCTCGACAGCGCGTTCCACAGTGGCCGGCGGGAAGAGAATTCGCAGAAACAGCCGCAGCGCCACCGCCCAGAGCACAAGGCTGATGCCCCACATGATGAACCACGCGGACGTGCTGAGCCGGTGCGGCGGCGAAAGTGCACCGCGGATGCCGACTTTGGCGATGATCACGTAGGCCGGGAACGACGCGATCCATGACAGGCTGTTCAACTGGGCCAGGACTGGCTGGAACAACCCGCGCCCGTGCAGCGGCTGGAACACCCAGTCGGCGATCATCACGTAGAAATTGACGGCGAGGCTGCCCCAGAGGGCGGCGCGTCGTTGCCAGATGAAGCGGCTTCTCATGAAGTGCACGTTCCCGGTATCGTCGGCCCGCAGGCCGGACATTGTTGAGCAACATGGAGCCCGCGGCAAAAAGTTGCGCAAAAGGTGCATGCGACAAGACCGCTGGGGCCGGTGTGATTTACCTTTCTTACGCTCGTAAGTCCTTAATTTCGCATATCCCCTTGCAACTCAGGATTTCGGCGGGTACAGTCCCGGACTTGGCTCGCCAAGGGCCAGCCGCCCCGGCATCGCGCTCGCGAATTTCGTCGGGAACGGTCCAGTTTTACAACCTCGGATTAACCCAAGCCCCATGGCGACGCTCGGCTCCTTGGCCGCCGGTTGTCGCGCCGGGCTGAACAAGGAGATTTGCGATTTGCGATTGCCGATTTGCGATTGAACAACAGTGACCTTGCCCCGGACCCGCGCGGTGTCCCCTGCTCTTCAATCGCAAATCGCAAATTGAAAATTGGCAATCTGTTTTACTATGGCTCAGTCTCAAGCAGAACTCGTCAAAGCGCTCGTCGATGCCGGCGTGCATTTCGGTCACCGCGTCTCGCGATGGAACCCGAAGATGCAGCCGTACATCCACGGCAAGCGCAACATGATTCACCTGATCGACGTCCGCGAAACCATGAAGGGCTTGCTTCTGGCCAAGCGCCTCATTCAGCAGACCGTCGCGTCGGGCAAGGACGTCCTCTTCGTCGGCACCAAGCGACAGGCCCGCACCGTCCTCGAACAAGAGGCGCAGCGCTGCGGCATGCACTACGTGTCGGAGCGCTGGCTGGGCGGCACGCTCACCAACTTCCGCACCATCCGCGCCCGCCTGAGCCGTCTCGATGAGCTGGAAAAGCTCTGGGAGACCGGCCAGATCGAAACCTACTCGAAGAAGATGAAGTCCACCCTCCAGCGCGAGATGGACAAGATCAAGGCGAACCTGTCCGGCATCCGCAAGATGGAGCGCATGCCCGGGCTGATGTTCATCGTCGATACCCGCCGCGAGCACATCGCGGTCAAGGAAGCGAAGAAGCTCGGCGTGAAAACGATCGCGCTGATCGATACCGACAGCGATCCCGATTTGATCGACCTGCCGATCCCGGGCAACGACGACGCGATGCGCGCGATCGAAATCATCGTGCACGAGCTCGCCGAAGCGGTCATCGAAGGCAAGACCGGCCGCGGCGCCGACAAGGGCGGCCCCGAGGGCGACGCCCAGCAGCCCCGCCGCCGCAGCAGCCGCGCCAGCTTCCGTGCTGAAGAAGGCGGCGCAGCGCCGATCGAGATCCCCACCGAGGGCGGTCCGGTCGAGAACGCTCCCGCCGGCGAGCCCGTCGTCGCCGCCGCTCAGGGATAAATCGCTATCGTCCGCCCCTACAATTGAAACGCAGACGGGCACCGTTTATGACGGTGCCCGTTTCATCACAAGAGCACACTGAATCGGAGAACGCAGATGGCAGAGATCACGGCCAAGATGGTCAACGAGCTTCGCGCCAAGACCGGCCAAGGCATGATGGAATGCAAGAAAGCCCTCCAGGAAGCCGGCGGCGACATGGAGAAGGCGCTGGAGTACTTCCGTAAGAAGGGCGTGAAGTCGTCGCTCACCGAGCGCAGCGCGACCGAGGGTCGCGTCGTCGGCGTCGCCGACAAGGACGGCAAGGCCGCGGCGCTCGTCGAAATCAACTGCAACACCGACTTCACCGCCAAGAGTGAGCCGTTCCTCGCGCTCGGGGCGAAGGCGGCGCAGGCGCTGCTGCAAAACCCGAACATCGACATCGCGCAAGCGCCCGAAGTCAACGCCGACGCAACTGAAGTTGCGCAGAAGACCGGCGAGAACGTCCGCGTCGGCAAGACCGCACGCCTCGAAGCCCCGGCGGACGGAAAAGCCGCGCTCTATCTCTACGGCATCACCGGAAAGATCGGTGTGCTCATGGCATTCAAGGGCAACCCGAGCGACGACCTGGTCAAGCAGCTCGGCGGGCACATCGCCTTCGCACGCCCCGCGGGTCTGACGCGCGACACCGTCCCGGCCGATCTCGTCGCCAAGGAGCGCGACTTCGCCGTCGAGCAGGCCAAGGCCACCGGCAAGCCGCAACAAATCGCCGAGAAAATCGCCGAAGGCAAGATGAACGCCTTCTTCGGCGAGCGCGTCCTGCTCGATCAGGAGTTTTTCAACGCGAGCGTGTTTAAGGGAAACGTCTCGAACTACCTGAAACAGAACGGCGTGACGCTGGAGAAGTATGTGCGGATTGAGGTTGGGCAGGGGTAAGCCCACCGCCGTCGGAACGCTTTCGTAGGGCCGACGCCAGCGTCGGCCTCCTTTTTTGCGCCCGCACGGCAACCGATGGTACAATTCCAACATGCAGGTCGAACTAACCAAGCCGGAGCTCGCAAAATTCATTGACGAGAAGGTCAAGGCCGGCGAATTTCCGTCGCCCGAAGCGGTCGTGGAAAACGCGCTCGCGCTGATGATGGAAAACGAGGAAACGCTGAGCGAGGGAGACATTCGCGCGATCGATGAAGCGGAGGGCCAGTTCGAACGCGGCGAGTTCGTCGAGTTCGATGTTTTCGCCGCGGAAATGCGGAAGAAGTATCGGGCCGAATGACGGTATGGGCAGCGGGTACCGCATCCTCATCACGAAACGGGCGGCCGCGGATCTGGAGACGATTTTTGATCGCATCCAATCTCGCTCCCCTCAAAATGCTCCGCGCGTCGTCAAACGTATCTTGAATGCGATCAATGGTCTGAAAGCCTTTCCCCATCGCACGATCGCGCGTGGATACATCGGCAAGGTGAAGGACCCGGTGCGATCGCTGCCGGTTCAGTCATGGATCGTCTTCTTCCGCGTGCGGGATGACAAGCGCGACGTGCGTGTTCTTAGGGTGAGACACGGCGCCCAACGCCGCCCTCGAGGCCTCCCGTAACTTCCTCAGGGCAACGTAAACGCCACATACGCATCCCCCGCCTCGGGCGTGATGCCGGGCAGCGGCGGCACCGAAAGTTTCCCGCCGCCTGTTGCGGCGATGACGACGTATTGCTTGCCGTTCACCTCATACACCGCGGGCGGGGCGAAGCCGCCGAAGGGGAGCTTGGCGGACCAGAGCTCTTCGCCGGTCTTCGCGTCGAACGCGCGGATTTTCAGGTCGCGCGTGCCGGCGCAGAAGACGATGCCGCCGGCGGTGGCGAGCGGGCCGCCGAAGTTTTCGGTGCCGGTTTTCAAGATGCCCTTCGCGGTGAGCTCTTCGTGCTCGCCCAGCGGGATTCGCCAGGCTATTTTTCCCGTGTTGAGATCGATCGCATTGAGCAGACCCCACGGCGGTTTGCAGCCGGGGTAATTTTCGTTGTCGAGCAGGCGCGGGTAGCCCTCAAAGCGATACGCGGGCCGCTCGGGCGGCGTGGCGCTCAGGCTCGCGGGACGGTCGCGGTCGAAGAGATAGGCGAGAAGGTTTTTCAGGTCGTCGCCAGCGACCGCGGTGGCCGGCGGCATTGTGCCGCGGCCGGTCTTCAGGAGCGCGATCACGTCGGATTCTTTCGATCGTGCGCTCAGCGCGATGATCGACGGGTTGACGAGTTTGCCCTCGCGATTGGGGCCGTGGCAGGGCATGCAGTTTTTCTCGTATACGAGTCGGCCGGGCGTCGGCGGCAGCGTCGTCTCATCGACGCTCGGCGGGCGGGCGCGAACGGTGATCGCCCACGGAATCTCGTTGGTGCTGACGTAGAGCAGGCCGGTGCGCGGGTCGAACGATGCGCCGGTCCATTCAGCGCCGCCGTGGAGGCCGAAGAAGACGTTGGGCCGGCCGAGCTCCACGGGACGGAACCAGCCGAACGTGGCGCTGATCTCCTGAAGCTTCGTCAGCACCGACGATCGCGCGGCCGGCGAGATGTTCGTCACCTCGTCGAGCGAGAACGCCGTGCGCGCCACCGGCTCGGGCAACTCGACGTCCGGTTGATACGCGGCGGTCCGTTCGCTGGGAATTTTTGATGTCGGCGCGCGCTTGCGGCGGAATGGGAAGAGCGGCTTGCCGGCAACGCGATCGAGCAGGAGCGTGTTGCCCATCTTTGAAACCGCCGCGACCGCGTCGACAGGAATCGTCTTCCCATCACGCGTCGTGTTCACGGTGACGAGCACCGGCGGCGCGGCGATTTCCATGTCCCAGATGTCGTGACGAACTTCCTGGAAATGCCAGACGCGCTTGCCGCTCATCGCGTCGACCGCGAGGACGCAGTTCGCAAAGAGATTGTCGCCGCGGTGACTCGCACCCATGAAGTTGGGCTTCGGCGAGCCGGTGGTGAGGTAGACGATGCCGCGCGAGGCGTCGAGGGCCATCCCACCCCAGCAGTTGGCGCCGTCCTCCGGCTTGTCCCAGGTGTCGGCGAATTCTTCTTCGTCGCGCGGGATGGTGTGGAAGGTCCAGAGCGGCCGGCCGGACGAAACGTCAACGCCGAACACGTCGCCGTTCCAACCCGCGTAGACGAGGACGTTTTTGTAGACGGCCGGCGCGGTGACGCAGTCGGTGATCGTGATCTTTCCTCCCTGGCCGAAAGAAACGACCGGCTTGCCAGATTTCGCGTCGATGGCCCAGAGGGCGTCGCCCTCGGCGAAGAGGATGCGCGGCGAGACGTTTTCGGCGGCGTGATAAGTGAGGCCGCGATACGCCGGCCGGCCGCGGGCTCGCGGGCGGTCGCCGGGGAAGGGTTGGAAGCGCCAGGTCTCGTCGCCGGTGGCCGCGTTGATCGCAACGATCTGATCGCCGGCCGTCGGACCGTACAAAACGCCATCGACGATGACCGGGTTGCACTGAATGTTCGCCGCGCCGTCGTGCGAGTGATACGTCCAGGCGAGCTTGAGCGACTTCACGTTGTCGCGATTGATCTGCGTCAACGGCGAATAGCGCGTGTTCGCATCGTTGCCGTGCGAGCGCGACCAGTTTTTGTAGACGCTATCTGTCGGCCAACCGTTCGGCGGAGTCAGCTCGGCGATCGTCGCCGCAGGTGTGGTTTCGTACATCGGCAACGCCTCGCGGTCGGCGGCGGATTCGACGGTCCAGTAGTCGCTAAGCGCCCCGGCCGGCTGCGTCGCCGACGAACGAAACGTTCGCATCGACGGTCGCGGCGACGCCGACACCGACGACGTCCCGACATCGAGCTGCGACACGAGCCACTCGAGCCCCTCGATGTTGTCGAGCAGCCGCCCTTCCGCGTCTTCGTTCGTGTGATTCAGGATGCCGATGCGCCCGCGATAGCCGCTGGCCCGGATGATCCGCAGCAGCCGCTTGTCGAGCTCACCTTCGCCGATCGGAAGAATCTTCTTTTCCGGCTTCACGCCGCCGCTGGCGGTCATGCCGTTTAGGTTGAGGCAGAGCAGGTGCGGCAGCATCCGCGGGAGGACCTGCTCGAAGCGCGCGACGTGATCGTGGCCGTGATGTTGGTTGTAGACGATGCCGACGTTTTTCACGCCGGCTTTGTCGAGGCGGTCGATGATGGCGAGCTGATTCTCCGGCTCGCCGAACCAGCCGCCGTGGTTGTAGAGACCGACGGAGCAGCCGATTCGCCCGGCTTCGGCGGCGATGGGACGAATGATGTCGGCGGCGGCGGCGACTTTGCTTGCCTGATCGCCAT
>JAXDMN010000132.1:0-5255 GCA_034666045.1 Phycisphaerales bacterium | reverse complement strand
CTTCAAGCTTAATCTTGATCGACAGTATTCGCCGTCGGCATGGATCGCCGCACTGCTGGACGAGGCGCGAAGCCGTTCAGGAGGCAAGGTCGAGCAGCACCTTGTCGGCGCAAAGCTTGAGGAGCGGCATCCTGATGTTGTGGTCTCGAATTTTTCGGGACACGCGGCGGATGCGCAGACCGGACGCGATGGAGACTTCATTGTCGGGTCCACCTGTTACCACGTGACGGCGGCGCCCGGAAGCGGTGTGATCCGCAAGTGCGCGGCCAATCTTGCCGCGGGTCTTCATCCCGTGCTTCTTGCGCCGCGCGATCAGGTTGTCAAAGCGCGGAACCTGGCGGAGGATCAGGAGGTTGCCTCGCGCGTCACCATCATCGCCATCGAAGATTTTATCGCGCTGAACGTCATTGAGATGTCGAAGGGAAATCAACAAGTTTTCGTTTCCGTCCTCAAGGCGATCGTGGAAAGGTACAACCGGCGGCTCGGCGAGGTTGAGAGCGATCTCTCGCTCAAGATCGAGATACAATGAACCGTTCATGGCCGACACCGTCTCGCCGAGTGAGCGTAGCCGCATCATGGCGCGCGTCCGATCAACCGGGACTCAGCCGGAGTTGACCGTGCGCCGGCTCGCGCACTCGCTCGGATACCGTTATCGCCTTCACGTCAAGCGTCTGCCAGGAACGCCGGATTTGGTGTTTACCGCGCGGCGCAAAGTCATCAACGTATCAGGGTGCTTCTGGCACGGCCATAGCTGCGGCCGATGCCGGATTCCTGTAACGCGTCGCGACTACTGGATAGCCAAGATTGAGCGAAACCGCCGACGCGACCTGCGAACTCGTCGAGCATTACGGCGTTTGGGGTGGGACGTGTTGACGGTATGGGAGTGCCAACTGCGCGATAGCGAAAAGCTCAGTGCCCGACTCGTGCGATTCCTTGGCCGACGGTTTCGGCGTTCTAAGCGGTGAAGGCCCATTAGGCGAGGCAGTCCGTTGGAGCTAGCTGCGTCTTGTGCGACCGAGGGAAAAAGGCGGCGAGGACAACCATCGCCCCAAGTTTTTCCTCGCCGCCTCACTCCCTCGGGCTCCCTCTCTCCACCACTTCTTTCCTTCCCCTTTCATGCCCCGCGGGCACGAGGATGATCTCGCGAGAACTCCGTCCATGCCGTCCGCGGCGGCATGCATCGCACGCCGCAGCGTGAGAAGTCAACAGAATCGCCCGGAGTTATCCACACGACGCGCCAAGCAAGCGCCAACGAAATCGCCCCTAAATGCAGCGATTTCATTCGCCGCTAGGGAGTTATCCACAATGAGAATCGCGCGCGCATTGCACTTGTGGTGTCAAAGCTTCTCTTCCCCCATCGGTTGTGTATAAATGGTTTCGCTAAGGGAGACCGGTTCGACCGGTCTGCGTGGCGGAAAAAAGAGAACGCCCTGCGTGAACAGGGCGTTCTGTGAGGTCCCGTAGCTCAATTGGATAGAGCTCCGGTCCGCTAAACTGGTGGTTGCGGGTTCGAATCCCGCCGGGACCTATCTTGCGTCGGTCAGTGTCATTTCTGACGCTGACAGGGGATCATGCGGCCCGCCGCGCCCCCTGTCAACATCTCCTTACATTTCATCACATTGCATGACATTTCATCACATTAAATCACATCGTCACATGCCGTGGTTGCGGTGATCGACCCCTTCTTTGGATCGGGCGACATGGGTAAACGCGGCTACGCGAGCGATCGGGGGGCCTCGCCTTTTCCTGCGGCATTCATGCCGTCGCGAGCATTTGCGTATGCGCGACGCAACGCCTCACGATGGGGCCGAATGCTCGCGCTGCGCTCCCGCTAAGACCACCACTCCTTTCCTTCCCGTATCTAGCCCCCAGGCGCGCGGCATTTCGCCGAATCGATGCCGCGCGATCATCGCGAACCGCTCAGGCGCGCTCGCACCGCGCGCCCACCGGGGGCATGAATGGGGGAAGTGGAAGAGGAGAGTGGAGAGGAGGAGCCCGAGGAGGAGAGGCGAGGGGAGAAACCCTTGGGGCCGGATGGGTGTCTCACCTCGCCTCGCCTCCTCGGACCGCCGATAAAAATCGCGTCACCGCCACGCGAACCGATGGGCGCGAGAAAATCGCCGACGCGGCGCTGAAAATCGGGGCGAGCGAGGAAGCACGCGTCCGGTAAGCCGGGGAAATTTTCGTTTTTGCCGAGGACATTTTTGTTCTTGCCGAGGACTTTTTCATTCTCGGAAAGGACATTTTGGTTTTTGGAAAGGACATTTTCATTCTGGGAAAGGACTTTTTCGTTTTTGGAAAAGACTTTTTGGTTTTCGGAAAGGAAATTTTTGGTCTGGGAAAGGACATTTCCATTCTCGGAAAGGAGTTTTTCAGTCTGGGAGGTCCGGGATTTTGTCGTGGGGAGGGGAAGAGTGGCCAGGGGTCAGTGGATAGTGGTCAGTGATGAGCAGAGCCCTGGGGCGTCTCGTATGCAAGAATCCGTCTCCTATCCTTCGTCTTGATTCGTGAACATTCGTGTCGATTCGTGGTCAAACGAATTTTTCTTCTCCCGGCGGGTCGGGACGCTCCGCTGCGCTTTTGCTAAGGTCGTCGGGACGGCGGACGGGCCCAAGCGGTGGCTGAATTTGTTTGCGTCGGCGCGACTTCCGTCCCGCATTCCGGGCACCTCTTTGGCGTGGCGCGGAGGTCGTAGCCGCACGAGAGGCACCGTCGCAAGTCCTCGGCTCGCTTTTTCGCTGCCGCCCTGTCGAAGGTGGCGGCGAAAAGCCAGGAGATGCCATAGCCCCAGAGCACGCTGTTCACGCCGACGGCAACACTCGATGCAATCGCGTCAGAAAAGGAGCGTCCACCCCCCGGCAGGAGGAAGGGCGTGGCGAGCGGGGGCGACAGTAGAAGCGCCGCCAGGACAGCGATCGGCTCGGGGAACGCGATGCCGACGGAACCGGCGGAGAATACGATCGCCCAGAGGATGCAGTTGAGGATGGTCAACTTGCCGCCCCGGGTCGGTCTGCCGAAAAATTGTTGCCGCTGTTGGCGGGCGATACGGCCGATCGTCGTGAGGTTCAACCATCGTCGTCGCACGCCGTCATCGTACCGCCCATCCGCGCTTCTCCCCGATTCTTCAGATGTCTGCCTCTGCGTCCACTGCGCCGCTGCGGTGGATCAACGCGCGCCGACCGGTAATCGGTGGTCATCCGTGCCCCATCGGTGGCTAAAAAGAGAGCACCAGCGTCGCGTTCGCGCCGTGGGCGATAAAATTGTCGGCGATGTCGCCCTGGTAGCCGATGCGCAGGACGGAATTGCCGAGGCGGAAGCCGATGCCGGCGGTGGGAGAAAAATAGTTGTCGATGAAGGCGTCGTCGAGGAGTTGCGTGTAGGCGACGCCGACGTCGATGAACGCGCGGTCGCCGAGATCGCGGACGAGCTGCACGCCGTTTTTCAGGATCACCTGGCTGGTTTCCGTCTCGAAACGGAAGTCCGAGACTTCGAAGGGAATTCCTTCGTAGAAACCGATCTGGTTGGCGAGGCTAAAAGTCCAGCCGGAGGCGTTGATCGACATGGAGTTGGTGAGTTGTCCGCCGGCCAAAAGTCCGCCGGCGGCGAGGTCCCATGATCCGCCGAAGCCGGCGACGAAGGCGGGGGTGAGACGCCAGGAGAAGCCGCCCGCGCCGTCGCCGTCACCATTGCCACCGTCGCCGCCGGGCACGAGGGCGATCGGCAGGGCGAGGGTCGTGCCGTATTGATAGATCTTCGCGCCTTCCACGTCGCGATAGCGAAAAGAATTCGCCCAGGTGAGGGCGATTCGGTCGCCGAACCGAAAACTGGTGCCGAGACCGAGGGCGGCGAAGTAGCCGGTGGTGTCGTCGTCGTCGCTGTCGGTGAAGCCGCCGTTCAAGCGCAGATCGAAGCCGGCGGGAAGTTTTACCGCTTCATCGCCGGCGCGGCGGGTGATGAAGCCGAAGCGATAGAAGCCGAGGTCCGCGAGCAGCGCGGTGGTGGCCAGCGGGTTGCCGTCATTGACGCCGAGGGAGGTGCGCTTGTTGATCTCGGCGAGAAAATCGGCGTAGGCTTCGGCGCCGTCCTGCTCGAAGAAATCGCGGATCTGGTCCTCGAGCTCGTCTTCATTCGAGGCGGTAAACGTTTTGGAGAATCCGGTGGAGGGGATGGTCAGCGTCGCGGAAGTGCCGGAGGCGTTGCGGTCGAAGAGGACGGCGTCGTTCAAGCCGCCGTAGCGCAGGGTGCCGCTGATCGACTGGTTGTTCAGGGTGGTGAACTGGTCTTCGGAATTAATCAGGTTGCTCACGAGATCGACGACGTTGGAGCCGCTGGCGGTGACGTCGTTTCCGCCGCCGGATGCGGTCAGCGAGAATGGCTCGGCGGCGAAGGCGAGCGGGGCGGGCGCGGGGGCGAGGGCGAACGTGATCAACGTGCAGAGGAAAAGAGTGCGCATCTAAAAACCTCCTGGAAGACGTGGGACTCGTGCGAAGGGAACCATAAGCTCGCGCCGCGGGCGAAGGCAGCGCTCGATTTGCGCGGGGGTTTTGGCGTTTGCGCGGGTTCGCGGGAACGAAGCGAAAACCTGCGTCTATTGCGTCGGCGCATGTTCGAACGCCGCTACCACGTGCGGGCGCGTCATGAAAACGAGCAGCAGGACCGGCACGATCAAGCCGAACATCGCGCCCAAAATCCCGCCGATCGTTCCGGCCGTCGCTTGTGAAGCGGTCGGGCCGGGGCCAAGGTCGGCGGTGATTCTCGGTATCACCAGCGCGATCTGGAACACGGCGACGATGAGCTCGAACGCGATCTGGACGATGGAAAAGCGCACGAGCAGCCGCCGCGCCCATGGCTTGAGCCCGAGTGCGCCGATGCAGCCGAGCAGCAGCACGACGGCAAGGATGAAGGTCAGGATGCCGCTGGTGACGAGGAACGCCATCAATGTGGAATCGTTGCGGTAGGCGTCGATCACCGGGTTGGCCGCCATCGAGACGAAGAACGGGATCAGGCCCATGGGGACACAGACGATTCGCAACGCCGCGAAAATGATCCCGATGATCGCCAGCACCGTCACGCTGGTGGGTCGCGGGTTTGGCGGCGGATAGCCATGCGGGAGCGGCTGCTGGGGGTATTGCGAATAGGGCGGCTGCGGCGGGGACTGCGTCATGAGGGGTGGCCTCCCTGAAGGGTGAAGTCAGCCGGGAGTGTAAGGTGCGATCGGTCGATGTGCATTCATCCGGCATTTGATTCGCGGAGAA
>JAXDMN010000131.1:0-3919 GCA_034666045.1 Phycisphaerales bacterium | reverse complement strand
GAGGTGGTGTCCCAGCTGCCCGAGCCGTCCAGCCCGCGTGGGTCGGCGTCGGCGTTGGCGTCCCAGGTGATGTCCCGAGCCTGCGCCGCAGGGGCGCCGACGCACATGAGTGCGGCGATCGCAGCAGCGGACAGACATGCGATGCGTGAGCGAACTTTCATTTGACTCTCCCTCGGATATTGGTGTCTCAGACCACCTGATCAGCAGCGGCCGTACGGTCGCCGCGCGCGAGAACAACGGTTCACTTTGCGTCAGTGACGAACGCCCGACTTGCGTCCGGCACGTCTTGAATTTCGGGTTGCGATGTGGCGACGGTCGAGTTGCGGACGACCAACTCGCAGTGCACCGCGACGTGCACCGGCGGCAGGTGCGGGTGCGCGATGCGGTCGTTCATCACGCTTACTGCACGCAGCGCGATCGCGGCGGCTGGCTGACGTACCGTCGTCAGCGGAACGGTCAGCAACGACGCGGTCGGCGTGTCATCGAAGCCGGCGAGCTTGATCTGGCCGGGGATCGCGATGTTCGCGTTCAACAGGTGCCGCATGATGATGGCGGCGTGGCGATCGTTGTCGCACACGATGCCGTCGGGATTATGTTGGCGGACGGCGTCGATGATGGTTTGCGCGGACTCGGGATCGCCGCCGAAGGCGCGTGCCTCGAGGCCGTTCGCCTCCATCGCCGCGCGGTAGCCGATCCAGCGTGCGCGAGCGGAGGAGAACGCGACGTTTTCCGAGAAGAACAGCGTCCGGCGGCATCCGACGTCGACGAGATGCTGCCCGAGCAGATGCCCGCCGCGGATGTTGTCGACGCTGACGAGGTCGTACGCGCTGCGCTGCGGGAAATTGAAGATGTCGCGGTCGAGCAGGACGACCGGGACGTTCGCGCGGGCGAAGATCTCGATCACGCGACGATTGAGCGAGTCGCCGTCATCGAAGATGCCGTGCGGCAGGAAGAACACGCCGCGCACGCCGCGGGCGATCATCCGCTCCGCGGAATCCGCCGCTTCATCGGCGAGGTTTGATTGGGCATTGAGGTGCGTGAGCAGGACGTGTGCGCCGGCGCGGTCGACGGCGCGGGCCAGTGCTTCGTAAACACTGAGAAAGATGCTGCCCGGCTCGATGCCGTGGACCATCATCCCGAACTGCTCGGTTGCGGTGCGCTCGATTTCCTTGACGAACGTTCCCGAACCTCGGCGGCGCCAGATGACGCCACGGTGTTCCAGATCACGCAGGGTGCGCGTCACGGTCGTGCGTGAGACGCCGTATTGCTGCATCAACTCTGCTTCAGTCGGCAGCCGCTGCCCGGGGACGAAGGCGCCTTTTTCAATCGCCAGGCCAATCTCATCGAAAAGCTGTCTATGCTTGGGTTTAGCAGCGTCCGAAGTGGCCACATCGCCTCCGTTTGTTACCGGACCGGTTAAGTGTTGAACACAACATAAATCAAAAGACGTGTCACATCCAGTAAAAATTAAGAAATTTGATACAGCAGCATTGCCTTGATCGCGAGGGAAGTTGCCGTATCAAATTCTCGGCAATTGGATTTCAGGCGGGAATTGCCCCATCACCGCGAGACGGCGACGCGGGTTCGTTCGGCGCGGTTCGGGAAGCGCAGGCGAAGAACGCCATCCTTGAACTCGACAGCGTCGGCTTCCAATGCCTTGCCATCGATTGTCACAACCTTGGGCGCGTGGGGCAGCAAAAGGCTCACGACCGCGTTCGTGTCTGCTTGGCCGATCGCGTCGAACGTGACGGATTGATTGGTCACCTTCTCGTTGCTCACGCGGCAGGCGGCGGCGACGACGCCGATGTGATCGCTTGGGAATCGATTCAGATCGACCAACAACCCGCGGGCGCCGGCGCCGACGGCGTATTCATGCACCACCGGCTGAGCGGCATCGAACAGCGGAATAAAACGTCCCTTGAGTGTGACCGGCGTGGTCTCGCCCGCGAAGTCGAGCCCGGCGGCGACGATGTACGGGCCGCGGCGGAGAACGAGCGCCGGCGATTCCTTCCACGTCTGCCCTGTCTCGCTCATCGCCTCCTTGACGGCGGTTCGCACCAACTCGCCCCCACGATCCGAGCGGCTCAGGCGCGACGGCGAGGATTTTTCGAAGACGACGGTGCCTTGGCCGACTTTGTGTCGACCCGTCAGATCCGACGCGACGCCGAGTTTCTCGAACAAGTGGTGGCGGGGCGTGGCGTAGCGCATGTCGCCGCTGTTCCACCATTCGCGCACCTTGTGGAACGGGTCGGCGTCGTCATCAATGACGATCAGCGCGCCGCCCGCCTTGACCCATGTCGCCAGCGTGTCGTGGAACTCTGGTTTCGGCGGCTTTTGACCTTCGTAACTCAGCAGCAGCGTTTTGTAGCGATTTAACTGCGACGTTTCGATCTGCACCGGCTCGACCGGCACGCCGCGCATCAGCAGTGGCAGCGCCAAGCCATAAAAATGACCGAGGTGCGAGTCGGATCGATCCGGTCCGAAGCGCTGGAACATCAGCGTATCGCTCACGAGCACGCCGGTTTGCAGCGTGCCGACATGGTCCCACCCCACGCGGTCCGCCGGCTGGTGCATGTCGCCCATCGCGGAGATGACCGCCTGCAACTCGGTCGCGTACGCGTCCGGGATCGGAATGCGCGGCACGTCTCGATCCGCGTTACCGGTGCCACGCTGCGTCGACGGGTATTTTCGTTCGTAGATGCGATGCGGCCAGGGCATGATCTCGTAGTGCCACACCTCCGGCTGGAGGAGCGACGCGACCAGCGTGCTCTCCCAGTTGGTGCGGTAATCCCACCACGAGTGACGCGCGTTGTCTTCGATCGGATCGTTGAGGTACCAGACGCGCTTCCCGCTGGCGCGGACGATGCTCTGCATCGCGCCGTACTCGAGGAACGCGGTCTCGAACGTCCGCTGCCGCTCGACGCCGTTATAAAAATTCGGCTCGCGCGCCGTGCCCGTCCAGACCTGCGCGATGAATCCGTCCGCCCCGACATCGAGCAGCGACGATTCCGGACTGACGATACCCCAGTGCGCGTAGTTGATCATCGAGTGCGTCGGCACGTAGCACTTGATTTCTCGACCGTGCTCTTTGCCGTACGCCTTCACGAAGTCGAACACTTCCGCCAGCGTTTGCTTGTAAAGGTGGTACTTCAGTTTGCTAGCGCGGTACTGCGCATCCGGCGACGAATCCGGCTCGATCCACGGCTCGTTGTAAAACTTCTGCCACTGGCGTTTGAAGTTCCCCTCCCAGCCGGCGCGAACCCAATATTCGGGTTCTTCGAGGTGAATTGCGTCGGCGCCTGCATCGAGCGCGCGCTTCACGCCTTCGCAGAGATAGCGGCCGTAATCCTCGCCGGGCGACATGTAGTACACGTCTTTGCCGTGGCCGATGATCTCGCCGTTCTTCATCCGCTGCGCTTCGTCCTCGCGGTTCTTCCCGTCCCATTGGCCGAAGTAGTAATCCTGGTACTCGCCCCACGCGACGCCGGTCATCACGTGAACGGTGTAGCCCTTGTCGCGCCAGGTTTTGATGCGCTCCGGCAGCGTTTTGTCGATGCCGTAGACCATGGCGACGTCGGCATTGAGATGCACGCGCGGGCGATAGGGAAGCTCGGTTTGGAACGAAAGTCGTTCTTCCTTCTGCGGGCGATTGGCCAGCCCAGTGACAGGCGGCGGCGGCGCATGCTCCGCACCAATCGGCGGCGCCGCCCACATGCTGGGAACCATGGCGAGCATCCCGATCGTCCCCGGCAGCAAAAACCGGCACACCGCACGCTTCGTCATAGGCTTAGGCTTACCCGCGCGCGGCGCGAAAGTCAGGGGCTTGAGCGGATTTGCCAGTGGTGGTTGGGAGCGCGCCAATTTTCCGCGTTCGGCGTGGGCGGTCACCCGTTTTGCCCTCGGGTCTGTTACTTTATAT
>JAXDMN010000130.1:0-10680 GCA_034666045.1 Phycisphaerales bacterium | reverse complement strand
CCGCGACGATCACCAACCAGCCCTTCTGGCTCGCCGTCCGCGAGATCTGCACGCGCGCGAACGTGTCGCTCTACTACTACGGCGACGACGACCCGGACAAGATCCAGCTCATGCCCAGCAACTACGGGCAGCAGCACATGATGAAGGCGGCCGCGTCGATCAAGGGGCCGTACCTGACGGTCGTGACGAGCCTTCAGCGCACCAACAGCGTGGCGATGGGCGCGCCGCAGACGACCAATCGCTCCGTCAACCTTCAGATTCACACCTTCGCCGAGCCCAAGGCGCGCCCGACGCAATACGCCTACGAGCCGGTGATCGACGAGGCGGTCGACGACAACGGCAACTCGATGCTGCAGACCGACAACAATCGCCAGCCGAACATGCAGTCCAACCGCGGCGTCAGTTGGTACGGCTACGTGCGGCTCGCGTATCCGACGACGAATCCCGGCAAGAAAATCGCCAGGGTTCGCGGGCACATCGACGCGAAGGTGCAGCTTCAGAGCGAGCCGTGGGAAATCGCCGATCCGCTCAAGGCCCCGACCGCCACTAAGACGATCGGCGGGAAAAAGATCACGTTCAAGTCATTCAAGAAAAACGACACCGGCCGATACACTCTGGAGCTCGTCTTCGCGCGCGGCGACATGGATCCGCAGACGTTCCAGCAGACCGCGTTCAACAATGAGCCGGGGCTGAAGCTGACCGACTCGGGCGGTCGCTATCAGGCGTATTCGAGCGGCGGCAGCAGCAGCCAGGACGAAGCCACGCGGCAATTCAGCTTCGCCCGCCGGGCACGCGCCCCCGCCGCGGGCCCGCCGCCCGATCCGGATAAGCTGATCATCGAGATCCCGACCGCAACGCAGGACGTCGCGATTCCGTTCGAGCTGGTCGACCTGCCGATGCCGTAACGAATTCCGGGGAAGAACCTATGGCCGTCATCGAAATGCAAAAGGAGCCGCGCAGCATCAAGTCGATGCTCTTCATCGCGGCGCTGATCGTCGGGTTTCTTGCGCTGGGTGCCGTGATCCTCTGGCTGGTCAAGCCGGCGGCGCCGCGCCAAGTGAAGCTGTCCGGCGAGCAGGCGAAGGAGCAGACGGAATCATTCGTCGCGCCGGCGCCGGTCCTGCCCGCGCAGCCGCCGCTCCCGCAGGCGCAGGATCCCGGGCCGACGATGGTGAATCTCGACCTCAAGCAGGTGACCGCGCGGCAGGCGATGGCGGAACTCGCCAAGCAGGCCAAGGTCGACCTCAAGGACGACCAGCGGCAGCAACAACAGGGCTTTCTCGCGGCGCTGCTGAGCGAGCGCAGTGACGTTTCGTACAAGAACGAGCCGTTCTGGACCGCGATGCTCGACCTGTGCAAGAAGGGCAATCTCACGCCCTACGCCGATTGGCAGCAGCCGAACCGCATCACGTTCATGCAGGGCAGCGCCACGATGGGCCCGAAGGTCACCGTCGGCTCCTGCCTCGTCGTGCTCGAGAGCGTCACGAGCCGCTTCGACGCCAACCTGACCGGCCCGCGCCCCGCGAGCCGCGATTTGACCGTCGGCCTCAAGCTCTTCGTCGAGCCCAAGCTCTCGCCCTACCGCATCTCGACGATCGCGACGCTCGAGACGGCCGTCGACGAGAAGGGCACCAACCTCGTCCGTCCGCGCGGGCAGTATGACGATCGCTCGGGCGGCGGCCCGCAGAGCAACTGGATGCGCGACGTCACCTGCAATCTGGTGTTCCCCGACAACGCCGGCGAGCACATCGCCAAGCTGAAGGGCTACGCCAGCGTCGCCGTCGCCGGGCCGGAGAAGACCGAGAAGATCGCCGACCCGCTGACGAAAAAAGGCGTCGACACAAAAATCGACGGCGTCCTCGTCCGCCTCGTTGAGGTGCGCAAGCAGGGAACCGACGGTTACATGGTCCGCATGGCCGGCGACGCGAATTCGCCGGTCTTCAAGGACTACGACCGCTTCTCCAAGGTGGTCAAGCTCATCGACACCAACGGCAAACCGTTCCAGACCAACGGCGGCAGTTGGGGCGGCGTCCGCGCCGGCACCTTCGAGTTCAGCGTCAATTTCACCGGCCCGGGCTTGAGCGAACCGAAAGAATTGCAAATCACGCTCCCCACCGCGATCAAGGAGATCCGCGTGCCGTTCGAGTTCAACGACCTCCCGCTGCCGCATTGACTCTCTTACTCCCTCCGGGGAGAGGGAGGAGTGAATGCGTTCACCTTGACACGCGCTTCCCGCCTCCGAATGATCCGGATGACGAGAGATCACCCAGCTTCGGAGTCGCCATCATGCCTGCCACCTTCAGCGTTTTGCTCCTGACCGCCGCCCCGCCCGGACAATCGACCGAGGCCGGCGGCGCGTTCGTGAAAATCGACGGCCGCGAGTCGCTCCTGCGCAGCGTCGAGCTCTTCCTCAATCGCGATAACGTCAAGCAGATCCAGATCGTCTTCCTCGCCGACATGATGGACGAGGCGAAGCGAAAGTACGGCGGGCATCTCAGTCTCTTCGGGGTAAAACTCGTCGCGGGTGGGCCGAAATGGTTCGAGCAGATCGCCGCCGGCGCGGAGAAGCTGTCTGGCGAGGCGACGCACGTGATCCTTCACGACGCCGCTCGCCCCGCCGTTTCATACGGAGACATTGACTGCGTCATGGACTTGGCGGAAAAGCACCCGATCGTCGCACTGACCGCGCCGCTGCGGACGAACCTCATCGAGCTCGACGAGGGGCACAACCCGATCGCGTACCACCTCTCCAACCGCTTCGTGCAGTTGCTGACGCCGCAGGTTTTTTCGAAGGAAAAATTCGCCGAGATGGCGCAGTCAAAACAAGACCCGCACGCCAGCGCGCTTCACCTGGAAAAGGGTTCGCCGCTGAACGTGAGGGTCGGCGGCTCCGGCGACGCCGGCTTCGTCAACACGATGATCAAGATGCTGCCCAAGCCCAAGATCAAGGCGCCGAGCTCGCCGTTTGAAGAAGCGCAGTGGTAGAAAAACGCTTAGGCCGACAGCGCGATGCCCATCGGCACTTCGTCCACCCACCATGCGGCAACCGGCTCGTGCGTCGCCTGCGTGCGGATGCCGAGCCATGCGGCGCAGGTCATGGCCGCGTGGCGGGCCTGCTCGGGGGAATCGAAGATCTGCTCGATGCTCCGGTGATTCTTCGGGTTCCGCCAGGCTTTGAGGAAGCAGCCGACGGTGTAGAGCTTGAGCATTTGTTGCAGCGGCATCGCGATCTCCGATCGCATGACCGTGGACAGCGGAATCGTCAGTACAGGATTTTTCATCTCACCACCACCCGTTTCTCCGTCGTGCCTGGTGTGTCGTCCAACGCCGTGAGCGTGCGCCTGCCGCGCGAGCCGCGAAAGATCGTAAACGCCGCGGTAAGTTGGATGATTGCCGGGAGGCGAGCAGGTGGCGTTTGCCAGACGCCGTGATGAATCTGCCGCAGCCCCGCGACCCATTCGTCCGTCTCGCGCCGCTCGAGCCCTTGCATAATCGCATCCGTGCGACCGGCAATCGGGCGACGCGTGCCCTTGGAACGCCCGCTGAACGAGCGCGTCCAATAAGCGAAGCTACCGGGGAGATCGTCAAAGTCAATCCGATCCCTTCACGCGAATTGCAAAAAAGATTCATCCGGCCCACACATTAGACACGGACGCAAATTCTTCGTTAGCCGCCGCGCCGCGGCGTCGCAGCGAAGGGCCGAACCCGCGCTTCATACGCGGATCGAGCGCAAATCGCGCGTTTGCTTGACACCCCCACCCGGCCCTTTTACCGTCCGGTGGCACCGCTTGATCCCGCTTCCCGCATGACCGAAAGGGCGCCGTTGTGACCCCGTTTCTCGAAGGCAATACCGTTGTCGTCGGTCTCCAGTGGGGCGACGAGGGCAAAGGCAAGATCGTCGACTTCCTCACCGAGCACGCGGACGTCGTCGTCCGCTACTGCGGCGGCGCCAACGCCGGCCACACCGTCCGCATCGGCGGCGAAAAATACGCGACGCACCTTTTGCCGGTCGGCGTCTTCCGACCGGGCGTCATGAACGTCATCGGCAATGGCGTCGTGCTTGACCCGGAAGTGCTCTTCAAGGAGATCGACGAGTTTTTAGCCCGCGGCATCGCGATCTCGCCGTTGAATTTGAAGATCAGCTACAAGACGCACCTGGTGATGCCGTATCACAAGCAGGAAGACGCCGCCCGCGAGGCCGCCGCCGGCGCGGACAGCATCGGCACCACCAAGCGCGGCATCGGCCCGACGTATGCCGACAAGATGCAGCGCGCCACCGCGCTGCGCGTCGCGGACCTGACCCACGAAGAAAACCTGAAGCAAAAAGTCGCACGCATCGTGACCGAGCGCAACAAGGTGCTGAATTGCCTGTACGACGCCCCGCCGCTCGACTGGCGGGCGATCTTCGAGCAGTACCGCGACTTCGGCCGCCGCATGCAGCCGTTCGTCGCCGACACCAGCGAGTTGCTCATCGATCTTTTCCGCGCTGGCAAGCGCATCGTCTTCGAAGGCGCGCATGCCGTGCTGCTAGATGTCGACCACGGCACCTATCCCTACGTTACCAGCAGTAGTTGCTCCGCGCTCGGGCTCTACACCGGCGCCGGCGTGCCGCCGCAGACGGTGCAGAATTTCTTCGGCATCATGAAGGCCTACAGCACGCGCGTCGGCGGCGGGCCGTTCCCGACGGAACAGGACAACGACATCGGCAACTACATCCGCGAGCGCGGCAACGAGTACGGCACGACCACCCGCCGCCCCCGCCGCATCGGCTGGCTCGACGCGATGGCCGTCAAGTACTCCGTCCAGCTCAACGGCATCACCGCCGTCGCGATGACGCTGATCGACGTGCTGTCAGGCCTCGATCACGTAAAAATTTGCACATCCTACAAGCACAACGGCACGCGCCTGGAAACCTTCCGCGCCGACATGGACACGCTGGCGGAGGTCGAGCCCATCTACGAAACCCTCCCCGGCTGGCGCGGCAACCTGTCCGGCTGCCGCCGATTCGAAGAACTGCCGAAGGAAGCGCAGCAGTACGTGAAACGAGTCGAGCTATTGATCGGCGCACCGATTAGAATGGTCAGCGTCGGACCCGAGCGCACCGCAACCATCATGAGGTGACAAGCGACTTCGCAGGAGGGGCCCATGCGGCGAAGAAAGCCAATCGTGAAGGGAACAATCGCGGCGGCGGCAGCGGCTGTCTGCGTATCGCTGTGTGCTAGCGGACAGGCCGCAGTACACACCTCCACCTGGCTGGGCGGCGCGGGAGGCTGGTTCGACAACAACAGTTGGAGCACCCCCACTTTTCCCAATAATTCGCCCACCAATCAATACGACGTCTTCATCGATGGCGGGAACCCGCAGTCGTCATATGTAACGGTAAGCCAGGGAATCGTGGTCGACTCTCTGACACTCGACGGCAGCCTCGAGGTCTCCGCGTTCGGCACGTTCACGACGGTCAACGGGATCACACTCAACGGCGGCGGAATCGCACTGATGGCGAATGCCGGCATTCAGGTGGGCGTCAACGGCACGATTTCCGGCAACGGCCGCATCTCCAGCTACTTCGGCAGCCCATGCACCGTCACCGCCGAGGGGGGCTCGCTCACGATCGGTAGCGGTGTCACCGTCGGCGTGACTAGCGTCCCGGAAGCGAGTTCGATGAATATCGGCGGCAATTACCCGCTGATCAATCATGGCACGATCTCCAACCTTCATCCGTTCGCCACGGTACGAGCGTTGGGAACCACCACGACGAACAACGGAACTTTTCAGCTAGGCAACGGTGGGAAGATCGAGGTAGGCGGCGCCATCGACCACCTCGCAGACCTCGGTAACGTCACCAACGACGGCACTGGCGCGCTCATCTTCACCGGTACGTACGACAACTCCGCGAGCAGCCTCGTACTCAACGGCTCAACCCCCGGGCTGGAGGTTGGTGGCACCGTACGAGGCGGCACCATCACCGCGACGGCCAGCAACCGGTTCGTTACTTCCCGCAATTCACTGCTTCTCGACAACGTCTCGCTCAATGCGCCGACCACCGTGAAGGGCGTCGTTCGCGTCGGCTCCGGTCAGACTCTGACAGGCAACGCAGACATCCTTCTCGATGCGACCGCCGCCACCGTCGGCACGCTCGGCGGCACACTGACGATTGCCAGCGGCATCAGCCTGCACGGCCGCGGAACCATCGGCGGCGCGCCCAGCGGTTTGGCGCCGCTCGTCAACAACGCGAACATCACCGCCGACATCGCAAACTCCGCACTCACAGTCTTTGGCGACGGTATCACGAACCACGGCACGTTCACCGTAACAAACAACGCGATCCTCGGCTTCGGCGGCAGCTTCCAGGTGGCCAGCCTCGGAACGCTTGTGAGCAGCGGCGGAACTCTTCGCATTTCCGGAAACCTCGACAACACCGGCCAAACATTGGTGAACGGCTCCCCGCACACGTGGCGGCTCGGCAGCGGCGGCAAGATAACGGGCGGTGCCGTGGAGACGCTTCCGGGTAAGAATCTCATGATCGAGTCCGGCGCGCCCCCGACGCTCAACGGCGTGCAACTCGACGGGACCGCACAGTTCGCCGCAACTACGAATACATCGCTGTACATCGATAACGGCATCACAGGAACGGGGACCATCCTCTTCGCCGCCTCATTCCCATCCGGCAACACGATCCTCAATTTCAAATCGAACGGCTATCTGCCGGTGACGATCGGCGAAGGCATCACCATCCGCGGGGGGTCGGGGACGATTCGGGAATTGCGCAACCACGGCACCATCCACGCCGAGGCCGGCAGGACGATCCAGTTTTCCGGCAACGCGTCGCTGGGCGGTGACCGTAATGCCGGCACGCTCAAGATTTCCAACGGGGGTAAGATCACCGCGGAGAACTTGGTCTTTGATGACGGCGGGCAGCTCGAGATCGATTTAGGCGGATCCGCGACGCAAGCCGCACTGGTCCTCGGCGGCTCGCTCAATCTCAGCGGCAGCGACGATTACCTCAACCTTATCGCACTCAGCGGCGGCGCTCCGGGACCCTACCTGATCGCGACGTACAGCAGCACGCTGACCGGCATCTTCGATCACGTCACACCTGGGTACTTCGTCGACTACTCGACGCCAAAAAAGATTTTCGTCAGCGTACCTGAACCCTCATCCCTCTTGCTCGTGGGAATCAGCTTCGCACAGTTGCTGCGTCGGCAGCGGCGGTACGGAGTTAACAGCAGCAACACCGCCGTCGCGAAGCACGCCGGTTCTGGGGTGTGAACGCTCAAGTCGACGTGCAATCCCGAATTCGCCAGGCTCGGCCACCATTCGAGCGATTTGATTGGCACCGACGTCGACAGCTCAAGCGGCACGAAGTCGTACAGCGCTGTCATCGGTGGGCGCGTGAAACAGATTTGGCCGGGGGCGGGAATGCTACCGCGCCGGCGGAGGATGGTAACGACCTGCAAATGGGGAACATCCGCGTCAGTCTCGCGCTTTCTGTCTGGCTCTTCGCGTGGACGTGCTGGTCGTTTGCGATCGCGCAGATGACCGGCGGACACGCGTTTCGCGGCGCGACGTCGAGCGTGATGGTGGAGCTGGCGCAGAAGCGCGACGCAATTTACCTTGGCAGCCATCGCTTCATGCCGGAGGAGCCGACGCTGCGCTACACCTGGGGCGAAGATCGCGGCGAGCATTGGTCGTACCTGATGCGCGCGATCGCCGGCAACGAGTGGCCGCATTGGTCGGGATTTCAGTGGTGCGCGGAGCCGCAGATCAAGGTGATGCGCGTGCCGTGGTGGTTCGCCTTGTCAGGGACGGCGGCCGCGCTCGGGCTGGCAATCGCCGCGTCACGACGCGCGGCGATGCGCGCTGCGGCAGCGGCGGCGTCTAAGGGTGGATCGCGCGCGACGTCGCAGCGCACGTTGTCCTACGCGCTTCCCGACATGTCCGGGCGCTTCGAGCAGCGACTGCGCATGGTCATCGTCCTGTGCGGCGCGATCTGTGTGTCGATCTTCGCCGTCGCCGTGTTGATCGGCCCGCGCCGGCGGCTGGCGGGGTGGATGGATCTCGTCCAGGTCCTCGCCGCGATGGCGGCGACGCTCGGCGTGGCGACGCTGCTCTCCTCGCCCGGCTTTCGCGGGCGGCGACGACTGGTCGTGATGCTCGCGGCGACGTGTTTTCTGGCGCTGTGCATGCGCCTGGCGCTTCCGCAACTCCATTGACGCCGGCCCGGTGCTCGTCAAACGTGCTTGTTCAACGCCGCTTCGATCACCGGCTTGGGCTGCGCCCCCAGCAGCGTGTCCACCAGCTTCTTGTTCTTAAAAATCAGCATCGTCGGGATCCGGCTCGTGTCGTACATCGATGTGGTCTTCGGGTTCGTCATCGTGTCCAGCTTCCCGATGATCCAGCGGCCGTTCGATTCCGCGGCCAGCTTGTCGATCGTCGGGCCCAGCGCGCGGCATGGCGGACACCACTCCGCCCAGGCGTCGACCAGCACAGGCTTGTCGCCGGCCTCTTCCAACATCCGGTCGAACTTCTCGTCGGTGACCTCGACCGGCTTGACCGGCAGTTTTTCGCCGCACTTGCCGCAGACCGGTTGCTTCTCCGCGGCGCGGAGCACGTTGATGCGGTTCTTCGCGCCGCACTTGGCACAGACGACGATCGTGGTAAGCGCTTCTGCTGTGGTTGCCATTCGCAACATTGTGCCGCAGTCACACGCCGATCGGCAACCGACATTCGCTCTGCGATTAGGAACCCGTCGGCATCAGGAACTGCGCGATGAAGACCTGCGTCGTGCCGTCTTTCGTCCGTTTGCTCGACCACATCAACTGCCGTCCATCCGGCGAGAAGGCGGGCAGTCCGTCGAAGCCTTCGGTGCAGGTGATGCGGGTTTTTCGCGAGCCGTCGCGGCGCATGAGGTAGAGTTCGTAGTTCTGATGGCCGTGGGCGCTGGTCGCATAAATGATGTGCTTGCCGTCCGGGTGCCAGTACGGGCCCCAGTTGACGTTGCGGTCCCTGGTGAGCTGCCGCTCGCGCCGCAGGCCGGTGATGTTGCCGGAGCGGTCGCGAACGACGTCGGCGGTGAAAATCTGCAAGAGGTCGTTACCCGCGCGGTCGGAGCGGTAGACGACACGTTTTCCATCCGGTGAAAAGAACGGCCCGCCGTCGTAGCCCTTCGTGTGGGTCAATTGAACGACATTGCTGCCGTCCGCGCGCATCACGAACAGTTCGGCATCGCCGGTGCGGAGCGACGTGAAAATGATCCAGTTGCTGTCCGGCGAAAACGCGCACTCCGCGTCGTACGCGGCGTTATTTGTTAACGGATGCCGCGCGAAATTCGTCTGTCCCTTCTCCGCGGCGGCGAGAATGGCGGGTTCCCATCGGTCGACGCGAAATATCTCCATCTCGGGCGGAAATTCCCATCGGTAGGTGCCTGTCGATCGCTGATAACCCGGCGCAGACGTCGCCGGTTGCGTGGTCGAAAATTCCTTCCCCGCCGTCGATGCGAAGATCAGGGAATTCCCGTCAGGCGAAAAGAACCCGCAGGTGTTTTTCGACGGCATCGGCGAGATGCGGACCGGCGTGCCGATGCCGGTCACGCGCGGCGTGCGGTTCAGCGTGTTCGCCGGGTACGGCTCCCATTGGCTGATCAGCGGCGCGACATACATCTGATAGTTCTGTTCCCCTTTCGGCGTCGCCTGAAAGACGATCCATCGAAAATTCGGCGCGAAGTACGCTTCGCCCGCGCGCGCGAAATCATGGGTAAGTTGGGTAACGTCGAAAAGCACATCCGCTTCCGACGCGGGACGTTGTGTGACGCACCCGGCGCTCAGCAGGCTCAGCACCACGAGGAACTTGATGATCTTGAGTGAACGAATGAAGACTTGCATCGCCGATATGGTAAAAGACCGCGGTTCGTAAGCCAGCTTAAGCGAGTCTTGTGGGTGGTTGGACGTCTTCGGGAAATCGTGTTGCGGGCGCACGTCATCGGGCAATTCAGCGAAAACGCCGGGTCGCGCGTCATCTTAATCGTATTGCACCGATCGCAGGTTCATCGTGCGCGGTGACTCAACCGCGCGCGGCGCACCCGCTGGGAGGCGATGAGTTCGTGGACAACAGGTTGCGACAGCGACTGACTCGCGCGCTGGCCGTCGTCGACGACCACGCCACCCGCGGCCCGCGGCTCATGGATGACGCCGACCGCCTCTGGCGACGCGTGCAGGCGCTGCTCAAACTCGAACTCATCCCCAGCGCGTCGGCAGACGTCGACGCGCTGGAGCTGGCGTGCTACGCGCTCGAGCTCCCCATGCGCTCGTCCAGCAACCTCCCCGCCGGAAAGCTCGGGCGAACGAATCTCCGCGACCGCACGGAGCAGGCGGCTGAGCTGCTCGTCGGCGCCGTTGGCAACGAAGCGCCGGAAGAGCTCATCGACCGCGCCACCAACATTCTCCTGGCCATGCCGCATCGCAATCCCGCCTCCGAAGAGTCAAAACTCCTCGCCGACGCGCTCAACCTCGACGATTTCGGCGTGATCGGCTTCGTCACCCGCGCCATCCAACTCGGCCGGCAGGGCGACGGCGTCAACCAGGTCGCCGAGGGGAACGACAAACGCGAGCAGTACGGCTACTGGGACGCACGGCTCAAGGATGGCTTTCACTTCGATCCGGTGCGGAAACTCGCGCGATTACG
>JAXDMN010000129.1:0-18065 GCA_034666045.1 Phycisphaerales bacterium | reverse complement strand
GACCACCCGATCGGCAGCGCGCACGCGAGGGCGGTGAAAACGATCGCGTCGATCATCCGCCGGGCGATCGGCCGCCTGGGCAGCAGCACCAGGCACGCGACGCCCGCCGGCACGATCGCCCAGCCGGCGTAGCGCGTCAGCACCCCGGCGCCGGCGAGCAGGGCGGAGGCGATCAGCAGCTTGTTATTCGGCCGCCGCACGTGCGCCGCGAGCAGGCCAAGCGAGAGGAGGCCGAACAGGACGAACAGCGGCTCGGAAAGCGCCAGCGTGTGGATGTAGATCGACGCGTGCGAGAACGCCGACACGATCGCGACGAAAATCGCCGCCGTCGCCGAGCCGGCGAAGCGCCGCACCAGCTCCGCCGCGACGATCGCGTTCGCCGCCAGCAGCAGCGCGTGCAGCCACCGCGCCGCGACGAGCGGATCCGTCCCGCCGAGCGACGCCAGCGCCAGCACGCTCGAATACATCGGCGGGTAGTGCGCCTGCTCGGACTTGGCCTCGATGGAAACTTCGTCGACTCGCGCCTCGCGCCCCAGCACGTGCCGCGCAGAGCGAATGTAGCGGGCGGAATCTGACGAGGTCGAGATGCCCCAGCGCGTCGCGAGCACCATCACGGTGAACGCTGCAATCGCGATGCCGGCAAGGATCAGCCGGTATGCTGCGGGGCTCAGGCGTCGCGGCTCCCTGCCGGTCCCGTATTCGAGCACGCCGTTCGGCTGCGGATTGGAAGCGGTTGAGGTCATACGGAAGTGAAGAGGACAACGCTGCGGGACAGCTTCAGAACCCTGTCCTCTTGAACTGTTTTTCCAGATCCCGCAGCGACAGCCGCAACGTCGTCGGCCGACCGTGCGGGCAGTTGCTCGAGCGCTCGACCAGCTCGCGCCGCGCCAGCAGCGCTTCGATCTCCGCGGGCGAAAGCGGATCGCCCGCCTTGACGGCCGCCTTGCAGGCCATCATGTCGAGGATCTCGTGCAGCAGTTCTTCCTCGTGTAGGTCGAGCAGTTCCTGTTCGCCGCGCTCGAGCAGTTCGGTGACGAACGTCGCCGGCTCGAGCTTGGAGAGAAACGACGGGAACGACTGCACCGCCGCCGTGTTCGGGCCGAACGCGCTGACCTCGATCCCCAGTCGGCTCAGCAGCGGCTGGATCTGCTCGAGCATCGCCATCTGACCCGAAGAGACGGGAATCGTCTCCGGGATCAGCAGCCTCTGCGCTTCGAGCGGCCCGCGCAGGATGCGCGCGGAGAGCTCTTCATACATGATTCGCTCGTGCAGCGCGTGCTGGTCGATGATGATCATGCCGTCCGCGCTCTGCGCGACCAGATATGAGTTGTGCAACTGAATCGCCGGCCCGGCAGGTGACGGCGGCGATGGCGACGAACTTGCGGGCGTCGCCGGAATGTTCTCCGGTCCCCTCTCCCCGGCGGGGAGAGGGTTAGGGTGAGGGCCGAAGCGTGTGGAGTCGCCAACCGTCCCTTCCTCAGGATGCGACTGCGTTTCCCCGCGCGGCCATTCCATCGGCGGTTGCGGCGTCCCCGGCTCCATCCGCAGCCACTGATCCCCGCGCGATCCGCCCGCATCGTCCGTCTGCGGCGGCGGCGACGCGCTCTCCGCGGCGCCAGGCAGCGCGCTCTTGAAAAACTCCGCGAGCTTCTGCTTGAGGTCCATCCGCATCGGCTCGACCGGCGCGACGTTGCCGAAGGCGACCGCATTGGGAGTCAGATCGTTGCCCAGCAGCTTTTCGCGCACCGCGGCCATGACAAGGCCGTGAATCCGCCCGCTGTCGCGGAAGCGCACCTCGGACTTGGTCGGGTGCACGTTGACATCGACGTCCGCCGGCGGAATGTCGATGAGCAGGATCGCCGCCGGATGCCGCCCCGGCTCGGTCAGCCCGCGATACGCCTCGCGCAGCGCGTGCTGGATGAACCGATCACGAATCGGCCGGCCGTTGAGGTAGAAGTACTGGTATTTCGCCGTCGGCCGCGCGAGTTCCGGCAGGCCGATCACGCCGTGCAGGCGCAGCTCGGCGTCGCGCTCTTCGAGCGGCAGCGACTGCCCGCGGAATTCTTCGGGCCAGGCGCGGTGGAGACGATCGAGGGCATCAGTCTTCGGCAGATCGAGCACCGGGTGGTTGTTGTGCAGCAGCTTGAACGAGACGTCCGGGTGCGGCAGCGCGAGACGCAGCACCATCTCGCTGATGTGGCCGAATTCGGTCTGCGTGCCTTTGAGGAACTTTCGCCGCGCGGGGACGTTGAAGAAGAGGTTGCGGACTTCGACGGTGGTGCCGGTGTTGCCCGCGGCGGCTTGGGGATCGGTGATCGCGCCACCGCGGTTGAGGATTTCGTAGGCGCAGTCACCGCGGGCTTCCGCCACGCGGCTGGTAATTTTCGAGTGGGAGACGGAGCCGACGCTTGCGAGGGCTTCTCCACGGAAGCCCTTGGTGGAGATCTGGAAAAGATCGTCGTCGGTGACGAGCTTACTGGTCGCGTGCGATGCGAAGGCGAGCGGAAGATCTTCGACCGGGATGCCGCCCCCGTTGTCGATGACGCGGATCAGCTCGCGGCCGCCGTCTTCGACTTCGACGATGATCTCGCTCGCGCCGGCGTCGAGGGCGTTCTCGACGAGCTCCTTGACGACCGACGCCGGCCGCTCGATCACCTCGCCGGCGGCGATGCGGTTGACCAGCGAGGGCGAAAGCTGCTGAATCGCCCGGCGCTGCGGCTGCGCGGGCGGCGGTGCGGAAGGTTGTGCGGATGTCTTCTGCGGCACGGCGCGGATTATAGGGAAAGGCGCGACGACCGCGAACTTCCGCCCGCGATTCGCCCATCGCGCGCGGATCGCTAAAATCATTCGCGGAAGTTGCCGAGTCAGCACGAGGAGAGCCATGGCCGTCGAAAACGCACTGGAAAAATTTGGAATTACCGCATCGCCGGACGCCATCTGGATCGGCGGCGAATCGCGGCCGGGCACGGGGGAGGCGATTATCGTCCGTTCGCCGATCGACGGCCGCACGCTCGCGACGATCAAGTCGGCCACGTCCACGGACGTGAATCGTGCCATCGACGCGGCCGCCGATGCTTTCGTCAAATGGCGCGACGTGCCCGCACCCAAGCGCGGCGAATTCGTCCGCCGCATTGGCGAACGGCTTCGTCAACAGAAGTCGGACCTTGCGCGCATCGTCCAGCTCGAGGCCGGAAAAATCACGCAGGAAGCGCTCGGCGAAGTGCAGGAGATGATCGACATCTGCGACTACGCCGTCGGACTCTCGCGGCAGCTCTACGGCCTGACGATCGCCTCCGAGCGGCCCGGGCATCGCATGATGGAGCAGTGGTTTCCGCTCGGCCCGGTCGGCGTGATCACGGCGTTCAATTTTCCGGTGGCCGTGTGGATGTGGAACGCGGCGATCGCACTGGTGTGCGGCGATCCGGTGATCTGGAAACCGTCGGAAAAAACGCCGCTCACCGCGATCGCCTGCATGCGAATCGCCGCGGACGTGCTGAAGGAAATGCCGGAGATTCCGCCCGCGGTGCTGAGTGCCGTGATCGGCAAGTCAGATGTCGGCCAAGCGCTCGCGGCGAGCGAGAAGGTGCCGCTCGTCAGCGCGACCGGCTCGACGCGTATGGGCAAAGCGGTCGCCGAGACCGTCGCGCGCCGCCTCGGGCGATCCCTGCTCGAACTCGGCGGCAACAACGCGATGATCGTCACGCCGTCGGCGGATCTCGAGCTGGCGACGCGCGCCATCACCTTCGCCGCCGCCGGCACCGCCGGCCAACGCTGCACCACGCTCCGCCGGCTCATCGTGCACGAGAGCATCGCCAAACCGTTGGTCGAGCGGCTCCAGAAAGTCTTCGCGAACCTGAAGATCGGTGACCCCTCGAAGGACGGGACGCTGGTCGGTCCGCTGATCGACGAACGCGCCTACGACTCGATGCAAAGCGCCCTGCGTTCAGCCACACAGCTTGCTGGGCGCGTCGCCGGAGGTCAGCGCGTGACGGAGAACGTTCCACAAGGTGGTGTCTACGTGCGACCTGCGCTCGTCGAGATCAAACCCGACGCCCCGATCGTCAAGGAAGAAACCTTCGCCCCGATCCTGTACGTCATGACGTACAAGGATTTCGACGACGCCGTGCGGATTCACAACGACGTCCCGCAGGGCTTGTCCTCCGCCGTCTTCACCACCGACGTGCGCGAGGCTGAAAAATTCCTCTCACCCGCCGGCAGCGACTGCGGAATCGCCAACGTCAACATCGGCACGAGCGGCGCCGAGATCGGCGGCGCCTTCGGCGGGGAAAAACAAACCGGCGGCGGACGCGAAAGCGGCTCCGATGCGTGGAAGACCTACATGCGCCGTGCGACCAACACGATCAACTACTCGAAGGACCTGCCGCTGGCGCAGGGAATCTCCTTCGACGTCTAAAAGCTCGGCCTGCACGATGAAACGACGCGCGTTCTCCCTGATCGAAGTGCTCGTGGTCATCGCGATCATCATGATTCTCATGGGCATCCTGCTCGCGACCATCGAACGCGTGCGTCACCAGGCCTACCGCGCCAGGTGCGCGAGCAACCTGCGGCAGGTCGGGCAGTCGATCCTCATGTACGTGAACGAAAACCACGGCGAATGGCCGCGCACAACCTACGTGCCCGGCGCACCGCTGACCAAAGGGACCGGCGGCGCCGCGCCCGATCCATTCGGCCCCGCCGGGCCCGCGCCGAACGACCTCACCGCCAACGCTTTCCTCCTGCTCCGCGCCGCGAAGCTGCCGTCGCAGATGGTGATGTGCCCGTACAACGACGTGAACGTCTTCGAGCCCGAACCAGCCAACCCGCTCACGCGGTCGAACTTCACCGACTATCACAAGAACCTCGGCTACAGTTTCGTCAATCCCTATCCCGATCCGGCCGCCGTTGCGAAGGGATATCGCATGACCGCGCGCCTCGGCGCTGAATTCGCCGTCGCCGCCGATTTGAATCCCGGCACGTCCACGCCACGCGACGACGTCACCGCGCCGACCCCCGGCGCGCCGTCGGCCGTTCAGAAGAAGGCCCTCAGCCGCAACCACGAGAAGTCCGGTCAGAACGTCCTCTACGGCGACGCCCACGTGCAGTGGCAGAACACCGCCCTCTGCGGCACGCGCGGCGACAACATCTACACGAATCGGTCAAATGAGGTCGAAGCGTCGCCGATCGACAAGGACGACAGCGTGCTGCTGCCGACGAACTAGCGTCGAATTGCCGCGACCATGATCACGCGAGGAGATCGTTGACGACGTGCCCGTGCACGTCCGTCAGGCGGAAGTCGCGGCCGGCGTGGCGGTAGGTGAAGGTCTCGTGATTAAAGCCCAGCAGGTGGAGGATCGTTGCGTGCAGATCGTGCACGTGGACGGGATCCTTCTCCGCGCGGAAGCCGAAGTCGTCGGTCGCGCCGTGAATGTGGCCGCCTTTCACGCCGCCGCCGGCGAGCCACATGGAGAAGCCGTAGTGGTTGTGGTCGCGGCCGTTGATTTTGCCGGCGTTGGAGCCGGGCGTCGGCATCTCGACCGTCGGCGTGCGTCCGAATTCGCCGCCCCAGATGACCAGCGTGTCCTCTAACATGCCGCGCTGCTTGAGGTCCTTGAGCAGCGCGCCGATCGATTGATCGCATTCCTTTGCGAGCCGACGATGGTTCACTTCAAGGTCGTCATGGTTGTCCCACGGCTGGCCGGCGCCGTGCCAGACCTGAACGAAGCGCACGCCGCGCTCGAGCAGCCGGCGGGCGATGAGCAACTGCCGCGCCTGCACGCCCTCGCCGTACATCTCGCGGATGTTCTTCGGTTCGCGCGAGATGTCGAACGCGTCGGCGGCGTCCATCTGCATGCGGTAGGCGAGCTCGAACGACTGGATGCGCGATTCGAGCGCCGCATCACCGCCGGCCGACGCGCCGCCGCGCTGTTGCTGGTGCAGACGGTTCATTTCCAGCAGCAGGTCGAGCTGGCGGCGTTGCTCGGTCGGCGTTGCGCTGCTGTTCTTCACGTGCTCGATGAGCTGGTTAAGCTCTGTGTGCTGCGTGTCGATGTGCGTGCCCTGGTACGCGCCGGGGAGGAAGCCGGACTGCCAGTTCTGCGATTCCTGGATCGGATATCCGCCCGGGCAGAGCACGACGAAGCCGGGCAGGTTCTGGTTCGCGCTGCCCAGCCCGTACGTCACCCACGAGCCGAAGCTCGGGCGGATCAGGCGCGCTTCGCCGCAGTTCATCAGCAGCAGCGACGGTTCATGGTTCGGCACGTCCGCATTCATCGAGCGAATGACGCACAGCTCATCGGCGGATTCGGCGACTTTCGGAAAGAGCTCGCTGATCGGGATGCCGGACTTGCCGTGCTTCTTGAACCGGAAGGGCGACGCCATTGCTGCGCCGGTTTTCCGTTCGGTGGCGAGATACTCCATCGGCAGTTGTTTGCCGGCGTACTTCGCAAGCGCGGGTTTCGGATCGAACGTGTCGACCTGCGACGGGCCGCCGTTGGCGAAGATATGGATGACACGCTTGGCTTTACCAGGAAACTGCGGCGACTTCGGCGAGAGCGGATTGATCGGCGCATTGACCGACGCGTCGGCCGGCGACGACAGACCCGCCTGCGCCAGGATGTTCGCCATCGCGAGCGCGCCCATGCCCATGCCGCACTTGTGCAGCAACTGTCGGCGGGAGAGCTGATTGTCAGCGGCGCGCGGGCCGTGATAGTACTGAGACATACTCGCCTCTTTAATCCACGAACACGAACTCGTTCGACTCCAGCAGAACCTGCGCGAACTTTTCCCACGGCGTCATTGGGTTCGGCGGCGCGGCGGGGGGGCCGGTGAATTCCTTGACCGAACTCCAACTGCCGCCGGTATCGTCGCCGGCGACCGGTTCGACGGCGGCTTGCTTCGTGATCGTCACCGGCCAGGAGAAGCTGTCGTTGTCGACGTTGTTCGCCCGGCCATTGTCGACGACGAAATCGAGCGTCTCGCCCTGCTTGAGCGTGATCGAGGAGATCTTCGTCTCGGCGGATCGGTTGAAGATGTTCCACGTCGCCAGCAAACCTTCGCGCGAGGAGATCAGCCGCGCGCGAACACCGTCGCCCGTGCCGGCCTTGGGGAGATTGTGCGCGACGATGCCGGCGACGCTGACGGTGACATCACGCGGTGCGGCCCAGCGGCGGACGGCGGCGAGCGCGTGCGTGCTGCCGGCGTGTCCGCCGTCGCGCGTGAGCAACACCCACGTCAGCTTCGGGTCCGGCAGCGCCGGCCCGCCTTGCCAGATCGCTCCCGTGAAATGCGGCAGCGGATAGAAACCCTTGAGCCGCTGCGACGGCTCGTCGAACTCGCCGTAGCCGTACTGCCACGGCGTTTGCTTCACGGCGATTTCGCTCTTTGGCTGCGCTTCTTCCGTCGTGACGAACTTCACGCCGAGCTCGAGTTCCGCTTTGGACGGCGTCCGTCCGAGCGCGACGCGGAACAGCGTGTTGACGCGCTTCGCGGCGTCCGGCTGCTCCTTCACCTCCGGCCGCGCGGCGAGCTTCTTCGATTGCTCGATGACGAAGGGGCTGTTCATGATGAACAACGCCTGTTGCGGGACGGAGGTGGCGAATCGCTGCCCGCTCGTCGCATCCGGGCTCGCCAGGTCGAACGTGCGGAACATGCCGGGGAGATTCTGGCGATCGATGTACGCGTAGACCGTTCGCCGCGGGACGAACGGCTGCGCGAGGATGTCGACCGGCCGCCCGCCCATCGTCAGGTCGATCTCGCCGGACGCGGCGAGCAGCGAATCGCGCATCGCTTCGAGATCGAGACGGCGCGGATTCATGCGCCAGAGCAGGCGGTTTTCCGGGTCCCTGGCGATCGCTTCGCTGCTCGGCGTCACGCCGCTCGATTGCTGGTACGTGGCCGACAGCATGATGCGTTTGTGGAGCTTCTTGATGGACCAGGCGTCTTCGTTCGCGAACCGAAGCGCGAGATGATCGAGCAGCTCCGGATGCGACGGACCCTCGCCGCGCGTGCCGAAGTCGCTCGGCGTGCGCACGAGCCCGTACCCGAAGTGGAACTGCCAGACGCGATTGACCATCACGCGCGCGGTGAGCGGGTTCTCTTTCGTCGCAATCGCCTTCGCGAGCTCGAGTCGGCCGCTGCCGTCCTTGAACGGCTGCGGTTTGTCAGGCGAGAGCACGGCGAGGAACGCGCGGGGCACCTGCGCGCCCGGATTCTGCGCGTTGCCGCGCTTGAAGATGGTCGGCTCGACCGGCGTCGGCAGATCTTCCACCGCCATCGCGCGCGACGGGCTGCCCGGATGCGTGGCGGTGAGGTTGTCGATCTTCTGGCGAAGCTGGCGGCGCGTCGCCTGGTCGGCGGTGCTGAGGACGCGCTTGAGCTCCTCGCGCCCAATGACGACCGGCGCATGCTCGCCGCGCGTGATTTCGCGAACTGCTTCGACGGATGGATCGGGATGCGCCGCCGTCGCGTCGAACGCGGTGAACATCGCGGCGTAGCGCTCGGCGACGTCCTTCATCGACTTGGGCGGCGTCGGCCCGGTAACGAACCGCGCGACGAGCGGATTGATCGACGGCGTCCGCGCGATCTCCATCGCGACCGCCGGCGACTTGGCGGTAAACTCACTGGTCGGAATCGCCAGAAACTTTCGCCAGGCCGCGAAGACTGGATCGTTGTTTGCCGCGGCGGCCTTGAGGAAATCGTCCCACTGCTTGGTGACGAACGGCACGAGCGAGGTGCCGTCGTTGATCTCGAACTCCGGCAGCGGCTGCGGGCCGGCGCCTTTCTGCGCTTCCAGCAGGTAGCGCACGATCATCTCGCGCGTGCGCAGCTTCTGGTGCATCTCCTCGTGCTTCGCGTTCGTGTAGGCCTCGAGCTCGTCGTGGCGTTTCTTCAGCTCGGCGTCGTATTCCTTGACCTTGTCCGGCTGCTGCCCGCCGATGAGCGGGAGTGGATCCGGCTCGCGCGTCGAGGCGAACACGCCGTAGAGCGAGTAGTAGTCGGCGGTGGGGATCGGATCGTATTTGTGGTCATGGCAGCGCGCGCAGCTCACGGTCAACGCCATCGCGCCGCGCGTCACGACGTCGATGCGGTCATCGATAATGTCCGGCACGTTGTTGAGAAACCGCCGACCGAGCGTGAGGAAGCCGAGGGCGGCGAGCGGACGCTTGTCCTCTTTCAGGTCAAGCCGGTCAGCCGCGATTTGCTGGATGAGGAACTGGTCGTACGGCAGATCCTCGTTGAAGGCGCGAATGACCCAGTCGCGATACGTGTAGCTGAATGCATAGCGGCGCTCTTCCTCGAATACGTACCCTTTCGTGTCGGCGTAGCGCGCGACATCGAGCCAGTATCGGCCCCAGCGCTCGCCGTACTGCGGTGAGGCGAGCAGGCGGTCGATCAGTTTCTCAAACGCATCGGGCGACGCGTCCGCTTCGAACTTTTCGACTTCCGCGATCGTCGGCGGCAGGCCGATGAGATCGAACGTCGCGCGGCGGATGAGCGTGCGCTTGTCGGCGCGCGGGGCGGGCGCGAGGTTGTTCTCTTTCAGCTTGCCGTGAACGAAGTAATCGACGGCCGACACGTCGGACGGGATCGGCAGATCGCGCGGCGGCTGGAAGCTCCAGTGCTTCTTTCCCTCGGCGATGCTGATCTCATGCGGCTTGGTCGTCGGCGTCGCTCCGGCGACCGCCGCGGGCGCGGCCGGCATCGGCGCGCCCATTTTCACCCACGCCTCGAAGCTCGCGATCTGCTCCGCCGGCAGCTTCTTCTTCGGCGGCATCGTGAGGCCTTCATCCTCGTGACGAATCGCGCGGATCAGCGTGCTCTCATCCGCATCACCCGGCACGATCGCCGGCTGATCCGATTCGCCGCCCTTCAGGATGCCGTCGCGCGAGTCGAGGTAGAGCTTGGCCTTGAGGTTCTTCGCGCCCGCGCTGTGACACGAGTAGCAGCTCTCGACGAGGACGGGGCGGATCTTCGTTTCAAAAAATTCGATACCCGCGGGATCGGCGGACAGCGCGGCGGCGGCGGGCTTCGCGGGCGGCTTGGTCTCGGCTGCGCGCGCGGGGACGCCCATGGAAATAAACAGCGCGGCGATCGACGTCCATGTCGCTCTTCGCATGGCAGTTGGCGTCATACCCACTGAAATCTGTTACCCTTTCGATCGGCGTACGTTGCAACGAAACTGGAAGGAGTTTTCGCGCATGTTTCGCTTTTCCTTCGCCGTCGCCTCGCTCCTTCTCGTCGCCGTTGCAACTGCTGCGCCCGCAACGCTCCGGGTACAGGCGGATCGGCCGGGGCACGCGGTCAGCCCGATGCTGCACGGCGTCTTCTTCGAGGAGATCAACCGCGCCGGCGATGGCGGGCTCTACGCCGAGATGGTGCAGAACCGATCCTTCGAAGATTCCGAGTCCGAGCCGTTGTCCTGGACGATCGAGAAGTCGGGCGACGGCGCGTCCGTCGGCATCGATCGCACGCACCCGATGAACGGCGATCAGGAGTTCAACTCCTGCGCCTTGCGCGTCCAACTCCCGCAAGGCGGCGTGGCCTGCATCATCAACGACGGATTCAAGGGCATGTCGGTTCGCGCCAAGCGGCAGTATCAGTTGTCGCTGATGGTCCGCAACGGCGTTGACGGCGAGATGAACTGCGCGCTGCGCACGCGCGCCGGCAAGGATCTCGCCGACGTCGTAAAGATCGAGAAGACCGACGGCGCGTGGAAGAAGGTCGACCACCGCTTCACCGCGACCGGCGACGCTGAGGACGCGCGGCTCGTCATCGAGTGCAAAGGCTCGGGCGAAGTCTCGTTCGACATGGTTTCGCTCCTCCCGCGCTCGCGATGGAAGGGCATGCCGCTGCGCCCCGACCTCGCGCAAATGATCAGCGACCTTCGACCGGCGTTCATGCGTTTTCCCGGCGGCTGCTCGGTCGAAGGGGAGACGCTCGCCGATGCGTATCGCTGGAAGGAGACGATCGGCGACGTCGCCGCGCGGCGGACGCAGTACAACCTGGGGAAGTACCACTCAACGCACGGGCTCGGCTTCCACGAGTACCTCCAACTCGCCGAGCATCTCGGCGCTGAGCCGCTCTTCGTCATCAACTGCGGCATGTCGCACAAGCAGGTCGCGCCGATGGCTGAGATGCAGCCGTGGGTGCAGGATGCGCTCGACGCGATCGAGTACGCCAACGGCGCGGCCGACAGCACGTGGGGCGCGCGTCGCGCCAAGGCCGGTCACGAGCGGCCGTTCCATCTCCGGTACATCCAAATCGGCAACGAGAACGACGGCAAGGAGTACGACGCGCGCTACGCGCTCTTCTACGACGCGATCAAGAAGCAGCACCCGGACGTGCGCATCGTCGCCAACTCCTGGCACGGCAAGCCGACGACCCGCCCGATCGAGATCCTCGACGAGCACTACTACGACAGCCCGGCGTTCTTCTTCGCGAATGCCGATCGATACGACAAGTACGATCGCAGCGGCCCGCGCATCTGCGTCGGCGAGTTTGCGGTGACGAAGGACTGCGGCCAGGGCAATCTCATCGCCGCGCTCGGCGAGGCGGCGTTCATGTCCGGGCTCGAGCGCAACAGCGACGTCGTCATGATGTCGTCGTACGCGCCGCTGCTGGCGAACGTGCGCTACAAGACGCGGAACCCGGCCGCGATCTGCTTCGACGCGTCGCGCGTCTATGGCACGCCGAGTTATTTCGTGCAGCAGATGTTCGCGACGAACCGGCCGGACGTTGTGCTGCCGGTGCAACTGTCGACGAAGCTGCCGACACTCTTCGCAACGGCAGGGCGGAAGGGGGACGAGGTCATTCTCAAGGTCGTCAACGCCTCCGGCGATGCGCAGGAGACGGAGGTTGCGATCGACGGCGTCGGCGAATCGGCGATTCACATACGCGCCATCGTGCTGACGTCGGCGAAACCGGACGATGAGAACTCGCTCGATCAGCCGACCAAGGTCACGCCGGGCGAGCGCGACCTGCTGTTCGCCAAGCCGGCGTTCACGTACGCGTTCGCGCCGTACTCGGTGACGGTGATGCGCATGCGCGCCCGCGCCGGGCAGGACTGACTACGCCAACAGATCCGGTGACGAGAGCTCCTCGATCGTGCCGATCAGGCTCGTCGAGAATGCGCCGATCGACGTCGTCTTCGCCGCCGGCGCCGCGGCGGCGGTGGCGCCAGCCTTCATCGTCGCGCTCAGCTCGAAATCGAAGCTGATGTCCGGGCTGCTTGGGCTGTCCTGGTGGATTTCCACCGCGATGACGTTGTTGCCGGCGACGAGCAGCGCGGGGTTGATCGTGGCGAGCTGCCATGTGTACTCGGCGGCATTGCCGATCGGCGTCGGCGCGAGCGTTGTGTAGGTGATCGTGCCGGTGGTCAGGTTGCTGCGATAGACCTCAGTGCCGTTGAGGTAGACGGCCGCGCCGTCGTCACGGATGAGACGCATCGACAGCGTCGCGATCGCGGCCGGATCGGCGACGGTGAAGGTCTTGCGGAAATAGGTCGTGATGTGCTTCGCGGTCTTCGTGGCGCCGTAGGCGACGGTGGTCACCTCATCGCCGTCGCCGTAGCCGAGCTGCGCGGCGCCGCTCTTCCAGGCGGTGTCGACAAAGGTGCGGGCGCGCCACGCGGTGCCCTGGTTGGTGCCGTTGTCGAGGTATCGCCACGTCGAGCCGGCCGCGATCAGCGCCGGGTTCACCGGCGGGGCCGCCTGCGTGGTGGCACTGGCGACGTTGGAGTTCTCGGACTGCCCGACCGCGTTGGTGGCGCGGACGCGATAGTAGTACTTCGTCGACGCGGCGAGGCCGGTGTTTTTGAAGGTCGTCGTGTTGGCGATCGCGGTGCCGACCGGCGACCAGCCGTCGATGCCATTGGCGGAGCGCTCGATGATGAAGCCGTTCTCGTTGTCGGCGTTGTCGGTCCAGGTCAGGTTGATCTGCGAAGCGCTGATCGCCGAGGCGACGACGGCACTCGGCGCCGCCGGCACGGTCGGCGCGGCGGGGGTCGTGGCGCTGGCGATGTTCGAATCGGGCGAAGGCCCGATGCTGTTGGTCGCCCGGATGCGGTAAAAATATTGCGTCGACGGGTTGACGTTCGTCACGTCGCTGTAGCCGGTCGCATTCATCGCAGGGGTGGCGATTTCGATCCAGCCATCGACGCCGTTGAGCGAGCGCTCGAGGATGAAGTTGGTCTCGTTGCTCGAGGTGTCGGTCCAGGTCAGGTTGATCTGCGAGGCGTTCACCGCTGAAGCGGCGAGCCCGCCAGGGGCGGTCGGCGCGGAGAGCGTGGTGGCGCTGGCAACGTCGGAGTAACCGCTGCCACCGATCGCGTTGGTCGCGCGGACGCGATAGAAGTACTGCGTCTTCGCATCGAGCGCGCTCGTGTCGCTGTATGTCGTCGCGTTCGCGCCGAGTACGACGATTTCCGACCAGCCGTCGACGCCGTTCAGCGATCGCTCGATCTTGAAGCCGGTTTCGTTCGTCGCATTGTCGGTCCACGCGAGGTCGATCTGATGTGCGCCGACCGGCGACGCCGCCAGGCCGCTGGGTGCGGCGGGGGGCATGGCGAGGGTCAGACGCGCGCCGGCCCAGTCGGCGTGGTCGTACTGGGTGCCGTCGCCGCTGTCGAGAACGACGAGTTTCAGTTGCAGTGCGCCGGCGACGGAGACATCGATCTGCTGCGTCGCGCTCGTCGCGCTCAGGACCGTGCTCTCGTAGATCTTCACGTTGTCGGCGAAGACCTGGAACACGACCGATCCATTGGCCGTCTGCCGGTCGTCGATGCCGACGTCGGACAGGAACCGCTCGTACAGCCCGTCGAGCTGGAAGGTCACCTGCGCCACTGCGTGCGTGCCGAGGCCCTTGCTGTAAACGACGCCGTTGAGCGTGATGACCGGCCCGTCGTTCGCATTGGCGCCGCCGACGCTCATGTCGCGCTCGACCGGGCCCCAGCCATTCGTCGGCGTGCCGACGAACGGGAGATCGCTCAGGTACGCGACGTTCACCGCCGGGGTGACGACGGCGGCTTCGTTGGAGTTGGCGGATGCGCCCACGGCGTTGACGGCGCGGATGCGATAGACGTACGACGTGTTCGCGACAACCGTATTGTCCTGATACGTCGTCGCATCAATGGCGGGGCTCGCGAGGAATCCCCACGTACCGCCTGCGCCCGTTTTTCGCTCGAGGATGAACCCCGTCTCATTGTCCGCGTTGTCGCTCCACGCGAGGTTGACCGTCGTCGTGTTCGCTGCCGTCGCGACGAGATTCCCCGGCGCGATCGGCGGCGGCGTGACGATCACCGGGGCAAACTGGAACCAGTTGAAATTCGCCACGCCGCCGCTGCTGCCGTTCGCGTCGAAAGAGAAGCGCACCACGTGTAAGCCGGCCGGCAACGTCAATCCGGCGATCGTCTGGGTGGCGTACGCCGTCCACGAGCCGGTGCCGGTCGGGGCGATGGTGCCGGTGACGTTCGCGCCGTCGATTTCCACGTGATATGCGCCGGGACTGGCGGCGGTGTTTGGGCTGGCGAGGCGAACCTGGAGGTCGTAGGTCCCGGGCGCGGCGATGTTGACGGTGTACTCGATCCACTCGCCAGCCCTGACCCACGCGATCTGGTTGCCGGCGTTCATGCCGAAGCCGGGATCCGCGGTTGCCTGCATGTCGACGGCCTGGAAGCGGTGCAGCAGGTTGCCCTGGTTGGCGGTGGTCGTGTCGCTGTAGGCGACGTTTCGCTCGCCGTGATCGAGGTCGACGAACATGATCGGGCTCGTCACGTCCATCGGCCGGCCGTAATAGGGCGACTGGAGCGTGCCGCCCGCGCCCGCGCTCGCGATCGGCGCGGTGGCCCAGCCGGAGTAGTCGATGCTGTTGCCGCCGGTCCAGATGGTGTCGCCCGTGCCGACGACGTTGATGCTCGGGCCGCTCGCCGCGCCGTAGTAGTTGCCGGTGGCGTTGAGCGTACCGGTGTACTTGCTCGTCTCGACTTTGATCGCGGTGCGCTCGCCGGCGGCGTCCTTGCCGTTGCCCATGAAGTTGTTGTTCGTGATCGTGAAGTTCGCATTCGCGCCGATGAAGGCCTTCTGATCGATGCGGATCGCGCGGGCGCCGTTGGCGTAGAAGAGGTTGTTCTGCACCGTCGCGCCGTTCACGCCGCCCTCGAAGCGAAGGTTCGCGCTGGTCGTGTCGCGGTTGTGTGTGAAGACGTTGTTCGAGACGGTCACGTTGCTCGCGTTGTAGACCAGTAAGCCCTTGCCGTTGTAATCGAAGATGTTGTTCGTGATCCGGAGGTTGCTCTGCGTCGCGCTGGCGACCTGCGCTTCGAATCCGACGGCCGGCTGCACCGCGAAGTTCGGATCGGAGCCGTAGTTCTTGAAGAAGACGTTGTTGTCGATGATGACGTTGGTGAGCGTGCCGCCCGAGATGCTGCTGTCGCTGTAGACGGCGCGGCCGGTGTGCGGGCCGGCCTGGTTGTTCTCGCGGAAGAGGTTGTTGCGGATGATGGTTGGCGTCGCGGCGCTGGCGCTGGAGACGTTGATCCCGGTGGAGTTGAACTGGACGATGTTGTTCAGGATCTGGCCCCCGCTGCGGCCGGCGGCGAAGTGGACGCCGGCGCTGTAGGGGTTGACGGCGGATTGTCCTTCGAGGGTGAAGCCGTCGATGACGATGTTGTCGGCGTTGAGGAAGAGCGACGCGGTGCGCGTGCCGGCGGCGAGCAACGCGCCGTTGATGATCGCTTCGCCGCTGCGGTCGTTGCGCGCATTGGCGCGACCGTCCAGCCCGGCGCGCGGGCCGCGGATCGTCAGCGTCTTGTAAACGGTGACGAGTTCGGAATAGACGCCCGCGTCGACGTTGATCGTCGCGCCGATCGGGGCGGCGTTGACGGCGTCCTGAATCGTCGCGTAGACCGACGCGCTTCCGACGATATGCGCGGCGAGCAGCTCGCGCTTCTCCAGCACTTCGATCGCCTGCGGCGAACGCGCGAACGCGCGCAGCTCCGCCATCCGTCGAACACCGCGGTCGCGGGCGAAGCGAGACTTGCGGAACATCAACACTTTCCTCCACCGCCTGCGCCGCTCCTGTGAGCGCGCACGTGTGACACACATCAGCGAACAACCGTTGTCGTCGTCGTCTCGGGTCGCGGAGCGACTTGCCGTCTGCGGCACCCACCGGAGACAGGTCCTGCGGTTACAGTATTGCACCGCAGCGGCCGGTTGCAATCGGAAAACGCTGGTAATACGCATCGCAAAGTCGGCTCACGCGGGACATCTTCTCCACCCTCTCAGGCAGTGACTTCATTCGCGTGGGCGCGTAATCTGTCGCGCCATGAAGTCACCCGCGCCGGCGCGCGGGAACCAGATCGCCGACCATGCAGCACGAACCGGAACATCGCGCACTCGGACTTGTCGAGCTCAAGGGCTGGTCGCCCACGATGGTCGCGCTGGATGCGATGACCAAGGCCGCGAACGTCGTGCTGCTTCAGGTCGAATTGAACGACCTGTACGGCGCGTGCATCAAGATCACCGGCGCCACAGCCAACGTGCAGGCGGCGGTCGCGGCGGGGCGGGCGGCGGTGGAGCAGATGCACGTCAACGTCGAAACGGACGTCATTATGGCGCCCGATCGCGCCGCGCGGGCGGCGTATGACGCGAAACCCGAGGTCAGCCCGCTGATCGAGCAGGAGGTCGTCCACTTCCCGCGCCCGCGCAGCAGCAATCCCGAAACGGAACCGAGACAGGAGCATCCCGTGAGCGAGCAAGCGCCCTTTGCAATCGGCATGATCGAAACCCAGGGCCTGACCGCCGTCATCGAGGCGATCGACACAGCGTGTAAGGCAGGCAATGTCGAGATCCTCGGCCGCGAAAAGCTTGGCGGGGGCTACATCACAGTGGTCATCAAGGGCGATGTCGCCGCCGTCAAAGCCGCCATCGAGGCGGGCCGCGAAAAGATCGAGTCGATGGGCCTCGGCAAACTAATCGCTGCTCACGTCATTCCGCGTCCCAGCGCACAGGTTTTAAGTCTGCTCCCAAAGCCTTAAATGGGGAAAAACGCGGAATTTACCAAACATACACCGAACATTGCGGCGGCAAAATCGGTCGAGCGGTGCCTTCGTTCCACTTGAATCCGTACTGGCCGAGTCCTATATTCGAGTAGCGATGCTCCGACTCAGCAAGAAAGCCGATTATGCCCTGATAAGCCTCGGCTACCTGGCGGAGCATCCGGAGCACGTCGTCTGTGCCCGCGAGATCGCCGAGCGGTGCCAGTTGCCGCTGCCGTTGCTGATGAACATCCTCAAGGTGTTGCACCAGCGTGGCATTCTGCGGTCGTCGCGCGGCGCCAGCGGCGGATATCGAATCGCGGGCGATTTGAGCCGGCTGTCGCTGCTCGAGCTCAGCGGCATTTTGGAGAACGCGCCGGACGGCGACTGGGAAATGGTCGACAAAAAACGCTTCGCGCTGCATGGGCCGGCGCAGGCGCTGCAATACCGCATCGTGCGGTTCATGAAGGACGTCACCGTCGCCGACCTCGTGATGCCCGGGCGGCGGATCGATGTGCCGCTCGAGCGCGTCGGATTTTTATCGAATAAGCAGCCGTGCAAGTGCCAGGAGCACGTGGCGCTGCCTAAAAATGAACTGACCGAGAGCAAAACGTAAACAGGAGAATGGATATGGCGATCAATCTGAGCGAATCAGCGGCCAAGGAAATCAAGAACATCATCACCTCGCAGGGCATGCCCGCGGAGAAGACGAGTCTTCGCGTCGGCGTGCGCGGCGGCGGGTGTTCGGGATTCAGCTACTCGCTGGACCTGGTCGAAGACGAGCCGGCCGAGGCGGATGAAGTGCTCGAATCGCACGGCGTGAAAATCCTGTGCGACATGAAGAGCTTCCTCTACCTCAACGGCGTCGAGATTGACTTCAAGGACGAAGTCATGGGCCGCGGCTTCGTCTTCAAGAACCCGAACGCGACGAGCTCGTGCGGTTGCGGGTCTTCGTTCTCCGCGTAAGCGGGTTGATTTCCACCGCAGAACGTGAAATCGATACCCTCGCGAACCGCGAGTACCAGTGGGGGTTCGT
>JAXDMN010000128.1:0-2557 GCA_034666045.1 Phycisphaerales bacterium | reverse complement strand
TTCACCCATGCCGTCCTTGCCCGGATAGCGGAGGAAGAGATACGACGCGAACGGCACGCGGTCCTGGAGCTTGCCGCCGAGGATGTCATAGACCGGCGCGTTCCACTTCTTGCCGAGGATGTCGAGGCAGGCGAATTCGAGGGCGGCGAGGACTTGCGTGCGATTGTTGTAGAGCGACGCGGTCGGGTTGGCGATCTTGAAGCGCATCTCCTCGATGCGCGCCGGGTCGTGGCCGAGCAGGTAGGACTTCATCGACCGAAACGTCGCCTCCGCCGATTCCCCGCCGCCGCCCATCTCGCCCAGGCCGGTGATGCCTTCGTCGGTGTCGACTTCGACGATGGTGCGGACGAACCGCCCCCAGTGGCAGCCGTTGGCGTGACGCAGCGGCGCTTCGAGCGGAACGGTGACGGTGGTCGCCTTGATGTCGGTGATCTTCATGTGGCGACTTCAGATTGTGACGCCGCGCGCCGTTTTCGCCAAACGGATTCGTTGGCGAGCACTGTTACGGCAGCAGCGTCGGATCGGCGCCTTTGCTGATGGGGACGTCGGTCAGCTTCACACGCCGGGCGCCGGAGTCTTTCGCGTTTACCCAGTAGCGGAGCACGAGATCGATGGCGGCGGCGTTGATGGCGGGTTCGTCGTCGGTGGGGCGGGTGGCTGCTGCGGCGCCGGAGGTGCTGTCGCCGCCGACGATGAGCCAGTCGCCGTGGGTGGCGGTGGGTTTGACGCGCGTGACCCAGGATTTTCCCGTGGGCTTGATCTCGGCCGACACGGATTTGATGAGGTCGTGATCTTTTGGCGATCCGACGACGATCAGGTTGCCGGATTTGCGCAGGTCGTCCGGCAGATCGTTGAGCTGATAGATGCCGACCGGGCGGCCGGTGGCGGATTCGAGCGTCTGGTAGATCAGCCAGGCGCTTTCGAGGTCCCAGCGCGAGTCGTCGTCGCGGCCGGCGGCGTAGACGACGGCGAGGTCGCGGCTGAAGTCGTAGTCGAGGGCGTCGGCGGAATACGTCACTTCGGGATGGGGATAGGTGGCTTTTTCCTTTTCGATTTTGAGCGGGCCGCGCTTGCGGACCTGGGCCCAGCCGTAGCCGATCTTCTTGTCGGCGTCGTCGCCGAACTCGAGGCGCAGGAAAAGGTGGTAAAAACCGGGCGGCGAATCGGGCGGGAGCTTGAAGTTGATGACCGTGTCTTTCTGCTGCCCGGGCGGCATGCGGAACTCCGGCTTGCCGGACATTCTCGCTTCGACGCCTTCCGGCGCTTCGACGCTCGCCTTCACGTTGAACGATTTTTCCGCCTGGCTGTTCAAGTTGATGTTGACGCGGCCCTCGTTGGTTTTTTCATCCAACTCGACGAACGAATTTCGCCCGGTGCGGATGAGCTGGTGCGGGAGATTCGGGTTCCCGTAGCGCTCGATCAGATCCATCATCTCGATCGCCTCGGGGCGGGCGCGGCGGGAGAGATTGAGTTGCTCGTAATGGCGGATGCCGCGCAATGATTTGGTGGTCATCGCCAGGCTTTCCTGGAACTGGAATTGGTAGATCAGCGGCATGCAGCGTGTCTTGAGAACGTTCTCGAAGATCGGCGCGTAGACTTCCGCGCGCGCTTCCGGCGTCATGCGCGTGAGGAAGCGCCAGTTCCATTCGGTGATGACCGGCTCCTTGCCGATCTCGCTCGCGTAATTCGCGGCGGCGAGGGAATAGCTGCGCGCCGACGGGATCGCGTCGAGCGAATCCATGTAAGCATGCTGGCCGACCTTGTCGAAGGGGACGCCCAGCTTTCGCACGCGCTCGAACGCGCCCATGTTCGTGTGCGCGGTGAGCCAGACCGGCATGTCCGGGGCGACTTCTTTTACTGCCTTGTACGTTTCCTTCCAGACCGGCACGTCGGCGTCGTTGATGCCGAAGATGAGGACTTCGTTGTCGATCTCGACGCCGTCGATTTGCGGGCGGTATTTTTTCACGAGCTCGACGACGCGCGCGGGCGGGAGCTTGACGTCGAGCAGCGCGGTCAGCCCGAGGTGTTTCAGCTCGGCGAAGAAGAAGTCGAGGTATTCGTCCTGCACGGCGCGCGGGAGCTTGTCGATCTCTTCCAGGTGGTGCAGGCGGATGGATTCGAAGCCCATCGTCCTGGCGATGCGCAGGTCGCGCTTGATGTCGTCGGCGAATTTTTTGTACTGCGTGACCGTGTCGGCCGACAGCGGCCAGTAAGTTTCCTTGCTCTGGCCCGGCATGTGGTACTTCTCGAAATTCTCGCCGAGGGTTGAGAAGGGGAAATAGGCGGTGCCGAATTTCGTGTAGGGGACGCCGAGCGAGATTTTGGTGGTGTCGCCGTCGGTTTGCTGGCGGATGAAACCGCAGTAGGCGACGAAAAGCTCATCGGCGCGCTCGTCGGAGATTTTTGAGTCGCTGATGACGAGGCGCGAGGTGAACTTGAGCGGTTCATCGGGCCCGGGAAGGACGTTGGAATCGAGGCGGCTGCGGTACATCTTGAGCGTGGGGCGGGCGATCTCCGTGATGGAATAAAGCGTGTCGCCGGCGACGGTCGCTTCCTG
>JAXDMN010000127.1:0-10455 GCA_034666045.1 Phycisphaerales bacterium | reverse complement strand
TTTCAACGGATGAACTCCCCCCTCACCCAATGTCCCAACTGCGGCTGCAAGGACCTCTTCATCCGCAAAGATTTCCCGCAAAAACTCGGGCTTTCCATCGTCATCGTCGCCGCGGTCGCGTTCCTCGTGCTCGCCGCTTCGCGGCAGCGGTTTTACCTCGGCGTCCTCGTCCTCCTCGTCGCGATGCTCTTCGACGCGGCGCTCTACTGGTTCGTGCCGAAGATTACCGTCTGCTACAAGTGCCGCAGCGAGTTTCGCGACAGGCCGGTCAATCCGCAGCACGAGGGATTCGAGCTCGCGGTGGGCGAAAAGTATCGGCAGCGCTAACATTCGCGCGGGGCGACGCTACACACCCTCGGAGATGTCACTCATATGAATTCGCTTATTTCCGTCATGATGCTCGCCTCGGTGCTGATTCCTGCGAAGGGTTGGTACGCGCCGAGCGAGCCGATCAACATTCACGTCAAGCCGCCCGCGGGCGGCGGGGCGATTACGCTGGTTCTGACCGATTTCACCAATCGCCAGCTCACCGATCGCGAGCCGGTCGTCGTCGGCGAAGAGAAGACCGTCGACCTCAAGACGATGCTGCCGGACGGGATGCCGGGCGGGACTTATCTGGTCTACGCGGTCCCGGCCAATGCGGCGCGGAAGGATTTCGCCGGCACGCCGCTCGTTGTCAGCGTGCAGGAAGACCGCCGGCAGGGCGCGACGCCCGGGCCGATGGTCGTCCGCGTCGAGCCGCTCGCGTACGTCGCGATGACGACCGACAAGGGGGCGATGACGATGGCGTTCTATTACGACGTGGCGCCGCACACCGTCGGAAATTTTCTCACGCTGGCGGGCGAGGGGTTTTACGACGGGCTGGCGTTCCACCGCATCGTCCCGGATTTCGTCATCCAGGGCGGCGATCCGCGCGGCGACGGCACCGGCGGGCCGGGATACATGCTCCAGCAGGAGTTCAACAACCGCGCGCATCTCGAAGGCGTGTTGTCGATGGCCCGCAACGGCGATCCGAACGAAGCCGGCGGCGCGATGCCGCGCTGCGAGTTCGCCAACTCCGCCGGCAGCCAGTTCTTCGTCTGCCTGAAATATGACAACACGAAGCAGCTCGACCGCCGCTACACCGCGTTCGGGCGCGTCGTTGACGGGATGGAAACGGTGAAAAAGATCGCCGACGTCGCGCTCGCTGATCCGGTGAGCGGCCGGCCGAAGGAGCCGCCGAAGATTGTCAAAGCAGAGGTGAAGCCGGTGACCGCGAAGGAGAATCCGTACGCGGCCATCTTCGAGCAGGTGCAGGGCCCATCGATGCTGCCGACGAGCAGGCCGGCGCCGGGTACGGCGGCGCCGGCGGAGCGACCGTAAGGACGAATGGCGAATGACGAAACCAGGTCTGTTGAGCCGGCGCAGCCGGACAATCCGAATCAAATCCGAATGACGAATGACGAACTGCATCTTGTTTCGTCATTCGTCATTCAGGCTTCGTCATTGTTTCGGATTTCTGGTTTCGTCATTCGGATTTGATTGCAATGCCTGACCACCCGCGGACGAAGAAGCTCGTCCTGAAACGGCTGGCGTGGAAGCTCGCCCGCATCGTGGTAGTGGCCTACATCGGATTGGCAATCGTGCTTGCGCTGTTGCAGACCCAACTGATCTTCCCCGGCGCTTCGACGCAAGGCAGCGCGGATGCGCGCGTCCATCCCGAGCAACTGGGCGCGGAATTGCTGATCCTCACCACGCCCGCAGGCGAAAAAGTCGCCGCGCTCTTCGGCGGCGCGCTCGACGAGGCAGGCCTGCCGCGCACTGACGCGAAATCACGCCCGACGCTGCTCTACTTCTACGGCAACGGCATGTGCATGGCCGATTGCGAGAGCGAGTTCAGGTCGTTCCGCCGTCGCGGATTCAATGTGATGGTGCCGGACTACCTTGGTTATGGCATGAGCGGCGGCAAGCCGAGCGAGCCGGGCGTCTACGCGACCGCCGACGCGTGCTTCGATCACCTCAAGCAGCGCGGCGACGTCGATCCGAGGCGCATCGTGCCGGTCGGCTGGTCGCTCGGCGGCGGGGCGGCGTTTCATCTTGCGGCGACGCGGGATGAAATTCCCTGCGTCGTCACGGTCAGCGCGTTCACGAGCATGGACGAGATGGCGCGGAAAATGTTTCCCTATCTGCCGACGTCGATGATTTTGCAGCACCATTTCGACAACGAATCGAAAGTACAGAAAATCCGGCGTCCGGTTTTCCTCGCCCACGGCACGCGCGACGGCATCATCCCCTTCGCGATGTCGAAAACACTCGCCGCCGCCGCCGCCGCGAGCGGTTCGACCGTCGTGAAGTACGACGTCGAGGACGGCGACCACAATGACGTCTTCGACATGGGCGGCACCGGCCTGCTCGACGCGATCAGCGATTTCGTCAACGCGCACGCGGGGCGGTGAAGCGCGGCCCCGGTCAGGTGCGGCGCCTGGTTTGGCGGCGACTGCACCCTGTCACGCTATGAATTGCTCAAGGACCGTCCCACGTGTTTCCTCAACCGCCGAACCTCGCTGCGGCCGCTGCACATGCACATCCGCCCCGGCCTTGATGAGCGCCGCGAACACCTCGCCGATCTCCGCGAGCAGCTTCGCCCTCACATCGGCTTCGGCCGCTTGCATGCGCTGATTCGCATCTTGAATCGCCCGCATCAGGCAGGTATTTCCGTACGAGTCGAGCGCGTTCGCGTCGGACCCGCGTTCGAGCATCTTCTTCATCGTCCGGATCGCCGAACCGAAATCCCCGAGCTGCGAGCTGAACAGCGCCGCTCGAATCGCATCATGAAGCACCGGCGTTCGCCACTCGTTGATCTTCGATTCTTCCATGAAGTTGACGTCGGCGCCCTTGTCGATCAGGTAATCCGCAATCGCGAATCGCCCGGTCTTGAGCGCAACGTGAAGCGGCGATTGCCCATCATCCTTCTTCGGCGGCGCCGCAGCGCAGACCTTCACGAAATCCTGATTCGCCGCGATCAATTCTTTGACCGCTTTCAGCTCGCCGCCGCGGATCGCCCGAAAGAGCGACTTGATGTCCTTCTTCGTAATCTCTTTCGGAGGAGCAGCAGGGACAGGAGAGAACAGTTTTCGAAGAAATCCCATTGCTCGTCTCCGCCGCCAAAACTCTTATCCTATTGACCGCCGGAGCAACATAAAAGTCTTCGGGGTTTCTGCGCTGAAGTGTGGAACAGTAACCAGTCACTGCGCGCGTGGCTGCGGTGCCGGAACGCGGCTGCGGCGCGCGCGGCGGCGTAGAGGATGATTTCACCACGAAGCCACGAAGAGCACGAAGCGCTTGTCTTCAGATCCATATCCCTTCACGTGCTCTCGCCGTGGAATATGGAGATCAGAACAACCGCTTCGTGCTCTTCGTGACTTCGTGGTTCAATTTCTTCCCCCACCCCCCGGTAAGATGGCGAAGCTTCCCGCGCCGCCCCCCGCGCCCCGCGCCGCCCTGTGGAGCGGATTACCGATCAGATCGGATGATTTTTATTCTCTTTCCCACCCCGGCGCAATTGTCGCGCCCGGGGCTTCTCGTATAATCCCGCCGCATCAAGACACGCGTCGGGCACGCGGGGTCACGGAGTTGTTTACGTCGAACGGATTCCCCAACCACGCCCCTCAGGAGGAGCGGAACAATGGCAGAACCGGCCAACCAAGCGAGTCAAGAGTTCCCAACGATCATCGGTCCCGACGCCAGCTTCAAAGGTGAGCTGACTTTCGAGAAGGGCCTGCGATTGATGGGTAAGTTCGAAGGCAAGATCAACGCCGGCGGGCGCCTGCACGTCGCGCGGGAAGCGCGGATGTCGGCGGACGTCGAAGGATCGGCGATCATCGTCGAGGGCGAAGTGAAGGGTAACCTCACCGCCAACGATCGCGTCGAGCTCAAGCAAACCGCCCGCTTGGAGGGCGACCTCCGCGCCACCAAGCTCACGGTCGACGAAGGCGCTGTCTTCAGCGGCCACGTCACCGTCGGCCCGGACGCGGTCAAGAATCGCCCGCCCGGCAGTAAGCCGAGCGTCAGCGTCACGGTCATGCCGGGCGCGGCGGCGCAACCCCAGAATCAGCCGGTGAAGTAACCAACGCTTGCCCATCGCCCATTGGCCATTGCCCATTGAATCGCGGCTCGCCGCTTTTCGTTGGACAATCGGCAATGGGCGATGGGCGACTTTGCAGGCCCATCGGCGGAAACGCCGATAGGCAACAGGGCGTTGCTCCTCCTACCATCTAACGCATGGCCGCTCCTCTGCGCAGCACGGGTTCGCCGGAAGATCGCCAGACGATCTCCTGCCTCTTTTGCGGCAAGCCGCAGGAGGTGGCGCGCCGTGCGATGAGCATCACCTGCAAGTTCTGCAACAAGTCGCTCAAGCTCGAAGACATCTCGATCAAACAGTACGAAGCCCGCCGACAGATCGCGACGTGTGGCGTCGTCACCGTCGAGAAAAAAGGGTCGGCGATCACCGATTCGATCAGGTGCGGCGGGCTGATCGTGCGCGGCAAGGTCAAGGGCTCGATCGACGCGCAGGGCCCGGTGCTGATCGGCCCGGAGGCGGAAGTGAAGGGCGACGTCAAAGCCCCGACGCTGGCGGTCGGCGCGGGGGCGGTGCTCGAAGGTCAGTACAAGATCGGCTGGAAGGAAGGCGAGCCGGCCGACGCGAGTGACGCGCCGCCGCCAGGCGAACCGTCCGCCGCGGACCCATCGCAGAACGCCGATCAGACGTCGACCGCGCCGACATCGTCGTCGTCAACATCTTCGTCGTGCGCTGCGAAGCCGAAGAAATCCACGCCGGTGAAACGCGAGCCTCCCAAACGCGACCCGGCGAAGCCGTCGCCGTTCAAATCGTTTCCGACGAAGAAGTGATCGCGGTCCGCATCTGCTTCTCCGCCAGCGACAGCACCGATTCAACATCGAGCCACTGAAGGCAACTCTGGTGTGAGCACTTGCGCGAGTAGCACGGGCTGCACGGGATATCGAGACGAATGACTGAATCCGCGCGGCGGTATGGGCCGGTGCGAATCGGATTGGTCGGACCGAAAGGCGTAACGAGCGGCCTGCCCAGGGCGGCGGCGATGTGCATTGGGCCCGAGTCGTTCGCGACGACGAGCGACGCGCGCTCGAGCAGCGCGGCGAGCTGGCGGAGCGTCGTTTTCCCCGCCGCGTTGATCCCATCGACGTGGCCGGCGAGTTCCATCTCGTCCGGCGAGCCCGCGGCGACTGTCGCGAGGCCGAAGCGCTCGCGCAGCGGCTTGACCAACGCGGCGAATCGCTCGATGGGCCAGCGTTTTGTCCGCCAGTTCGTGCCGGGAATCAGCACGGCGTAAGGCACGTCCACCGGCACGAACGAATCGACATGCCGCCGGTCTTCTTCCGTCACGTAAAACGGAAATTCCACCGGAAAATCGCCACAACCCAGGGCGGCGGTCACCTTGAGATACCGATCGATGGCGTGCTGCTCGACGTCGCCGACATCGACGCGGTGCGTGTAGAAGACCGGGGAAAACTCGCGCGCGTTGGCGAAGCCGATCCGCACCGGCGCGCGCGTCTGCCACGTCATCCACCCGCTGCGAAAGAGGCCCTGGAGATCGACGACGAGATCAAATTCGCGGTGCCGCAGGCCCTTGAGGAACGAGAACAATCCCGCCGCCGCCGCCGGCTCGCGCCAGCCGCGACCGAATCGCCCGCGCTCGAAAAGGATCACCTCGTTCAGCATCGGATGCCCGTCGAGCAGATTCGAGCACGCCGGCGTCACCAGCCACGCGATGTGCGCCTCCGGCCACCGGCGGCGAAGCAGGTTCAGTACCGGCAGCGCATGCACGACGTCGCCGATCGCGCTCGGCTTGATCAGCAAAATGCGGCGAGGCGGAGATGGAAACTCCAGAGGCATGGCGGACCAATTGCAAATTGACTTCTTTTGAGCCCGCGAAGCGGGACATTTTCAATTTTCAATTGGCAATTGTTTTTCCTCCTCTTCGTCGTCGTCATCCACGCGATCTTGAGCGCTCTCCTGCACCAGCCGTGCGTGCGGCGCATACCCGATGCAAACCCACTTCGAATCCTCCGGCGTGTACTGCTCGTGATCGCGCAGGCTCCGCAGCAGCCGCTCGATCGGCCAAAGCGGCGGCGTCCAGCGCCGGATGCCGTCGACGTCGACGATCACCGGCACCGGCCCGCGTTTTTCATCGACGACGACGACCCAGTTGGGCGATTTCGAGTCGTACTGGAGCAACCCGCGCTGCTCGAGCAGCCGCAGCGTCCGCCCGAGACGATAAAACAACGTCGCGCGCGGCCGCGGCGGCAGCGCCCCTAAGTCCATCGTCGCAAGCAGTTCGCCCTGCACACGCTCGCTGACGATGATCCCCTTCACCGGGACGCCGAGCGCGTTGCGGCGTTGCATGACCAGCAGCGGCCACGCCGTCGGGATGTCGCGCGCGACGAGCGACCACGCCTTCGTCCACGCCTGCCGCGCGCGCAGACCCCGAAAAATCTCTTTGATGTAGCGATGCCATTTGTGGTGCCGCGGACGCTTGACGACGACGCTGACCGAGCGGCCGCCGACGAAAATCTCACCGGCGAGGACGTCGCCGCCTTTTTCGCGTTTCAAGCCGACGAGCTGGTCGTTCTCGATCGCGCTCAAAAGCTTCGGCCACTCGCGTTGCCAGTCCTCGTGCGAAACCGCAAGCGTGCTGGCGGGCGCCCAGCGACGGGGATCGCCTGTTTGCTTGAAGAACCAGCCGCTCCATTCGCCGGCGGTGATTGCGCCGAAGTTATCGTTCTCGCCGGTCGATCGCGTGACCCATTCGCGCCATTCGCGCCGCGCGGTGCGATTCTTCTTCGGAATCGGCGAACCGGCGAAGGCGTCCCACGCGCGGACGATGTCCGTCCTCGTCGCAAATCGGCCCGCGCTGGCGCCGAGCGTCATGACGTCGCGCGTCGTGATCCCGCCGCCGCGGATCGAATCCGCGCCGGTCAGAAAAAGTTTTCCGTCGCCCAACAAAAATCGATTCAACCGCAAATCGCCATGACCGAGCTTCGCTTTCCCGAGCTTGTGCACGATCTCGACGACTTGGCGGACGAGGTCTCGATGGTTCGCCGCCCGCTCGCCGCGCAGCGCGAGATCGTTCAAATATCGATCCAGCGGCAGCGACGGCTCGACGCCCTCGACGATGACCGCATCCCCCTTCACGCCGCCGATCGAGAACCCCGACAAATGCGCCACCGCCCGTGGCGAAGGCACGCTGGCCCGCTGCATCGCCTGTAACCCGGTGAACGTACGCAGCGCCCGCCCCGCGCGGGCCCGCGCGGTCTGCCGTGAATAAAACGTCAGGTAGTACGGTTTCCCGCCCAGCTCGAATCGCCACACCTGCTTGTCCGCGCGCGACGACACGAGCCGCCCGATGCTCGGCAAATCCTTCAGCGCGCGTTCAAACTCATCAGGCGACACCGGGGGGAGTTATATCTGGAAAGCGTCTAAGGCACGACCGCGACGGTGGCGAACTGGTGGAAGTGTTTGTCGAAACTGAATGCGGTCTTGATGTTGAGACGTTGCATCACGACGTAGCTGGTGCAGTCGGTGAAGCTCCAATCTTTGTCGTGAAAACGTTGAAAGATGTCATACGCGCCGCGGAAATCATCCTCGGCGATGAGGTGCAGTCGCGCATATTGCTGACTGAGAAACCGCTCCGCGAGCACGCGTGCGCGGGCATGCTGCCCGCGGACGCGAAGGAGCGTCAAGGTTTCGTCCACGATGTAATCAGTTGTAAGGAGTGGCTGAGTATTCTGGGCAAACCATGCGGCGGCAGCGGCGTGATCCGCGTCGTCGGGCACTGTGACAGCGACCCATCCGCCGGAGTCCACGAAGATCATCACTTCTTCCAGCCGTACAAGATGCGGTCATGTTCCCGATTTGAGAATACCTTGCCCCCAGGTTCCAATGGCATCTTCGCGATCTCAGCCAGAGAGCGCGCGATTTCCTGGGGGTCGCCACCCCCCGGCGGGACGACGCCGTCGGCGGCGACTGTGATACTAACGACCTCGCCTTCCTTAAGCGCCAGCGGCTCGGCCGGCCGGAGGACGCCGCCTTCATAGGTTGCCTTGATTGTTCGGTTCATGACATCACCACAGCACCGATTATACCCGACAAACTACCCCGCGAAGTAGATCTTCACATACGAGTAGATCAGCGACATCACGCCCACGATCACCGACGCCCACAGCGTGATCTTCAGGATGCGCAGCCGGTTGGCGATTTCCTTGTCGCGCCATTCCGCCAATCGCCGGTCGATTTCGTCCAGCTTGCGATCGATGCGGGATTCGATCTCGTCCAGCTTCTGGTTGACGTACGAGTCGGCGGATTTCTTGATCCGGCCGGCGATGCCGCCGAAGAGGCCGGATTCCTCAATCTCGTCTTTGATCGTGCCGGCCGGGCCGGGTGGCGGCGGGGCGGTGCTCGTCGACGTGGTCGGCGTCGCGCCGGGTTGCGGCGGAAGATATTGGTAATCGCCGGCCGCGGACGTGTCGCCGATCATGTTCGACACGATCGAGCCGAGCATCGCGCGGCGCTTGCGATTCAGCTTGGCGAACAAACCTTCCTGTCGCTTCAGCCGGCGGATCAGCACGGGCACCGGATCCGCGCCCGCCGCGGGCAGGCCGCGCATGTGCGCCAGGACGATCAGCCCGCGATGCGACAGCCCGGCGAACTTCATCGAGCGGATCCGGGCGATCTCCTGCGCGATCTGTTCCTTCGTCGCGTTGACCGTCACCGGCCGGCGGCCCCACTTGATCACATCGAGCATCGCGTCGCGGTCCATCGCCGCGATCGCCTGCCTTCGTTCGTGAATCGCGACGACGAGATGCTGCCGCGTGCGAAAATCGGTGGGATCGAGGCCGTATTCTTCCGCGAGGTTCTCCAGCTCGTCCTTCGGCAGATCGGCGAGCTGTCGCGACGGCTGATTGGACGGGATGACGCCGCCCGCCGGCCGGGCCGCGGGCAAATCGCCGCCGGACGAACTCGCCGGCAGCATCTTCACGTCAGCGGGATTGGGTGATCCGGTGGACATCGGCCAGCTTCGTTCCCAGGTCGTTGATGACAATGTGCGCGCGCCAGATGAACAGGAACGCGACGCACAACAGCACGCAGATCAGCACGTCGCCCCAGAAAGTCTTGAACCGCAGCCGCAGCCCCTGCACGATGATGTACTGCCGCGCCAGCGAGATATATTTCTCGCGCCCGGCCAGCCACACGTACCAGCCCCACAACGACTGCGCCGTGATGATCGTCGCGTAGATCGTTCCGACGATCGCCAGCAGCCAGCGCCAGAAGTTGAAGAAGTCGATGTCGGGCATCGTTCAATGGCAAATGGTAAATGGAAAATGGCAAATGGAAGAAGAGCGGTTATCGGACGCTTCCCGCCATTTGCCATTTACCATTTACCATTTGCCATCAATCATCTACCCCCATCTCTTCATCGGTTACTTTCCCGCCGAACAGCAGCGTTCCGATGCGCAGCAGGGTGGCGCCCTCCGCGATGGCGAGCTCAAAATCGTTGCTCATGCCCATGCTCAGGTGCCGCATCGACGAGCCGCCGATCTTTTCGAACTTGATCTCCTCGAACAGCTCGCGCGTTCGCGCGAAGGTCTGGCGGATCGCTTTTTCGTCGCCGTCGAGCGGGGCCATCGTCATCAGGCCGATGATCTGGAGGTTGTCCATCGTGCCGATCTGCTCCGCGAGCGGGACGGCCGCCCCGACGGCGACGCCGCTCTTCTGCGGCTCTTCGCTCGCGTTCACCTGCATGAGCACCGGCAGTTTCCGGTTCGCCTTGGCCGCGTGCGCGTCGAGTTCCTCCGCCAGCCGCAAACTGTCGACGCTGTGAACCACGCTGACCAGCGGCAGGACCGGCTTGATCTTGTTGCGTTGCAGGTGCCCGATCATGTGCCAGCGTAATTTCGCCGGCAGGTTCTCCGCGCTCGCGCCGCCGTGCGCCTGCTGGCGCGCGAAGAATTCGTTCACCTGGGCCGCCCGCTGCTGAAGCACCTGCACGCGGCTCTCGCCGAGGTCGCCGACGCCGAGCTGAAGGATTTCCCGGATCTGCTCCGGCGCGGCGGTCTTGGTGACCGCGACCAGGGTCACCTCCGACGGATCGCGTTTCGCCTTTGCGCACGCGGCGGCGATGCGGTCCCTCACTTCGTCCAGCTTCACGGCCAATGGGCTCTTCTTCGCCACGCGCAGGCTCCTTCCGTCTCAACTCCCGAACATGCTGCGCGGCATTATAGGGGGAGGCGGCGATGCGGGGTACACTGCGAGCCGCCCCGGCGATGACTTCTGATGACTTCAGACGCACGATTCCAATCTGCCCTTGACCGCTTTGACGCGCTCAATGCCGCCGATCCGCACACGGAACTCGTCGCGGGCCGACCGGAACCGAAGGAACT
>JAXDMN010000126.1:0-5893 GCA_034666045.1 Phycisphaerales bacterium | reverse complement strand
CGCTGCGGCCGTCAGGGTAGAGCAGGACCGATTCAATGGTCTTGCTGCTCATCGTGTCGAGTGGGTTGTAGACGATGAGGTCGAAGCGTTTCTTGGTCATTTTCTCGCGTGAGCGCGCGATCTCGCCGCGCGCGACGAGGCTGAAGCCGATCGTCCGCTGCCGCGGCTTTTTGATCGCGCCGGCGGCGGCGGCGATGTCTTCGGTCGCTTCCAGCTCGATGACCAGCGTCCCGCCGCGGGCGACCTTTTCCGTCTTAACCTGCTTGGGACGAAAATCCGCGACGGCGGCGGCCATGATCAGCAGGTCGTGGCCGGGAAACTCGCGCACGACCGCGTCGAGCAGGTCGCGCGAGTTGAAAATGTCGACGCGGCGGATGCGCGGGCTTGCGGGAATCGCCGCCGTCACCGGCCCGAGAATCAGCGTGACGTCGTGGCCCACATTGACCGCCGCCGTCGCGAGCGCCGCGCCCATCTGCCCGCTGCTTCGATTGCCGATGAAGCGCACGGGATCGATCGGCTCATAAGTCGGACCCGCTGTGATCAGAACGCGCATGGAGGGATCGTAAGTGCGAAAGCCGTTTTCGTCTCGTTATTGGCTGCCGAACGCCTGCTGGAGTGAATCGGTCGTCGCCCCGGCGAAGCCTTCCGGGAAGAAGCCGAAAGAGAAGCCGCGATTGCTGTCCGCGCTGTTGTTGTAGACCGAAAGCATCATCAGGAAGCGGTCGAATTTTCGCTGGAACGAGATCGACGAATAGACGTTCCCTGAGCCGCCGAAGTCGTAGCTCTGTCGCATGCCGACCGAATATTTTCGCGTCAGCTCGTAGCTGAGAGCGACCGTGGCGATCGAGGAATCGAGCTCGTCGATGTAGCGGAAGCCGGCGAAGTAGGCGGTGCGCGTGTCGCGCCGCGCGATCATGCCGACGGCGGCCGTCGCGAGGTGATCGACGTCGAGGTTGTACTGCGCGTCGGCGAGGAGGATCGTCGTGTCGCTGATGCGCCATAGCCCGTCGACATTGATGCCGTTGCGCGGGATCGACGCTTCGGGGAGGGACGGGTACAGCAGGCCGCGGAATCCGAGCGGCGCGAGCTCGACGTCCGGCGGCTGGTTGGCAAAAAGGTTCGCCTCGACGTTGAACGCGAGAAAATCGACGCTGCGCAGCCGCCCGGGCGCGCCGCGCTTCGTCTGCCAGCGCTGCCGCAGCGCGAGCTGGAGGGCCGAGATGTCGTGGATGTTGTCGACCTGCTCGTCGTAGATCCACACCTCGTTGGGCTCGACGTTGGTCGCGCTGGTGAAGGCGTGAATCTCCGGCTCAATGATGTGCCGCGTGCGGTTGATGTCGAACAGCTCGGAGCGCGCGTTGTTGTCGATCTTCCAGAACGCGGTGTTGATGCGCACGCCCGCGCCGGCGAAACCGCGGTCGACATTGTGGCCGTCGGGCGAATCGCTGTAGCCGGTGTAGCGCCCGAAGACGTACGGCAGCACGCGGAACTGCCCGAGCGCGAACGGGTAATCGATCTCCTGGCGGAAATCGCCGCGGGAGACCCAGTTGTGATCGACGACGGGCGGCCCGCTGAGACCGTCGACGCCGACGAGCCCGAGCGACGGCCTGCCCGGCCGCGCGCCGCGGTTGTACCGAAAACCCTGCTCGTCGAGCGTCGCCTGGGTTTGGTGGAATCGATATTGCCCGACGGTGTTGTCGGAGTAGAACGTAAGCCGGTCGTTCCACAGGCTGTCGCCGATGCGGTGATAGCCAAACTCCGGGAAGCGCTCGACCTCGAACTGCTCCTGTGTCAGGTCCGCCGAGGTGACGACGTTGTTCGGCTGGACCGTCGTGAGAAACGTCATCGCCTCGCTGTCGTGCTGGCGCTTGAGATAGAGCGAGGTTTCGAGCGGCAGGCGTTCGTCGAACTCGTCCTCGAACCATTCTTCCATGAACGTCGGGTCGCTGACCCAGCCGGAGCGAAGCTGCAACTGCCAGTCTTCCGGAAAAAAGTGCTGATGCTCCCAGCGCACGCGCCCGCGAAAACTTTCCTCCGGGTCGATGTGGGCGCGACGCCGGCCGAGGATGTCCGTGCCGTGATCGTTAACGAAGTAGCTTTCGAGCTCGCCTTCAAAATTCCACGCCTGCTTGGTCGTGTTGGAGATGAAGCCGCCGGAATACTCGGCGTCGATCCCGCCGGCGGGGCCGCGCTTGCCGTAATAATCCAAACGATACGTGGCGTCGATCTTCTCGGGCGGTACCTGGCCGAACGTCTCGAACAGACCCCAGCGCGTCTCGACGCTCGTGCCGAAGGTCGACGATTGGCCGAGGCTCAGCCCGCGCAGCGCGCTGCCGCGCTCGGTCACCGTCCCCGCGACGGCCGGGAGATAAAAAAACGGCAGGCCGAACGTCCGCATCGTCACGTCGCTCGCCTGGAAGGTCGTGCGCGTGCCGTAACGGTCATCGCCGGTCTCGACCTGGCGGACGTACGCCTTGCCCGCGCGGATGCTGTAGCTCGGGACGGCGAAGCCGCTGGTGGTCAGCTCGGCGCGGTTCGCGCGATACTCGCGCTCGGAGAGCTGGCGGAGCGTGTCGGCGCGGATGATGATCGGGAGATTTCGCTGCGCATCGACCGTGTGCAGCACGGCATCGGTCAGCACGGCGCGGTCGGTGGTGAAATCGTAGTAGACGTGCTCCGCCTCGAGACGCTGCTCGCCTTGGAGGTCCTTCGCAGGCGTGATGTTGACGCGGACGTCGCCTTCGAGGTACGCGGCGGTGATCGCCTCCTCGGTGCGACGCACATCCTGCATGTCTTTGATGTCGCCGAGCCGGTTGAGCGTGGTAAAGATGACGGCGCGGTCGGCCTGCATCTCGAGGTGGTTGCCGTCCGCGTCTTCGCGCGAGAGGACGACGCCGCCGGACAGCGCCAGCGCCATTTTTCCGTTCGAGGCGGTAATGTTGCGGATGTCGCTGGCTTTGTAGCGGACCGGCGCGGCGACCGGTCGCGTGGTGACGCCCGCGCCCGCGTCAGCCCCGGCTCTCGTCGTCAACGTCCGCGGCGAGAGATGGACGCGCTGGTTCGCCGGCCCCGCGCCCGCGCCCGCGCCGTCCGGCGCCGCCGGCGTCTGCGCTGCCTGCGCTTCGGATTGTTCCCGAAGCAGTTGCGCGCTTTTGAACGTCTCCGTGTTGCTGAGGTCGCGCGCCTGGCGGTCGTCGGCGCTGATGCGGATCGGGCCGTTCACGCGCGCGGTGACGATCAAGCGGTCGCCGCTGCGCGTCATGTCCGGCGTTTGCACCTTCGCGTCGCCGAGCAGCGCGACGGTGATCTGTTCATCGCCGGGATGAACATTGGGGCCGCGCGCCGCTTCGATCCAGACGACCGCCGCCTTCGCGGTCAGCGTCGTCTTTTCGATCTGGATCGTGACCGGTCCCTGGACCTGAATAACACTGGCCCCGCCGCGGTCGGCGCTGGCCCATGTCGATGCTTCCGTGCCGTTGATCGTCAGTGAAGCCGCGGGCGGCTGAGCGGGAACTTCCGCGGGCGCGGGGCCGGGATCGAGGGCGGGCGAATCGGCGACTGGCGCCGACGCCGGGACGGTTTGAGCAAGCGCAATCGGAGAGATGAACAACACAACGGCGGCGAGAAAGATCTGTACCGTCCCGCCGATCTGCACCCTGTCAGACTCCTTCCCGAACACCCGCGCGACGCCCCGCGCCCGTTACTTCACCCTCCCCGGGCGAAGGGCGGCATTATAGATGTGCCCGAAAGGGGGTCAATTTGTCGTCGAGCCCCCGCACATCGAAGACTTGCCCGACGTACTGCCGAGATAGAATCAGCCGCCGCCTACAATGACGGCTTCTCAGGAGATCCTTCGCATGCGCCATCTCATCTGCCTGTTGATGACCATCACGATCGCCGGCTCATTCGCGTCCGCGGCCATCACGACCGCGCCCGCGGCGACGACAACGTCTACCGCACCCGCGCTCGACGCCAGCGCTGAAAAATTCCCCACGCCCGCGGAGCTGATCGAAAAAATGCGCGCCGCCAAGGCCGCTAAAAACGCGCTCCCGCACGTCGCCTACATTTCGATCAATGAACCGATCGTCGAGAAGCCCGCCGATTTCTCCTTCTTCGGCGACCCGGACGCGCCGACCCTCCGCTCCCTCCTCGACCGCCTCAGCCAGGCAAAATTCGATTCGAAAGTCCGCGCCGTTCTCATCACCCTCGGCGGCGACGCTGACCTCTCTTTCTCGCAGGCCCAGGAAATCCGCGACGCGCTGCAGGAAATCAACCGCGCCGGCAAGAAGACGTTTGTTTATGCCGACGCCTACGACACGCCGCGCTACACCCTCGCCAGCGGCGCCACAAAAATCTGCCTGCTCGAGGGCGGCGAAATTTTGATTCCCGGCGTCGGCATGGAGGCGATGTTCGCGAAGGGTCTTTTGGACAAAGTCGGCGTCAAGGCGGACTACATCCAGATCGGCGAATACAAAGGCGCCGACGAGCAGTTCACGCGCACGACCGCGAGCGATCAGCTCAAGGGCGAGATGAACCGCCTCGCCGATTCGCTCTACGAACAAATCGTCGACGGCATCAGCCTGCACCGCAATCTACCGAAGACCGCCGTCCAGGAAATTATCGATGACGCCATCTTAAACGGCCGGGCAGCGAAGGAGAAAAAACTCGTCGACGTTCTGATCGATCAGGACGGCCTGCGCAAACTGATCGAATCGGAAATCGCGCCGACCGGGAACGGCAACGGCAAAAAAATCGAGCTCGTCCACGACTACGGCAGCCCAAAGACAGAAGCGCCCGATTTTTCCAATCCCTTCGCCCTCCTCGCCGCGATGGCCAAGGGTCAGCAGCAGAACGACAACAGCGGCAAGCCGCAGATCGGCCTCGTCTACGTCGACGGCGTGATCACCGACGGCGAGGGGGGCGAAAGCATGTTCGGCAACCAAAAATCCGCCGGCTCCGAAGACCTGCGCAAGGCGCTGCGAATGGCCGCGAAGGACGACAACGTGAAGGCGGTGGTGATTCGCATCGATTCCCCCGGCGGCAGCGCGCTGGCGTCGGAAGTGATCTGGCAATCCGCCCGCCGTGTCGCGGAAAAGAAACCGGTCGTCGTCTCGATCGGCGGCATGGCCGCCAGCGGCGGCTACTACATCGCCTCCGCCGCCGACACCATCTACGCCGACTCCGGCGCCATCGTCGGTTCGATCGGCGTCGTCGGCGGCAAATTCGTCTACACCGATCTCTTGACCGAAAAGCTCGGCGTCACCACCGAGTCCTTTTCCAAAGGCCGCAACGCGGACCTCTTCAGCTCCAACAAGATCTTCGACGAGCGGCAACGCAAGATGGTCACCGGCTGGATGAAGGAAACCTACGAGCAGTTTTTGAATCGCATCCAGACCACGCGGCGATCAAAAATAAAGCATATCGACGACGTCGCCCGCGGCCGCATCTTTGCGGCCAAGCAGGGCAAAGATTTGGGCCTCGTCGACGAGATCGGCGGCTTAGAGGACGCCATCGCCGACGCCGCCGGCAAAGCCGGCCTGAGCGACGGCGGCTACGACGTCCGCTCCTTGCCCCAGCCGAAAACCCTCGCTGACATTTTCGGCGGCGGCGGAGGGCAGGACTCGTCCGATTCGCGCACGCCATTCCAGCCCAAAATAAAGATCGACGTGAATGCGTTCCTCGGCCTTCTCGACGCCCCGACCCGCAAGCTGGTCCAGCAGCAACTGACGACGATGACCCTCTTCCAAAAACACCCGGTCAATCTCGTCGCTCCCTATTCGATCCGCGTGAAGTGAACGGCGCACGTATCGAGCACTGCGGGCCATCGTGCTAACATCCGCTCCATGCGATCCGCAAAAGTAAAAGACGTCGACGATTACATTGCCAATGCCCC
>JAXDMN010000125.1:0-3118 GCA_034666045.1 Phycisphaerales bacterium | reverse complement strand
CCGATGTCGCATTGGGACAAGGCGCCGCAGGATTGGTCGACGGTCTACCGTGCCTTGGATCCACATCGCCGACAGACCGGCGCAAACAAGGTTGTGGACCGGCTCCGCGAGGACATTCTCCCGCAGTTCTCCAAGATCATAGGACTATTTGACGAAGAGCTCTCTCGGGCCTTCGCGGAAAGCGCCGAGACTCCGCTTGTTCGGCAGATTGCGCAGCCGATTATCAAGAACGGTGAGCGAACATTGATTGAGTGGTTGGAATCGGCGTGGCACCGGAAGCTCACGTCATGGAACGCAGCGTCACCTGCCGATCGCGAGACTTTCGTGCAAAGTCTTGAACAGCGCTTCAGGGACTCGCAAAGTGACGACGAAAGGAAGCTTCTGCAACGGATTGCGACCGTAATCAAGCGGAAGATTCGACCGGCGCTAGAAGATCCTGCGGCGGACGGTACCTCGGCGGCCCAATAGGTTCGGTAACAGGACGACGTTCGCCGAGGAAAGGGGCGGCGAGACACCGCATACGGCCCCAAGCGGTTTCTCGCCGCCTCTCTCCTCGGGCTCCTCTCTCCACCACGCTTCCACTTCCCCATTCATGCCCCCGATGGCCGCGGGCAGGAAAAGGAAGAACGGTTCACGTCTATTTCGTCCTTGCCGCTGGGCGCAGTGCTCGGTCGCTTTGAGGTAGTTGATCAGACACCGCGAGTCGCCCGTCACGGCGCAGGGCGAAGCTCCCACACTCGGCTGTCGTTGCCCGCGGTCTCCTGCACGATTCTCAGGGTGCTGCCCAAAACCTTGCTGTCATTGTCGATCGCCACGATGCGGCCGGTGGCGGGGTTGAACAGAATGAGTCTGCTCCCGAACTTGACGGCGCCCGCCTGCCCCTGCTTGAGTGACGCAACCTGAGGCGCCAGCGCGTCGGCCGCCGCCTTAGCCTCGGCGATCTGCTTCCCCTGCACCGCCGCCTGCTGCTGCAACGTCTCCAAGTCTGGCCCGAGGCGCAGCACGGACTGCAACAGGCCCGGCGGCAGGCCCTGCTCCTGAAGCTTGGCGAGGATCGGAACCAACTTGCCGATGTCGCTCTTCGCCGCCGCTTCGAGCGACAGCCGCAGCGTGTCGATGTCGCCCTTCACCTTGTCCAGATCGTCGCCGGTGATCTTCGCCCGCGTAGTCACGCCGCCCACGGTGACGTACATATCGGCCGAGCGCTTGTCGAGATCGGCGACGCGCTGATTCGCCGCCTCGGTGGCCTGCTTGAACTTATCGTCCGCCCGCTGGACCTGGAGGTCGACGGCAGTCTGCACCCGGTCCTTGGCCGTGGCGTACACCGCGACCAACAGCCCGGCGAGCGTCACCACGTTGCCGACCCCGAACGCGAGCGCGTAGGCTCTGAGCTTCGCCGACAGCAGGCGGTCTACTTTTCGTTCAATGTGCTCGCGGTCTTCAGCGACTGCGGCGGCCACCACCGAGGCAATGTCTTTTTCTTCGGACTGCGACAAGGGCTTCATCATTTTACCTCCCATAGGGCGTGTTCGAGCGAAGCGAACCTATTGTTTAGAAGGTCGTGCCGCAAGTATTTGTATGAACCGCGCCACCGCGCCGTCGCCGTCGGGGCGGATCGAATGCAGAACGCGGGGGCGCAAAGGGGTGCGGAACCGATTCACAATCCGGAACTCGGTAACGCCATTTCAGTTTTCATGCTTGGTCAGGGTTTCGCATCCCCGTCATCGATTCCGCGGTCCTTTTCTCGTTTGGCGTCTCGCCCGCGGTTCCGGAAATTGTGTTCATGCGTGCCCCACCGGCGGCTGAATCGGCTTTCTCTTCATTCGTGACGATTCGTGTCCATTCGTGGTCAAAAAATCTTCGGTGCTCTGTGCTCTCCGCGGTCTCTGTGGTTCACCTCTCTTCAGACTTGCGGCGATGCGCCGCAGCGCCTCACGGCTGTCCTGAACGCGCCCCTGCATACAGAGACGGGTGGGACGTCCAGCCGACCGCAGGTCCGTGCCGACCGCTACGCGCCGTGGGCGCGGTTCACCGCCGCGAAGAACGCCGACACTTTCGATTCATCCAAAGCTCCATTCGTTCTCAGCCCCGAGCAGACGTCGAGGCCGAAGGGGCGGACGCGGCGGATGGCTTCGGCGACGTTTTCCGGTTTCAGGCCGCCGGCGAGGTAAACGGGGCGGGGGACGCTCTTCACGATTCGCTCGCTGAGCGACCAGTCGTGGACGCGACCGGTGCCGCCGAGCTCTTTGACCGGCAGCGACTGGTTGCCGGAGTCGAGGAGCAGGGCGTCGACGTGCGGCGCAATTTTCAGGGCTTCTTCGACGGACTCGGGGCCGGTGACGTGGATGACCTGGACGAGGGCGATGCCGGGCATCGCGGCGCGAAGCGTCGCGTAATCGGCGGGGCGGATGCGATCGCAGAGTTGGATCGTGTTCACGCGCGTGCGGCGCTGCTGGGCGATGATTTGTTCGGGATCGTCGAGGCAGGTGAGAAGAAACGTCGCGACGCCGGGCGGGATTGTCGCGGCGATCTCGGCGATTTTGTCTTCGGGAATGGGGCCGGGGCCGCTGGGCATTGCGGAGACGAGGCCGATGGCGGATGCGCCGTGGCGGATGGCGAGCTGCGCCTCTTCGACGCTGGCGATGCAGCAGATTTTGATGCGTGGGCGCGGATGGGTCATGCGGAATCCGTGGCCATGCTGAGCAGCCTGATGGTCATGCCGCCGTATTCGCGTCGGTCGGTTTCGCGCAGCGGCGCGAGGTCCAATGCATCCTTGGCGTCGTGACGGAATATCACGAGACCATCGGGTGCAAGATGCGCGGCCATTTTCATCGCCAGCTTGCGAAGGTCGTCCGGCCGCTCGGAAAGAAAACGGTAGGGCGGGTCGAGGAAGATGATCTCGGCGCGATCTTTTGGCGCGGGCGGCGGCGACGCGGACTCGAACCAGCGAAAAAGATCGCGGTCGACGACGGAGCTGCGTCGCGGCACGCCGAGGGAAAAGATGTTTTTGCGCAGCAGCACCGCGGCGGAGCGGTCGGCTTCAAAGAACGTCGCATGCGCCGCGCCGCGGCTGAGACATTCGAGGCCCATGCTGCCGGTGCCGGCGAAGCAGTCATAA
>JAXDMN010000124.1:0-3330 GCA_034666045.1 Phycisphaerales bacterium | reverse complement strand
GCGAGACGGCCCGCGCGGTGGTGCGACAAGGCGAGCTGTAGCGCTTGCTCGAGTGCAACCATGAGCACCGGCCGATCATGTTTTCGGTTGTGTCGTGGGTGAGCCCGCGCTGACCCCCGCGCCCGCGTCGGCCGCGGCGACCGGATCGATTGGCTCGAGATCCATCGACCACTTCGGTTCGAACAGGTTTTTTCGCGTCGCCTCGACGACGGTTTTCTGATTGGCGACACGCTTCTCCGCCTCCGCGGATTCGCGCAAGGCGGCGTCGAGGTTTGCGCTGCGTTTGGCGACGACTTTTTTCTTGCCGGCGGTGCCCTTGTCCTCGAGACGGTCCACTTTCGCCGCGGCCTGCTCGGCGGCGGTAACGGATTTCTTCAGCTCCAGCTTCGCGGCACGAAACGCCTGCCGCGACGCGTGCCGCTTCGCCTGAAGGTCCTTGAATTCCGCTTCCGGCTTCCACTGCGATCCCCACATTCGCTCGCCCGGCCGGCGTTTTTCGACCAGCTTGATCGACCGCTCGAGCTGCTTCTCGGCGGCGAGGTAGAGATCCGTCTCCTGCATGCGCTCGTCACGCCCCGCGACGTCCAACGCCGCGCCGAGGAAATTGACGGCCCTCTCGTCGCCGATTTCGCGCGCGCCGAGGAATTCGCGAAGGTCTTTGACGGCGCGCATCGCGTTCTGCTTCGTGACGATGTCGAGCAACGCGTGGTTCAGCACCAGCGCGCGCGGCTGCTCGGCGAGCGGGCGAGCCTTGTAGGCGGTTTCCAGCGGCGTGGTGGCTTTCTGGTACTGCTTGTCGCGCAGGAATTGGAACGCCGTCGCGTGCAATTGTTCCGGCGATGGGCGCGTCGCGGGCGCAGGCACGGCGGCCGCGGCGACGAGCACGATGAGGACGGCGACGACTTGCTTAATCATGCGAGCCGCCATCGTATCCGCCGGCACACCACTTTTGCCACATCGTTCGGTACGCATCTTCAAGATCGGCGACGTAGGCGGCGGGATCCGTCAGCGACGACGCGAGCATGCGCGGGCGGAGCGTGCGGCGAAGTTCCGCCAGTCGCGGAAGATCGGCGGCCAATTCGGTGGCGATCGTCACATATTGTTCGGTCGAATACGCCACCAGTTCCGTCAGATCGAGGGGCGCGAGGCACGAGAGTCCCGCGCGGGTGATCGGCAGATCGCCGCAAAAGGTGACGACCGGGACGCCCATGATCAGCGCATCGCGCGTCGTCTTGCCGCCGTTGTGCGGGAAGGGATCGAGCGCGATGTCGATGCGGTTGAAGAGGGAAAAATATTGGTCGAGCGCGATGCGGTGAACGATCTCGAGGCGATCGAGGGCCAGGCCGAGCTGTTGCCAGCGATCGCGGACGGCGTCGAGGTGCCGGCCGGCGTCGGCGTGGAGGAGCAGTTTCGACTTCGGCGTGCGCTGCACGATCTCCGCCCATGTTTCGAACGCGCGCGGCGTCACTTTCGAGAGGCGATTGACGGAGCCGAAGGTGATGTAGCCCCTTGATTCCGCCGGCAGCGGGCCGACGGCTGGAAGATCGCCGCCGGGCGTGTAGCAAACGTACGTGCGCGGAAGCTGGACGATGTGTTCGGTCGCGTGCGCGTCGTGCATGCCAGGCGGCGTCAGAAAAGCGTCGCCGATGAGATAATCCATCGCCCGCACGCCGGTCGTAGCGCTGTAGCCGAGATAGGTGACCTGCACGGGCGCGGGTTTTCGAGCGAAGACGCGCAGTCGATTCCGTGCGGTGTGGCCGGCGAGATCGACGAGAATGTCGATCGCATCGTCGCGGATCATCTGCGCGACGCGGTCGTCATCGAGACCGGCGATGACGCGCCAGCCGTCGGCCGACCGCTGGAGCCGTCGCGTCAGGTCATCGCCCGCATTTTCGCCGATCTCGCTGTAGCAGAAAACCTCGACCTGCTCGCGATGATGCCCGGCGATGGCCGGCTCGATGAAAAAGCCGACCGGATGCTGGCGAAAATCGGGCGAAACGTAGCCGATGCGCAGCCGGCGGTCGGGCGAGCGGTCATTCGCGTGCGGACGGCGCAGCGCGATCAGCGGCGTCTCGAATTTTTCCGCCCAGCGGAGGTGCTCGCGAAAAAATTCGTCGCGCGTGACGTCCTCCGCATGATTCAACACGAGCAGCAGGTTGCTGTGCGCGTCGGCATTGCCCGAATCGAGCGCGATCGAGCGGCGGAAGCAGTCGATGGCATCGACGAGCCGCCCCTGTTCCATCCGCAGCAGGCCGAGGGCATTGAGCGCTGGGGCGGGCATGAGCGGGACCGCCCGTTCGAGAACATCCGCCGCCTCGTCGACGCGGTGCATCGACTGAAGCGCCATGCTCAGGTTCACGTGGGCGATCGCATGCTTTTCATCGAGTTCGACGGCGCGACGCAACGGCGCGACGGCGTCGGCGTAGCGGCCCTTCACCATCAGCGCGGTGCCGAGATTGCAATGCGCCTGTGCGAATCCGGGCGCGTTCGCGATCGCCCGCAAAAAGCAATCAAGCGCCTCGTCGAAGCGCTGACGCGTGAAAAGCAGATGCCCGAGCGAATTATGGGCGGCGGCGTGATCGGGTTGAAGTTCGATCGCCCGGCGATACGACGCTTCCGCGGGATCGATCGCCCCGGCGGCGAAGCGCGCTTCGGCGAGGTGAAAATGAAAATCCGCCGCGGTCGGATGCACCGCGATCGCGCGCTCGATCAGCCGGCACGCGTCATCGTGCCGCCCGACCTGGTGCGCGAGCAGGCCGAGGAGGTGGAGCGCGGTCGGGTGATCGGGATGAGCGGCGAGCACCTGGCGATAAAGCGCCTCCGCCTCGGTGAAGCGCGCGGCGCGATGGTGATCGATCGCGAGATGAATCGCTTGCTCGAGCGTCAGCGGCGAACCCTCCTTCGGTCGGCGACGGCAGTGCGCATCACTGTACCGACGCGCACCACGTGCGCCACATCTCGCGATACGCCGCTTCGAGATCGGCGACGTACGCGGCCGCGTCCATCATCGGCGAAGCCTGCATGCGCGGGCGCAGCGATCGTCGCAACTCCGCCAGCCGCGGCAGATCGTTCGCCAGCGCCGTCGCGAGCTCGATGTAGCGTGGCAGCGAATCCGCGACGAGCTCGTTCAAACCGACCGTCGCCAGCGCGCTCAAGCTCATGCGCGAGATCGCCAGCTCGCCCGCGCGCGTGATCACCGGGACGCCCATGAAGAGCGCATCGCGCGTCGTCGTGCCGCCGTTGTGCGGGAATGGGTCGAGCGCGATGTCGATTCGGCGATGGAGTGCGAAATATTCCGCGAGCGAAAGGCGCTCGACGATCTCCAGCCGA
>JAXDMN010000123.1:0-10813 GCA_034666045.1 Phycisphaerales bacterium | reverse complement strand
CCCCCTGCCTATCCCGCTCGCATCCGCTCCGCACAGGCGACATGGTTTGCCGAAAGGAGCGTCGTATGACGCGACTGATCAGTCGCAGGGGATGTCCGTGCGCGCAGCGAAGATGCCGCCGCGCGTTCACGTACATCGAACTGCTTGTGGTGCTTCTGTTGATCGTGGCCGGGATCGCGTTCTTCCTGCCCTTCCGCAGGCACACGCACGAGGGTGGGTCGAATCGCGTGAAGTGCGCGAGCAACCTTCGCCAGATCGGGCAGGCGATCCTGCTCTATTCGAACGACAACCGCGGCGTGTATCCGCGCACCCGGGCGTCGCTGGTGAAGGACGGGCAGGAGCCCGTGCCGGTCTGGGGCACTGGCGTGGCGGCGACACAGCCGTTCAAGGAAGACGGCCCGGCCGAGAATGACGTGACGGCGGCGCTGTTTCTCCTGCTGCGAACGCAGGACATCACGTCGGAAGTGTTTACGTGTCCGTCGAGTAACGACGAGAAGGACGTGTTCGGCGGCGCGCCCGATGCAGCGCCGATCGGGCAGTCGAACTTCTCCGACTTCAAGAAGAACCTCAGCTATAGCTACCAGAATCCGTACCCGACGGTGGCGGCGATCGGCAAAGGGTTCAAGCTGAACAACGCGATCGGCCCCGATTTCGCCGTCGCGGCGGACAAGAATCCCGGCACGGTCGGCGCGGGTGACAACGTCTTCAAGCCGACGGCGACGTCATCGGCCGTGGAGATGAAGCTCGCCAACACCAGCAACCACGACAAGGACGGGCAGAACGTCCTTTACGGCGACGGTCACGTCGCGTGGGAGTCCAACCCGTTTGTCGGCATCAATCGCGACAACATCTACACGACCGGCGACGGCAGGATCGCCGCTTCGCCGGTGGATGCGAATGACAGCATCCTGTTGCCAACGGATGATTGACGGACGATTCGCTCTCGACATTCAAAAAAATCGAAAGGAGCGTCATATGACGCGACATCAACAACAAACGCGCGGTGGCCATGGGCGGCGGCGCGGGTTCACTTACATCGACATGATCGTGCTGTTTCTCTGCCTCGGGCTCGGCATCATGGTCGGCTGCTACTCGCGCAGCGGAAGCCGCGAGACCGCCAACCGCGTGAAATGCGCCAGCAACCTCCGGCAGATCGGGCAGGCGTTGCTGCTCTACGCCAATGACAACCGCGGCACGCACCCGCGCGTGACTTACCTCGGCGGCGCGGATCCGAAACCCATCTGGGGCACCGGCGCGGCGGCCAGCGATCCGTTCGTCGGCGTCGAGCCGAACGACGTCTCGGCCACGATGTTTCTCCTGCTGCGCACGCAGGACATCGGGCCGGAAGTCTTCAACTGCCCGTCTTCAAATACCGAGAAAGAGACGTACGGCGGCGGCACGAACCTGGCGATCAACCGCTCGAACTTCACCGACGTCAAAAAGAACCTCTCGTACAGCATGCACAACCCATACGTGAAAGATGGCGTGGTGCCGGCGGACGACAAGATCTACTGGACTTCCAACATGAGCCCCGAGTTCGCCATCGCCGCCGACATCAATCCCGGCACCGCCGGCCCCGCCGACGCGGTTCTGAAACCGACGGCAACGTCGTCCGCGCGCGACATGAAGGTCGCCAACAGCAACAACCACGACAAGGACGGGCAGAACGTGTTGTTCGGCGACGGCCACGTGTCGTTCGAGTCCAACCCCTTCGTCGGCGTGAAAGGCGACAACATCTACACGACCGGCGACGGCAAAGTCGTCGCGTCACCGGTGAATATGGAGGACACGATTGTTCTGCCGACAGATGATTGACGTGATGGGTTAAACTGGATGATGGAGAATTGTCATCCTGAGGTACTCCCAAGGATCTGGCGCCGAGCGACGACGAACGCAGATCCTTCGGAGTACCTCAGGATGACATTCTTTTGGGTTTTTGTGGTACGCACGATGACAACCCGCCACCGGTTCACGCACCGACGAATGTCTAATGACAAATGACCTCCGCTCGGCTACGTTCGCCGCCGATGCTCAAGCGGACGCCATTTTATGATTTTCATGTGCAGGCGGGCGCGAAACTCGTCGAGTTTGCCGGGTGGGAAATGCCCATCCTTTACCGCTCGATCGTCGACGAGCACCAGCAGACGCGCACCAGCGGCTCGATCTTTGACGTCTCGCACATGGGGCGGCTGCAATTCTCCGGGGCGGACGCGGCGAAGTTTCTCAATCGCGTGCTGACGCGCAACGTCGCGGACCAGAAGGTCGGGCAGAGCCGCTATTCGCTGGTCTGCAATGAAGCGGGCGGCGTGATCGACGACGTCATCGTCTCCAAGGACGTCAAGAACTGGATCCTCGTCTGCAACGCGTCTAACCGCGAGCGGCTCGTCAAATACTTCACGCAGTTCCGCCATCAGCATGACCTCGATTTCGACATGGCCGACAACACCGAGAGCACCGCCATGGTCGCGCTGCAGGGCCCGAAGGTGATCGAGCGCGTGGCGGGCGTGCTGCCGGTCGACCTGGCGTCGATGAAGCGCTACCACTTCGAGTCCGGCAACTACATGGGCATGTTGAAGTTCACCGTCTTCCGCAGCGGCTACACGGGCGAGGACGGCGTCGAGATCGTCATCCCGGCGAAGGTCGCGCCGATGGCCATGAAGCTGATCGGCGGCAAGACGGAGAAGGAAGGCGCGACGATCCAGCCCGCCGGGCTCGGGGCGCGCGACACGCTGCGCCTCGAAGCGGGCATGCCGCTGTACGGACACGAGTTGACGGAGAATTTCGATCCGCTGTCGGCGGGGCTGGCGTTCGCAGTCGATTTGAACAAGGATTTTGTCGGGGCCGAAGCGCTGCGCAAGATCGCGGCGGAAGGGCCGCGGCGGAAACTCATCGGGCTGGAGCTGGAAGGGAAACGCATCGCGCGTCAGGGCTCGCCGGTCGTCGTCGACGGGAAGAACGTCGGCGAAGTGACGAGCGGAACGCTTTCGCCGACGCTGCAAAAGAGCATCGCGATGGCGTATGTCGATGCGGATCGCGCAACGGAAGGAACAGCGCTGGCCGTCGATTTGAAAGGCACGACCGTTCCTGCCCAAGTGGTGAAGTTGCCGTTCTACAAAAAAGCCAGTTCAAAAACATCTTGAGAAAACCATGCCCGACGCACCGAAAGATTATCGTTATCTCGAATCGCACGAGTGGCACAGGCAGGAGCCGGACGGAACGATCGCTCTCGGCATCACGCACTTCGCCGCCGACGAGCTGACCGACATCACGTACGTCTCACTGCCGAAGGTCGGCGACAAAGTTTCCGCCAACGGACGCTGGGGCGAGATCGAATCGGTCAAGGCGACCAGCGATCTGTATACCGGCGTCGGCGGCACCGTCGCGGCCGTCAACAACGACCTCGCCGCCAATCCGGGCCTGGTCAATTCCGACCCGTACGGCAAAGGGTGGATGATCAAGATCAAGCCGTCTTCGCCGGATGAGTTTCAGAAGCTGCTATCGACGGATGACTACCTGAAGAAGAGCGGGCACTGATCCACTACAATCTCGGGCGATGACCACCGACGTCCAGAATTCGCCCGCCGCGACGCCCGCGCTGACGAAGCCAGCTTCGAGCACCGCCACGATCCCGCACGACACCTTTGTCCCCCGGCACATCGCCCCGAGCGAAGACGAGATCGCCGCCATGCTGCGCGAGCTGGGCCTCGCGTCGCTTGATGAGTTGGTGGACAAGACGGTGCCGCCGTCGATTCGCCTGCCGCGGCCGCTGCAACTGCACGACCCGCGCGGCGAAATGGAAGCGCTCGCGGAGCTTCGCCAGATCGCGCAGAAGAACAAAGTCTTCCGCTCGTTCATCGGGCAGGGGTATTACGACACGTTCGTCCCGCCGGTCATTCAGCGCAACATTCTCGAGAACCCGGGTTGGTACACGCAGTACACTCCCTACCAGGCGGAGATCGCGCAGGGCCGGCTCGAGGCGCTGCTGAATTTCCAGACGATGGTCGCCGACCTGACCGGCCTGCCGCTGGCGAATTCGTCGCTGCTCGACGAAGCCACCGCGGCGGCGGAGGCGATGGGTATGTGCCGGTCCATCGTGAGCGATCCGGAAAAGACTACGTTTTTCGTCGCGGATGACTGTCATCCGCAGACGATCGCGGTGGTGCAAACGCGGGCGAAGTCAATGGGCATCGAGTGCGTCGTCGCCCCAATCGCGAATTGCAAATCGCAAATCGCAAATCTCTTCGGCGTTCTCGTTCAGTATCCGACGACTGACGGCCGCATTGTCGATTACACCGACATCGTCGAAGCAGCGCACGCCGCCGGCGCGCTCGTCGTTTACGCGACGGATCTTCTCGCGCTCACGCTCATCAAACCGCCCGGCGAATTCGGCGCGGACATCGCCGTGGGCTCCGCGCAGCGCTTCGGCGTGCCGATGGGCTTTGGCGGTCCGCACGCGGCGTTCATGTCCACGAAACAGGAACACGCGAGAAAAATGCCTGGCCGAATCGTTGGCGTCTCGAAAGACGTGCACGGCAAGCCGGCGCTGCGTCTCGCCCTGCAAACCCGCGAGCAGCACATCCGCCGCGAGAAAGCGACGAGCAATATTTGTACGGCGCAGGTGCTGCTCGTGGTGATGGCGAGCATGTACGCGGTCTGGCACGGACCCGAAGGCTTGAAGCGAATCGCGCAGCGCGTCACCCACTTGACCAACAACCTGGCAGCACGATTGTTCGAGGACGGGTTCGGCGTCTCGGAGAGTGACCACTTCTTCGATACTGTTCGCGTTCGTCTGGATAAAAACGAAGCCGCGGCTCTCCTTCAGCGAGCACACGACGCCGGCTTCAACCTGCGAGCTTTTGGTGACGGATCGGTCGGGGTCTCGTGCGATGAAACGACCACGCCCGCCGATGTTGTGAGCCTGCTGGAACTGTTCGGCTGCAAGACGGACGGCGAGGTTATTGTCGGAACGCCGCAAAGCGGACGTCGATCCCCCGCATTCGAACGCACCTCGCCCTTCCTCACGCATCCCGTCTTCAACGCCCATCACGCGGAACATGAAATGCTCCGCTACATTAAAAAGCTCGAGTCCCGCGATCTGTCGCTGACGCACTCGATGATCCCGCTCGGCTCGTGCACGATGAAGCTCAACGCGACCGCCGAGATGTTTCCGGTGAGCTGGCCGGAGTTTTCCAAGCTCCATCCACTCGCGCCCCAGGATCAAACGCAGGGCTATCAGGAACTTTTCCGCAAACTCGAATCCTGGCTCGCCGAAATCACCGGCCTCGACGCCGTTTCGCTGCAACCCAACGCCGGCAGCCAGGGCGAATACGCCGGCCTGCTCGCGATTCGCGGCTATCACGAATCGCGCGATACGCAGCGAAACGTCTGCCTCATCCCCAACAGCGCCCACGGCACCAACCCCGCCAGTGCCGTCATCGCGGGGTTCAAAGTCGTCCCGGTGAATTGCGACGACCGCGGCAACATCGACGTCGATGACCTGCGCGCCAAGGCGAAGCAGCACGAGCAGAACGTCGCGTGCCTGATGATCACCTATCCGAGCACGCACGGCGTCTTCGAAGAGACCGTCGTCGACATCTGCCGCATCGTTCACGAGCACGGCGGCCAGGTCTACATGGACGGCGCCAACATGAACGCGCAGGTCGGCCTCACCAGCCCGGGAACCATCGGGGCCGACGTCTGCCACCTCAACCTGCACAAGACTTTCTGCATCCCGCACGGCGGCGGCGGCCCGGGGATGGGACCCATCGCGGTCAAAAAGCATCTCGCGCCGTTTCTTCCGTCGCCGCAGGGAAGCGCGGGAATGGTCAGCGCGGCCGCGCACGGAAGTGCGAGCATCCTGGTCATCCCGTACATCTACATCTCGATGATGGGCGGGCCGGGACTGACGCGCGCGACCGAAGTCGCGATTCTCAACGCGAACTACATGGCGAAAAAACTCGAGTCGCATTACCCGGTCCTCTTCCGCGGCCGCGAGGGTTTTTGCGCGCACGAGTTCATTCTCGACTGCCGCGAGTTCGAGCGCTCCGCAAACGTCAAGGTCGAGGACATCGCCAAGCGGCTGATGGATTACGGCTTCCACGCGCCAACAATGAGCTGGCCGGTGCCTGGCACGCTCATGATCGAGCCGACGGAATCGGAATCGAAAGAGGAGCTCGATCGATTCTGCGACGCTCTCATTCGCATCCGCGAAGAGATCCGCGCGATCGAGAACGGGCAGGCGGACAAGATCGACAACGTCCTGCGCGGCGCGCCGCACACGGCGGCGGCGGTGGTCGCGGACGATTGGACGCATCCCTATCGCCGCAGCGACGCCGCGTTCCCCGCCCCGTGGGTGAAGGACAAAAAATTCTGGCCCGCCGTCGGACGCATCGACAATCCATTCGGCGATCGCAACCTCGTGTGCGCCTGTCCGCCGATGGAGATGTACAGTTCGTAGAAAGGGAGAAGGCCGCGATGGAAGAGAAGATCAAACTCGGCAAACTCGTTGCGGGGATGACGTTCAATCAGAAAGTCTGGGCCCTGTGCGCCCGCGTCCCTGCAGGCAAGGTCACGACATATGGCGAAATCGCCAGGGCGCTGAAGTGCAAGGCGTATCGCGCTGTCGGCAACGCGCTGAACAAAAACCCGTATGCGCCGGCGGTGCCGTGTCACCGCGTTGTTGGCAGCACCGGTGAACTGACGGGTTTTGCGGGCGGGTTGGCGAAGAAGAAATCACTTCTTGCGCGGGAAGGCGTCGAAATGAAGAACGACCGCGTCGTGATGCGCGAGAAGTTTACCTTTTGATTTTCCTGACCGTGGCTTGGGCGTCTCGCCCGAGCTTTTCACCGCGCCAGCGGCTGGCCGCCGCAATCGCTCGGGCGAGACGCCCAAGCCACGTTATTGAGGCAGGTCAACGTCGATCGCGCAGCCACGACGGCTGCTCTCTCGTGCGGCGTCGAGGAGGGTCATCGTCGGCAGCACGCTCCGCGCCAGGACGGCGGGTTCCTCTTCGCCGCGCACGGCGGCGGCGAACTGTTCCCAGATCTGCGTCTCGCTCAAGCTTTCGGTCGCGCGCGGCAATAGCTCCGCCGCCGCGCCGTCGGCGGGGGCGAAGGTCACCTGCGACCAGATGTTCAAATCAAACGCGAGACTGTACGGCGATTCGCCTGACCCGCGCGTGCCGTCGATGTGCCAGCGTGGCAGCGGGCGGGTGGTTGTCGTATTGATTTCGACCATGCCGACGGCGCCGCTGTCGAAATCGATCAACACGCGCGCGAGGTCATCACAATCCTTCGTCCACACATTGCCGCGCAACTGCGCAAAGACGCGCACGGCTTTCGCCGGCAGCATCATCCGCCAGAGTTGGTCGATGAAGTGGCTGCCCCAGTCATAAAGCCCCCCGCCGCCGAAGCCGGCTTCGTTGCGCCAGCCGGGCCGCCACTCGCGGGCGGCGGGGCCGACGCAGCTAGCCCATTGAGCGATGCGACTTTCGATATTGAAGACATTGCCGAGCGTCCCGGCGTCGATCGCCTGCTTGACCGTGAGATAGTCGATGTCCCAGCGACGATTGTGGAACACGCTGAGGACACGCTGTTGCCTCTCCGCGAACTCGACGAGGGATTTCGATTGCGCGAAGTCGAGGGCCATCGGCTTTTCGACCATCACGTGCTTGCCGGCACCCAGCGCCGCGGATCCGTGCTGGTGATGCATCGCGGTCGGCGTGGAGACGAGGACGATGTCGACGTTCTCATCGTTAATCAGCGCGTCAACCGAGTCGTGCGCGCGCAACCCGCCCTTCTCCGCAATCGCCCGCCGCGCCGGTGTCGGATCGCTTGTCGCAACGGCGCGAATTCCCTGCGCTGACTGAAGCCACCTTGCGTGCTCCGCGCCGATCCGACCGAAACCGATGATGCCGACCGATAGCATGCGCGGGGATTGTAACGGCAAACGGAATCGTGCGAATTGCCCGCAAAAACATGCGATTTTGTGCAGATTATCGGGCCGCTGCGACACTCCCGCACTTCAGCTTCCGCGCGAATGGTTCGAAGAAGGTACAATGAGGCGCATGGCCCGCGGCAACGCCGCGCCCCAGGAACGGGGAGCGGCTTTCTTAACCGTCGTCGTCGATAACGCCGAAGTGCAGCGTCGTCCCATGGCGGCCGCCGTTACGCTCGGGCGAAGCTTGGACTGCGATGTCTGGCTGGACGATCCGCGGCTGTCGCGCACGCACTGCCGCATCGAGCCGGCGCTCGAGGGGGACGGCTGGGCGGTCGTCGATCTCGGCAGCCGAAATGGGACCTTCCTCAACGGCAAGGCCGTCATCGAGCGTCAGCCGCTGCATCATCGCGACGTCGTTACGATCGGGCATGCGAAGATAAAATTTCACGCGCACGGCTACACGCCGCCGCGGCCGAGCGATCCGAATGAGGCGTTGCTGATGCCGGCGAAGACGCGCGCGGCGCTCGAGGCCCGGCCGCCGACGCCGCATCACTCGACGCGTCCGCTGCCGACGGCGACGCCGCGCGACACCAGCGCGGATTCGACGATCGCACCGTCGCCCGGCGACACGATCGCGGACAAGTCGTTGGCGTTCACCCGTCCGCCCGCGCGGCCGATCGTGAAGCCGGACGCGGACGCGTAGCCGCATCGCCGCGGAATCCCTGCAGAAATCCCCGGGCTCACATCCCGCGCCTACCATCGGGGCGCAGTGGCCGCGCTCGCGCGCCGCGCAATCGAAAAACTCATACCGCGGGAGCTTCCCATGCCGAACATGCGCGCCGTACAGGTCGCCCGTCCCGGCGGCCCACTGGAACTCATCGAGCGCCCGATCCCCGAGCCCGGCCCGGGCGCCGTCCGCATCAAGGTGCAGGCTTGCGGCATCTGCCACAGCGATGTCATCACGAAGGAGGCGCTCTTCCCCGGCATCGAATACCCGCGCGTTCCCGGGCACGAGGTGGTCGGCGTGATCGACGCGCTCGGCTCTGGCGTCCCGCCGCGCTGGAAGACCGGGCAGCGCGTCGGCGTCGGGTGGCATGCGTGGCACTGCGGTTATTGCGACAACTGCCGTCGCGGTGATTTCTTCGCCTGCGAGAGCGGCGTAAAAGTGACCGGCATCGCGTTCGATGGCGGCTACGCCGATTACATGATCGCGCCGGTGACCGCCCTCGCAGTGGTCCCCGCCGAATTGCCCGCGGCGGACGCGGCGCCGCTGATGTGCGCGGGGCTGACGACGTTCAACGCGCTGCGGAATAGCGGCGCGCGGCCGGGCGACCTCGTCGCGATCCTCGGTCTCGGCGGGCTTGGCCACCTCGGCGTGCAGTACGCGGCAAAGATGGGGTTCCGCACGGTGGGCATCGCGCGCGGCAAGGACAAGGAGCAGCTAGCGCGCAAGCTCGGCGCGATCCATTACATCGACAGCCAGGCCGCTGACCCGGCCGCGGAATTGCAGAAGCTCGGCGGCGCGAAAGTCGTCATCGCCACGGTCACGCACGGCCCCGCGATGAGCGCGACCGTCGCCGGTCTCGCGCCGCACGGACGACTGATGGTGCTCGGCGCAGCGGACAACCTCGAGGCCTCGCCGCTCGTGCTCCTCACCGGTCGCCGAGCGATCGAGGGATGGTATTCCGGCACGTCGATTGATTCGCAGGACACGCTGAACTTCAGCGTGCAGACCGGCGTCCGCTCGATGAACGAGTCCTATCCGCTCGACCGCGCGGCCGAAGCGTTCGAGCGCATGATGAGCGGGAAGGCGCGCTTCCGTGTCGTGCTGACGATGTGAAATCGATTGCCGGCGGCGACGTTTAAGCCGCGACGAGCTCGCGCTGCGGCTCGGGACGCGGTTCGCCCCAATAATAGCCCTGGCCGAACTCGGTACCGATGTCGCGCAGGACGTTGACGACCGCTTCGCACTCGACCCATTCCGCGATGACCTTCTTGCCCATCGCGTGGGCGATCGTGTTCAGCGCCTGCACCATGGCGCGGTCGCACGGGTCGGTCGCCAGGTTGCGGACGTACGAGCCGTCCAGCTTGACGTAATGCACCGGCAGGACGCGGAGGTACGTGAAGCTCGAGAACGCGACGCCGAAGTCGTCCAGCGCGAATTCGCACCCGAGATCCGACAGGCGGCTCATCCACTGCTGCGCGTGATGCAGATCGGTCACGGCGGCGGTTTCGGTGATTTCAAAGACGAGCCGGCCCTTCGCCAGACCGGCGCCTTTGACCTTCTGCTCGATGAAGTCGAGCAGGCCGGAATCGGACAGGCTCGCGCCGCTCAGATTCACGAAGATGCGCACATCCTTGCGCCCAGCGAGGATGTTCAACACGTTCTCGACGACCCAGCGATCGATGCGCGGCGTCAGCCCGAAGCGCTCGGCGGCGTGGAGGAACGCGCCGGGCGAGATGATTCGGCCGTCGTGGTCGCGCATACGGAGCAGGACCTCGAAATGGTCCGCTTCGCCCGTCGCGAGGCGCACGACCGGCTGGTAGTGCAGCACGAAACGGTTGTCGCGCAGGGCGTCCTTGATGCGCGTCGCCCAGCGGCTGGATTCGGTCAATTTCGAGAAAATCTGGCTGTTCTGCTCGTACAGGACGACGCGATTCTTGCCTTCGTCCTTGGCGATGAGCAGCGCCGTGTCGGCCATCACCATGACGCTGCGCGTGTCCGCGTCGGCGCCGATTGGGACGACGCCGATGCTGACGCTCGTGTCGTAGCTCTTGTCCTGGTGGAAGAAGCGATACGCCGACACCGCGGCGCGGGCGCGGTCGGCGATGGCTTTCGCTTCGCTGGGCGAAACGTTCTCGAGCAGCATGGCGA
>JAXDMN010000122.1:0-18031 GCA_034666045.1 Phycisphaerales bacterium | reverse complement strand
AATCATCGCGCCGGAGCGGGTCGTCGCCACGGAGAAATTCGATCAGGCGTGGTATCCGGGCGAGGCCGTCGGCACACTCGTCCTCGTTGAGCAGGGCGGAAAGACCACCGCGACGCAGACGATGCTCTACGCATCGTGTGACGCGCGTGACGCGGTGGTGAAATCCGGCATGGAGCAGGGCGTCGCCGCGAGCTACGACCGGCTCGCCGGACTGCTGGAGCCAAAGCCGCGATAGACCCGCGGCCGCGATAGACAAGGTGTCAGGTTTCGGTTGAATTACCCTGACGATGCCGTTCGAGATCACCGCGAGGCGCGAGTTCTCCGCCGCCCATCAGCTTCGGCTGTACGACGGCGCGCTCGAACCGCTGCACGGGCATAACTGGATCGTTGTCGTGACCGTGTCAGCGGAGCGTCTGGACGCGATTGGCGTGGTGATGGATTTTCACGAGCTCGAGCGGCTGCTTGATCGGATCATCGCTCCGATTCACAACACGCATCTCAACGACGTGGAGCCGTTCAAGTCCGGATTGAACCCGACGACCGAGAATGTTGCCCTGCACATCGGCAGGAGTCTGCAACTTCCGCCTGTCTTGCGTGTCAAATCAGTCGAAGTCTGGGAAACCGCAGCAAATTCTGCGATCTATAGGCCGTAGCTGCCGAATAACAGAATGGTGCGTCGATTGACGCTGTTTATCGGGCGAAATACGATTGGCTGGAGGTGGCCGCGCCGCAGATGACCTGCGCCGGCCGCGCGCACTATGCTCAAATGTGACAACTGCAACAAGCCGGCCACGGTTCACCTGACGGAGATCCGCAACGGCAAGAAAATCGAAAAGCACCTGTGCGAGCAATGCGCCGCGCAGAACGAAGGCCTTCCCGTCAAATCCCACACGCCGATCAACGAACTGCTGACCAACTTCGTGATGGCCCACAGCGGGCTGCAGAAGGGCACGGAAGCCGCGTGCGAAGGGTGCGGCATCACCTGGGCGGAATTCCGTCAGGGCGGGCTGTTTGGTTGTGCCAACGATTACACCGCGTTCGAGAAAGACTTGACGCCGCTGCTGCAACGGGCGCATGAAGGCGCGACGCATCACGTTGGCAAAGTCCCCACCCGCCGCGGCGGCACAGGCGTGCCGATGAAGCGGCAGCTCGACGTGTCCAAGCTTAGAAAAGAACTCGCAAAAGCCGTCGAAGGCGAAGACTACGAACGCGCCGCGAAGTTGCGCGATCAAATCAAACAGGCCGAAGGATAAATCCGTAAATGAAGCTTTCCGACCTGACCAGTCACGCCGGCGAATGGCTCCGCGGAAGCGGGCCGATGAGCGAAGTCGTTATTTCTTCGCGCATTCGCCTCGCGCGCAACATCGCCGGCTATCCGTTTCTCGCGCGTTGCTCGCGCGGGCAGCGCACGACGATCGAGCACAAGACGCGCGACACGATCCTCAATTCTCAGATTGCCCCGCAGACGCTCTATGTCGATCTCGAGCAAGCCCCGCAGACAGACCGTGATTTACTGGTCGAACGCCACCTGATCAGCAAGCCCCACGCCGCCGCCGAAGGCGCGCGAGGCGTCGCGGTCGGCGAGAATGAAACCGTCTCGATCATGATCAACGAGGAGGACCACCTGCGCATCCAGGTCCTCCGCAGCGGCCTGCAGCTCGAAGAGGCGTGGGAACAGATCAACAAGATCGACGACGCGCTCGAGGCCAAGCTCGATTACAGCTTCCATCCCCGCTTCGGCTACCTCACCGCCTGCCCGACGAATGTCGGCACCGGTATCCGCGTGAGCGTGATGCTCCACCTGCCGGCCCTGAAGCTCACGAGCGAAATCGAAAAGGTGTTCCGCGCCGCGAAGGACATGCGTCTGGCCGTTCGCGGCCTCTATGGCGAGGGCACGGAAGCGACCGGGGATTTCTATCAGATTTCGAATCAGACGACGCTCGGCAAGAGCGAAGAAGAGATCATCAGCGACTTCAAGCACCTGGTGATCCCAAAGATCATCGACTACGAACACCACGCCCGCCGCACGCTGCTGAACGACAAGACAGTCGCCCTCGACGACAAGGTCTTCCGCGCCCTGGGCACGCTGCGTCACGCACGGCTGATCACCAGCGAGGACACGCTGAGCATGCTGAGCCACCTGCGGCTCGGGGTGAACCTCGGGCGGATCAAGGATATCGACGTCCGGACGATCAACGAACTGTTCCTGCTCACGCAGCCGGCCCACCTCCAGAAGATTCAGGGCAAACGGCTGGACGGCGACGTCCGCCGCCAAGCCCGCGCTGAATACATCCGTTCGCGCCTGAACAGTGGGAATTGACCCCGCACGACGCCGCGCCGCCCGAAGGCCCACGCTCCGCCAATTAGCCCGTCACAGCGGCGATGCGGCACACCCGCGGGCTCGGACACGTCCCTCGGTGTATACAACTGCTTGAAAATCCAACGCTTGCGCAACGATTCAGCGCGACATGGTCGGACTTGGCCCTGCGTTTGCTCTTTTTCTCATGGCGTCGTGTGAGCCATCGAGGGGAAGAGGTTGTTTTGGGAGGTGTTGGATGATTCAGACATTCGAATTGACCGAGACCAACGATGGCCAGCCGACGAACCACGGCCCGACGCCTTGGGTGTCGGCGGAAGAGATGCAGCCTCGCCAGCGCCCGCAGAGTTCCTGCGCGCTGGATGAGGTGGACGAAGCGCTGATGGAATCCTTTCCCTGCAGCGATCCACCTTGCTATACCCATTCCCACGCCTAGATATCGGCCGTTCCCTTAGTCCGGCGGCCATGGCTAACATGGCGATTCGGAGCGGCGACGTGCGCCCGTGTGCGAACCACCAATGTGGTGGTGCGCCCCGGTTGTCAGTACCAGCGGCCAAAACAGAGCTAATGAACGAGTCACATGATCGCGCCGGCGATGCGGATGCGCCTGAGCTGACGCTCTCGTCGGCGGAAGCACAACCCGCATTGCTCCGGGAAGCCGCGCTCCGCCTCGCGGCCATCGTCGAATCCTCCGACGACGCAATCGTCAGCAAGACGCTCGACGGCATCATTCGCACGTGGAACGCGGGCGCCGAGCGGATCTTCGGCTACACCGCCGAGGAAGTCATCGGCCGCCCGATGCTTGTCATCATTCCAACCGAGCGCCAGGACGAAGAGCAATCGATCCTGGAGCGCCTGCGTCGCGGGGAGCGCGTCGATCATTTCGAGACGGTTCGCGTCGGCAAGAGGGGCGAGCTGATTGACGTCTCGGTGACGATCTCGCCGATCCGCCGCGCAGACGGCGTGATCGTCGGCGCGTCAAAAATCGCGCGCGACATCACTGCGCAGAAGAAAACCCAACGCGAGCTGGAAGAGGCGAAGGAACTCGCTGAAGCCGCCAGCCGCGCGAAAGACCATTTCCTCAGCGTGCTCTCTCACGAATTGCGCACGCCGCTCACGCCGGTGCTCGGCGCGCTCAGCCTGCTCGAGCGCCGTACCGATCTGCCGGACGCGCTGCGCGATGAGATCGGAATGCTACGCCGCAACGTCGAGACCGAGGCCCGGCTCGTCGACGATCTGCTCGACCTCACGCGCATCAGCCGCGGCAAGGTCGAGCTCCACTTCGAGATCGTCGATGTCCACCTGTCGCTGCGCAACACGCTGGCGATGTTTCAGCCGGAGATGGATGCGAAGGGACTGGAGTCGTCGGTCGCGCTGCGCGCGCGGCAACATCACGTCTGGGCCGACATGGGGCGGTTGCAGCAGATCTTCCAGAACCTCATTGCCAATGCGATCAAGTTCACGCCGGCGGGCGGGACGATTTCGGTCCGCACGACGGACCTGGCGGGCGGGCAGCTTCAGGTTGAGGTGCGCGACACCGGCATCGGGATCGAGCAGCAATTTCTTGAGAGGCTGTTCGACCCGTTCGAGCAGGCGGAGCAGACGACGACGCGGCGTTTCGGTGGGCTTGGGCTCGGTTTGTCGATCACGCGCTCGCTGGTGGAGATGCACGGCGGGGCGATCCGCGCCGCCAGCGAAGGCGTCGGCCGCGGGGCCGCATTCTTCGTCGAGCTGGCGACCGCGCCGGCGTCGGCAGTTGCGCCGGACGTTGCCGCGAGCGCCGCGGGCGCCAGAGACCTCTCGTCACTGCGCGTGCTGCTGCTCGAGGACCATGATGACACGCGCACGGTGATGACCCGCCTGCTCGCGAGCCTCGGCTGCGCCGTCACCACCGCCAGCACCGTCCGCGATGCGCTCGCGCTGGCCGAGCGGGAGAACTTCGACCTGCTGGTCTCCGACATCGGCCTGCCCGACGGCAGCGGCACCGAGGTGATGCGCCACCTGCGCGGCCGCCACGGCACGCGCGGGATCGCCCTCAGCGGCTTTGGCCAACCCGAAGACGTCCGCCGAAGCGAAGAAGCCGGCTTCGAGCAGCACCTGACCAAGCCGATCAACTTCGTCAAGCTGCAGGACGTCATTCAGAAGCTGACCGGGTGATCGCGCGAGAGCGCGGTCACAACTGCCCCCGGACGAACTTCTCCCACATCGCGCCGGCGATTCGCGTCACGTTCATCTCGACGCCGTACCTCGAAAAATACCGGCACAGGTTGTCGATGTCGCGATACAGCAGCGCGTAGGATTCGCCGTTCATGCGCGGGTCGACCGCCTGCGGGAAGTCGATCAGGATCGCCTTGCCGTTCCAGTACAGCACGTTGAACGGCGAAAGATCGCCGTGGATGCGGTTGTGCGCCAACAGCGTCTCGACGTTGCGGAGCAGTCGCTGCAACATCGGCCGCGGCTCGTGCGGCTGAAGCTTCACGTCCTTCAATTGCGGCGCCGGCGCGTCGGCGTCGCCGATCCATTCCATCAGGATGGCGTCGCCGTTGCAGGCGATCGGTCGCGGGACGTCGACGCCGGCGGCGAACAGCATCTCCTGCGTCTCGTACTCCGCCGCCACCCAGAGACCCTGGTGCACCTCGTGGCCAAATTCCGTTCGCTTCGCCACCGCGCGGCGCGCACGCGAGCTGAGAATCACGCGGCCATTCTGATAAGCCGCATCGTTGCGGAATCGCCGGTATTTCCGCGGGCGGTAGACCTTCGCGGCGTAAAACTTCTGCTGGGGCGCATCGCCGCCGGCGCGGCAACGGAACACTGTCGCTTCCTTGCCGCCTTTGACGAATTCCATCACTTCGCTGATGACGCCCGAGTCGAGAAACGAGTCGAGCATCGCGTAGAGGATCGGTTGTTCATCCCGAGTCATGGGATTTCCTTCGTGTGTTGGGTGAAATCGATCGGTTCGACAAACGGTGAGCGCGGACGGGGACAGACATGGGTTTCCTCCTGTGAACGTGGTTCACGAATAAAACGAAATCGGCCGCCTCCCGGGGCGGCCGCTTGGGCGTGTTCAAAATGCGGAGAACGTGCCTAGCGGGCGGGCCTGTCGAGGCGCAATACGGCTGCGGATGTCGTGATGATGACGGTCATATGTCGCCTCCTTTCCAGGTTGAATAGGCGTGATCACTTTACGAGCGCGGCGGCGGAATGCAACGATTTTCCGCGGCGCGGTAGACTGAAACGCATGCGGCATTCGCTATTCGTTCTGCTGATTCTCTGTTCGTCCGCCTCACTCACCCGCGCCGCCGCCGCAGAGCCGACCACGCGTCCGCGGCCGCTCAATGTCCTGTGCCTGACCGTGGAAGACATGAGCCCATGGCTCGCGTGCTACGGCGACAAGACCGCGCCGACGCCGAACCTCGATCGCCTGGCGCGCGAAGGCATCCGCTACACGAACGCCTTCGCCACGTCGCCGGTCTGCGCCCCTGCGCGTCACACGCTGATCACCGGCCTGTACGCCACCAGCACCGGCGCGATGCACATGCGCAACGGCTCGCAAAGCAAGGAAGCGCTTGAGCGCGATCCGCACGCGTACGACAACATTCCGATTTACGAAGCCGTGCCGCCGCCGCGGGTGCGCTGTTTCCCGGAGTTCCTCCGCGTCGCGGGGTATTACACGACGAACAACGCGAAGGAGGACTACCAGTTCCGCGCGCCGCCGACGGCGTGGGATGATTCATCCGGGCAAGCGCACTATCGCAACCGCAAGCCGGACCAGCCGTTTTTTGCAGTGTTCAATTGCAACTTCACGCACGAGTCGCAGGCGTTTCCCGATGCGCCGAAGCGCGCGGACGTTGTGAAGCCGGCGAACGTGAAGATCCCGCCGTACTACCCGGACACTTACGCCGTCCGCGAGACGCTGGCCCAGACGTACAACAACATCGTTGCGATGGACAAGTGGGTCGGCGAGAAGATCGCGGAACTCGAGCGCCAGGGACTGCTGAATTCAACCGTCGTGATCTTCTTCAGCGATCACGGCGTCGGCCTGCCGCGCGGGAAGCGCAGCAGCTACGACAGCGGCCTGCGCGTGCCGCTGCTCGTTCGCTTCCCGGACCGCACTGGCGCGCGCACGATCGAAGACCGACTCGTCAGCTTCATCGACTTCGCCCCGACGATGCTTTCCCTCTGCGGCCTCAAACCGCCGACCTACATGCGCGGCCGCGCGTTCCTCGGCGAATTTCAGCAGGATCCGCCGCCGTACGTCTTCTCGACGCAGGACCGGATGGACGCCGTGCTAGACACCGTCCGCTCGGTGAGCGACGGGCAATATCGTTAAGTGCGTTACCTGATGCCGCTGGTGCCGCACCTTCCGTCGATCGCGTTTCGCGACCACATTGCGATGATGAAGGACCTCGACGCGCTGCGTGAAGGCGATGATGCGATGCCGGTGCGCTGGCAGATCGTCTCGAAGCGCAAGCCGCCCGAGGAGTTTTACGACAACCGAACCGACCCGCACGAGACGCGTAACCTGATCGACGACGCAAAGCACAAGCAACGCATCGCCGACATGCGCGCTGCCCTTGAGCGATGGACGGCCGACACAAACGACCTGGGCCTCATCCAGCCGGAATCAAAAATGGTCCGCGAGCGCCTCTGGCCGCCCGATGGCATCCAGCCGCGGACGTCCACGCCCATCCCGGTGCTCACCGGCGGCGTGCTGACGATCGCCTGCGACACCGAAGGCGCCTCGATCGGCTACCGCAAGCGCGGCGAAGCCTCGTGGAGCGTCTACACCGCTCCGGTCGAAGTCGACCCGTCGGCCGCGTATGAAATCGTCGCGCAGCGCATCGGTTTCAAGCGAAGTCCCACCATCGAGCTCGCGACGGAGCGATGACGTGAACGCTCAATCCACCGTCGTCCCCACCGGCTGCTGCTTGCCGATCGGATTGCCGGTCCCCTTGATCGCCAGCATCCGCTCGAGCGCGACCGTCGCCCATTTTCGCGTGTGCGCATCCACCTTGATCTCGTTGACGACTTTTCCTTCGACGAGATTCTCCAGCGCCCAGCACACGTGCGGCAGATCAATGCGGAACATCGTCGTGCACAGGCACTGGCAGTCGCTCAAGACAATGATCTTCTGATCCGGGTGCTGTTGCGCCAGGCGATGCACGAGGTGAACCTCGGTGCCGATCGCCCACTGCGATCCCGGCGGGGCGGCTTCGACTTGCTTGACGATGTAGGCGGTGCTGCCGGCCATGTCGGCCTTCTGGACGACTTCCCACTTGCACTCGGGGTGGACGATCACTCTCATGTCCGGGTATTTCGCGCGCACCTGGTCGATGTGCTCCGGACGGAAGAGCGCGTGGACGGAGCAGTGGCCTTTCCAGAGCACGAAGTCGGCTTCACGGAGATCACGCTCGGAGTTGCCACCCAAGTCCTGCTTGGGGTCCCAGACGACCATCTTGTCCAAGGGATAACCCATTGCGTACGCGGTGTTGCGCCCGAGGTGTTGGTCCGGAAAAAAGAGGATCTTTACCTTTCGGCGCAAGCCGGGGGATTGCAATCCCCCGGCTTCGGAAGCCGCGGTTGCGCCACCCTTGAGCGCCCATTCGAGGACGTTGCGGCAGTTGCTGCTCGTGCAGACTGCGCCATCGTGTTCCCCAACAAACGCTTTGATCGCGGCGCTGCTGTTCATGTACGTGATCGGGACGATTCTTTGGTCGGTGCACGTTTCCTGGAGCTGGGCCCACGCGTCGAGGGTTTGGTCGAGGTTCGCCATGTCTGCCATCGAGCAGCCGGCGCCGAGGTCAGGGAGCATCACGTGGACGTGCTCTTCGGTAAGGATGTCCGCGCTCTCGGCCATGAAATGGACGCCGCAGAAGATCACGTACTCGACGTGCTTTGCATCGGCGGCCTTGCGCGAGAGCTCGAAGCTGTCGCCGGTGAAGTCGGCGAAGTCGATGACGGCGTCCTGCTGATAGTGATGCCCAAGGATGACGAGGCGGTTCCCCAGCGTCTGGCGGGCGGATTCGATGCGCAGGCGCAGCTCTGCGTCGGACAGTTGCGTGTAGATCTCCGGGAGGGGTTGTTGCCAGACTAAACTCATTGTCTCGACTGCCTTTCCGGCGAGTAAGAAAGCCGGTGCGCTCAAATCATAGGACGCAACGGCGGACGCCGGAAGTGCGCCATTTCTCAACAATCGTAAACGCCACTAACCGCCGCTGCTTAATCCCTGCGCGGCTGTTGATTACTTGGGCGTGATTTCTGCATCGGCAGCGACAAATTTAGGCTGTGGCACCGGAATTGTTCTGGCATATCCGGGCTCACGGGGTTTCTCGGCAAAGTTTCGCCCGCGCCCGCGCTCATTTCACACCCGTCCCGCTCAGCGGGAAAAGGAGATTCGCGATGAAGAGGTTCTTGTGGAGTCTGGCCGTCACCGCAGCAGCCGCCTTGGCCGCTCCATCTTTTGTCCATGCGCAGGACGCAGCAGCGACGACGGAGCCGTACGACCCGAATCCCGGCGCGCTCACGCTCACCGGCGGCGTCGATTGGACCACCGCCTACTTCTTCCGTGGCTACAACCAGGAAGACACAGGGCTGATTTTTCAGCCGTACGCCACCATCACCGCGGCCCTGGTCTCCAACGACAACTTCACCCTCAACGCCTACGTCGGCACGTGGAACAGTCTCCACAGCAAGAAGACGCTTGCCTCCGGCAGCGGCAACAGTGATTGGTACGAGTCCGATGCGTTCGGCGGACTCGATTTCGTCTTCGGGAAATTCACCGTCGGCGCCGTCTACACGTTCTACACCTATCCGAACGGCGCCTTCCAGACGATCCAGGAGCTCGGCTTCAAGGTCGCCTACGACGACACCGATTTCATGAAAGGAAACGGCTTCGACTTCGCGCTCAAGCCGTACGTCGCCGTCTACTTTGAAACCGCCGACGGCAACGGTACCGAGGACTCCTATCTCGAGCTCGGCATCGGGCCGTCCTTTGCCGCCGGCAATGTCGCTGGCAAGCCCGTCACGCTCTCCGTCCCGGTCGTGCTCGGATGCAGCATCGACGACTACTACCTCGACAGCAGCGGCGGCAACGAGTTCTTCGGCTACGGCTCGATCGGCCTGTTCGCCAGCGTCCCGCTCGGCGACACCGGCAAGTTCGGCACCTGGACGCTGACCGGCGGCGTGCAGTACATCCAGCTCTTCGCCGACAGCGCCGAACTGACCAACGACGGCGGCGAGAGCAACGAGTTCCTCGGAAAAGTCGGGGTGAGCTTCGCGTACTAGACCCCATCAGAGCTAAGCCGGGGGCTTCAGCCCCTGGCGCTAAAGCCCGCGCTTAGCCAAACACGAGCTGCTAAACCGACCCGCTTTTCGGGTCGATGATGCAAGGGACGCATGCTTCCCGCGAGGCGGACTGAAAGGCGCCTCGCACCGGAGGGATGAATGCGATAGAGCGCCGCGTTGGTGAGACGCGGCGCTCTTTTTCATATACTTTCCGACGCAATGCGTATTGATCAGATTCTCGGTCGCGGCAAGCCGGCCGTCTCGTTCGAGTTTTTCCCTCCGAAGAACGAGACCGGCTTCAAGCAGCTTTACCAGACCATCGAAGACCTCCGCCCGCTGCGGCCAAGCTACGTCTCGGTCACCTACGGCGCCGGCGGCTCGACGCGCGAGAAAACCGTCGAGCTGGTCGAGAAAATCCAGACGGAAATCGGCATCCGCTCTATGGCCCACCTGACCTGCGTCGGCCACACCGCCGACGAAATCGCCGGCATCCTCGACGACCTGTGGCGCGTCGGCATCCGCAACGTGTTAGCGCTGCGCGGCGATCCGCCGGCAGGCCAAAGTGTCTTCGTCAAAACCGAGGGCGGATTCGGCAACGCCGACGAGCTTACCGCGTTCATTCGGTCGCGCTACGACTTCTGCATCGGCGTCGCCGGCTACCCGGAAGGGCACCCGCAGTGCCTCAACAAGACGCGCGACCTCGAATATTTGAAGCGCAAAGTCGACAACGGCGGGTGCTTCGTCGTCACGCAGTTGTTCTTCGATAACGATGACTTTTACACGTTCCGCGACCGCGCCCGCGCCATGGGCATCACCGTCCCGATCGTCGCCGGCATCATGCCGATCCTGAACGTCGGCCAGATCAAGAGGTTCATCAGCATGTGCGGCGCGAAGATCCCGCACCGGCTGTTGACCAAGCTGGAAAAAGTCGAAGCCGACCCCGAGTCCGTCCACCGCGTCGGCGTCGAGTACGCGACGATGCAATGCCGCGACCTTCTCTTCAACGACACCGACGGCCTGCACTTTTATACGCTGAACAAAAGCAAGGCGACGGTGGACATCGTCCGCGCGCTGAACATCGAGCACGCGTATTGATGTTAGTGGTTAGTTGTTAGTGGTTAGTTGTAAAAGCACGGGACCGGCATCAACTAACGACTAACAACTAACCACTAACAAAAAAGAAACCCCCGCACGCCGAGGTGTGCGGGGGCTCATGTGAGTTGAACAAGCGGTTAGATCAAGAGATTAGTACCGATCGCGTCCGCCACCCCCGCGTCCGCCGCCGCCCCCGTAGCTGCCGCCGCCGCCCCCGCGATCGCCGCCGCCCCCGAAGCCGCCGCGGCCACCACCGCCGGCGCCACCACCAAAGCCGCCGCGACTACCGCCACCGCCGCCGCCGCCACCCCCGCCACCCCCGCGATCTTCGCGCGGACGGGCTTCGTTAACAGTGAGGGCTCGGCCGCCGTGTTCCTGACCGTTCAGGGCTGCGATCGCCGCCTGGGCTTCCTCATCGGACCCCATTTCGACGAATCCGAACCCCTTGGATCGGCCGGTGTCACGGTCGTTGATGATCTGGGCGGAAACAACCGTGCCGTGCTGGCCGAACAGTTGTTCCAGCTCCGAGCTATCGACCTGGTAGCTCAGGTTCCCAACGTAAAGCTTCTTACCCATTAGTGCATCTCCTGATGATGGGTAGACTGTGGCCCCGCTTGTGCTAAATGGTTCTTTCCGGGCCTGAGCGAAAGAGGTTGACACACCAACCGATGCGGGAGGGCTGCGGACGAAGGAAGGACGCTAACACGAGAGTTGCTTTTTCCAAGACGCCGATGACGAACCCGCCACCTGAGAGGTAAATCTAACCGCCGACGCCGCCGAGCAACAAGCGAAAAATCCGCGGTTCTGGTTAGATTCATCGGCTAATCAAGCGGGCCGAATTGAGCTGTTTCACCTGTTACTGGAGGACCATTTCCCATGCCCATCAGCGCACGAAACCAGTTCCCGGGAAGAATCCGATCCGTCCGCCATGGCGCAGTCATGAGCGAGGTCGTGATCGATATTGGCGGCGGGATGGAGATCGTCTCGTTGATCAGCGTATCCTCCGCCAAGCGGTTGCGGCTGAAGAAAGGCTCGCCGGCCGTGGCGATCATCAAGGCGACGGAAGTCATTGTCTCGACCGAGGAAGCGGACGAAGTGTAGCCCGCGCCGCTCGCTTGCTTGTTTGCTTGCCCGCACCGCCGCGCGAGCCCCACGCCATGTCCAAACGCGCAAAATCGGGATCAACCTCACTTGCGAAAACAGCGCCGACCTTGCGCGGGCGGGTGTGGATCGATATCCGCAGCGTCGCGGCGATCACCGAAGCGGGCGCGGATCTTCTGGAACAAATCGAGGCGAGCGGCTCGCTTTCGCAGGCGGCGCGGCGGTTGCGCTTCAGCTATCGCCGCGCGTGGTTGCTGCTCGACGCGATGAACCGCCGCTGGCCGGGACCATTGGTCACCACCGCAATCGGCGGCAAGCGCGGTGGCGGCGCAAAGCTGACGCCGCGCGGGCGGGCGGTCCTGTCGGCGTACCGCGATTTGCAGGTGCAGCTCGAAACGATGCTTGACCACGCCGCCGAACACTTCCGCCGATCCGTCGCGTCACAAGGCGATTGATCCGTTATATCGCGAGGGATATAACGACTTGGGATGCGCCTGGTCATTGCCTCTGTATTTCTATTCCTTGTCGCGCACGCCGCGCACGCCGGGACGATCACCGTCTCCGCCGCGGTAAGCCTCAAGGAATCGCTGACGACCATCGCCGCGGCGTACGAGCGGGATCACGCGGAAAAAGTCGTGCTGAATTTCGGGGCTACCGGGCACCTGCTGGCGCAGATTCGCGAAGGGGCGCCGGTCGATGTTTTCATCGCCGCCTCCGATGAACAGATGGACCAGGCGGAGTTGCAGAAGCTGGTCGATCCCGCGACGCGCCGCGTCATCGCCGGCAATTCGCTCGTGCTGATCGTGCCGGGCAGCTCACGACTCGACATTTCCTCGTTCGCCGATCTCGTGCGGCCGGAGCTGAAGCGGATCGCGATCGGCCAGCCGAAGACCGTGCCGGCGGGGGAGTATGCGTCGCAGGCGTTGCGACATCTGCGGCTGGACGATGCTGTGCGCGACCGCGTCGTTTACGGCGCGAGCGTGCGGCAGGTCCTCGATTACGTCGAGCGCGGCGAAGTCGACGCGGGCATCGTTTACGCCACCGATGCGCGGCAGTCGCAGGGAAAAACGCGCATCGTCGCGACGGCCGAGGCGGCGTGGCATCGGCCGATCCGATACGTCGCCGCCGTGGTGTCGACCAGTCCGAATCGCGAGGCGGCCGCGCGACTGCTCGCACACCTGGCGACGCCGGCGGCGCAGAAGATGCTGTCGTCGGAAGGATTCGCGCCCGCGCCCGCGCCCGCGGATGCGGCGCGGAAGCCATCGCTTTGGCCCCCGCTGATGCTGTCGCTGAAGGTCGCGCTGGCGGCGACGGTCGTGGTGGTGATCGTCGGCATCCCGCTCGCGTACGCGATGGCGCGAAAAACGTTCGCGGGCAGGAGCATCCTCGAAGCGATCCTGGTCGTTCCACTCGTGTTGCCGCCGACCGTCGTTGGGTATCTCATCCTCATCGCGGTCGGCACGCGCAGCTCAATCGGGCGCATTCTGGACGGCGTCTTTGGCTATTCGGTGCTGTTCAACTGGCACGGCGCGGTGCTGGCGTCGGCGATCGTGGCGTTGCCGCTGCTGTACCTGCCGGCCAAGTCCGCCTTCGCGAGCGTCGAACGCGAGATGGAAGACATCGCCCGCCTGATGGGCGCGAATCGGCTGCAAGTCTTCTGGCACGTCGCGTTGCCGCTGGCGCGGCGCGGGATCGCCAGCGGGTTGATGCTCTGCTTCGCCCGCGCGCTGGGGGAATTCGGGGCGACGATCATGGTGATGGGCGACCTGCCCGGGCGGCAGACGCTGCCGATCTCGATCTACAACGACTACGTTGCCGGCGATCTCGCCCGGGCATGGCCCGGCGTGATCGCGCTGTCGGCGATTTCGCTGGGCGTGATCTTCTTCTACAACCGCTCGACGCTCGGGGGGCGCGAATAACGCGCGCCCGCGCACGCGGTCGGCGGCTAAAGCGGGTCAGGCGCGAACTCCTCGACGGGCGTGGCCTCGATCGTCGTCGGGACCCTTGACGGCACGCCGGAGACGCGTTCCGCCACCGAACGCGCCATCGCGCGCTGGATCTCCCGGACGGTCTTGAATTTTCCCGCCTCGACGTCCTTGCTCATCTGCGGCGCGATTTCGCCGACGGCCCGGAGCTGCTTCACGATGCTGGTGATGTCTTCGCCGCGCGTCAGGGCGCCGACGTCGATCTTCCAGTTCCCGTCGATCTGCTTCATCGGGATTTTCATGCTGTCGCCGGCCGGCACGATCGTCGCACGCTCGCCGTTCATCTGCACCTCGGCGGCGGCAAGCGCGCCGGACATGCGCAGCGTCTGCCGCCCGGCGACGAGCGAATTCGCCTCGTTCCCGAACTTTGCCTCGGCGGCGGCGACGAGCTGGCGCATGCCGGACATCGCCTGCGCCATCGCTTCGACCCATTCGATCTCGAGGCCGCCCGCGTAGGCGGCGGATTTCGCGGTGGCGGCGTCGCCGGACTCGAGTGCGCGGGTAAAGACTGTTGCAGCGCTGCGCGGCGTGGTCAGATCGACGGCAACGTCCGCTTCCCGCCGCCCGCAGCCGCTACCGGCGAGAGCGCAGGACAGCAAGGCCGTCAACGCCAGCCTCATTACCGCGGTCAACGCAGTTACCCTCGTCCGCATTCGCGCCTCCCGCGCTTCGCCGCGCAACTGACGGTCGCCCCGTGGCTGAAATCCTACTCGATTATGAGCCCTGACGAATTCCGTAATCGTGCACAACTTCACGAACTATCTATCGTCTTATTAGTGGGAGCAAACCGCATCGGCCGCGGGTTTGGCCTCCCGAACTGAAAGGAGCAGCGGCGATGATCAAGGTCAAGCATCTGCTGGAAGCCATCGAAGAAGATGACGGGCAGCGGCTGTGGGTCGAGCCGATCGGCTTGACCAAGGACCTCCGCGAATGGTGCCAGGTGGACCATGTCCTCCCGCACCTGGGCCCGCCGGTCAAGGCGTGGAAAGTGCTCGAAGAGCACCCGGACGCCTACGACTTCTTCCGCGCTCAGTATCACGAGCAGTTGAAGAAGAGCCCATACCGCGCCGCCCTGCAATCGCTCGCCGTCGCCAGCCGCGCGGAGACGTTTACGCTCATCCACAGCAGCGACGACGCCGAGCACAATTCGGCGATCGCGCTGTACGAATACCTGAGTGATCTGGAGGCGTACATCAAGCCGGAGTGAGCGTGAAGATGACAAGGTGAAGGGGTGACAAGGTGACAAGGTGAGAAGACGCGTACGATCGTGCGCGTCTTCTTCTTTTTCACCTTGTCACCTTGTCTCCTTGTCACCTTGACATACGATTCGGTGGTGATCGACACCGAGCAGTTACTCACCGACCTCACCGAGCCGCAGAAAGAAGCCGCGACGCACGTCGATGGGCCGTTGCTCATCATCGCGGGCGCGGGCAGCGGCAAGACGCGCGTGCTGACCCGGCGCGTCGCGTACCTCGCCAGCCTCGGCATCCCGGCCAGCTCGATCCTGGCCATCACGTTCACCAACAAGGCCGCCGGGGAGATGAAGCAGCGCGTCTCGAACGTGCTCGACCGCCCGATCCGTGATTTCGGCAAGCTGGATCAGCGGTGGCCGACGATCTGCACGTTCCACTCGCTCTGCCTGCGCGTCCTGCGCCACTACGCGCCGCTGGTCGGCCTGCCGGCGAACTTCACGATCTACGATTCGGCGGACCAGACGAAGGTGATCAAGGACGCGCTGAAGCAGCTCGACGTCTCGAGCACGAATTTTTCCCCCTCGACGGTGCACGGCTCGATCAGCAACGCGAAAAACCAGCTTCTCTCGCCCGCCGACTTTTCCCGCTCCGCCGGCGATTTTTATCAGCGCCAGGTCGCACGGATTTACACGAAATACCAGGAGATTCTGAAGCAGAACAACGCGCTGGACTTCGACGATCTTCTGCTGCGAACCGCCCACGCCTTCCGCGATCACCAGGAGATGCTCAAGGAGCTCCAGGAGCGCTTTCAGTACATCCTGATCGACGAGTACCAGGACACGAATCACGCGCAGTACGTGATCGCCCACGCGCTGGCGCAGCGGCACCGAAACATCTGTGTCGTCGGCGACCCGGACCAGTCGATCTACGCCTGGCGCGGGGCGGACATCCAGAACATTTTAGATTTTGAGAAGGACTACCCGGACGCGAAGGTCGTGAAGCTCGAACAGAATTACCGCTCGACGAAAACCGTCCTCGCCATCGCCTCAAAAATCATCGCGAATAACACGCAGCGCAAGGACAAGGGCCTCTGGACCGAGAACGAGCAGGGCGAGCGGGCCAAGTTGTTTCTCTGCCAGGACGAGCACGACGAAGCGCGCGTGGTGATGGAGGAGCTCAAGCGGCTGAGCGAGGAGAAGCAGATCCCATGGAACCGCATGGCGATTTTTTATCGCATGAACGCGCTCTCGCGCGTGATGGAAGATGCGCTGCGGCGGGCGAACATCCCGTACCAGATCGCGCGCGGCGTCGAGTTCTACAACCGCAAAGAGATCAAAGACGTCCTTGCTTACCTGCGCGTCGTCGCGAACCCGATGGACGAGGTCAGCCTTACGCGCATCGTCAATGTTCCGCCGCGCGGCATCGGCGACACGACGGTGAAGCAGATGCAGGCCTACGCGATCGCAAACGGCATGAGCCTGTGGGATGCGATGGAGCGCGTCGGACAGATCACCGGCATCTCCACCCGCGCGCTCAACGCGACGAAGCAATTCACCGAACAGGTCCGCCAGTGGCGCTCGCTGGCGATGGGCGGCACGGGCGATGATCTGCTGGCGGAGCAGAAGGGGCTCGTGCAGCGCGTGATGGAAGACGTCGTCCGCCGCAGCGGGCTCGAAGCGTTGCTGCGCAAGGACAAGGAGGCGGACGAGCTGGGCGAAGGCCCGGTGCAGAACGTGAACGAGTTGATCAGCTCCGCCGCCGAGTTCGATCGCGATAACGCGGAGGGGACGCTCGATGAATATCTCGCGAACGTCAGCCTCGTCAGCGACGCCGATCACATGAAAGGCGCCGGCGGCGCGGTGACGCTGATGACGCTGCACGCGGCGAAGGGTTTGGAATTCCCCGTCGTCGCGATGATCGGCCTGGAAGAGGGAATCCTCCCGCACGCCCGCGCGCGGGGAAACATCAACGAGCTCGAAGAAGAGCGCCGCCTCGCGTTCGTCGGCATCACACGCGCGCAGGACCACCTCATCCTCAGCAAGGCGCAGTACCGCACGATCCGCGGCCTGCGCGAGCGGACGGTGACGAGTCCCTTCCTCGGCGAAATGCCGCAGGAGATGCTCGACGTCGTCGATCGCACCGGCCTGCCCGGCACAAACGAGCGCGACGAGCTCCGCGAAAGCTTTTTGGATGAAGCCGACAGGCTAACGCAGCAATTCCGTCGCGGCACGATGGTGAGGCACCCGCAATTCGGCGTCGGGCGGATCGAAGACGTCTCCGGCTCCGGGCAGCACACGCGCGCGGTGGTGGATTTCACCTCAAAGGGGCGGAAAACACTGATCCTTCAGTTCGCGCGACTCGAAGTCGTTTCCTGACTCTCATCGCACGTCCTCCAGATTTTTCCAATGCTTCGATCCGTCATCCAGCGACGAAAAATCCGGCGGCGTCGCCGGGTCGGGCAATGTCGATGCCTTCGCTTCCCGATGAAGTGATCTCGCGCGCTGGCCGAAGTACCACGCGCCCCAGATCGCAAGCACGATGAAGAGGACGTAGCCGATCGGGCGCGGCGTCCAGCCGAGGAAGCGGACGTGCTGGATAGTCATCCACGCGAGCTGGCCGATCGCAACAACGCAAACGCCCGCAGCGACGATGAAGTAGGAGGCGGTGCGGTTGATCGATCGCCGCTCGATTGCGAGGCGGCGGATGCGGGCGGCGTCGATCTCGTCATCGCGCGCGAGTGCCGGCGTCTCATCGACGTCCGTCGGCTCGATCTCCGGCACGAACGATTCGCCGCCGCAACCGGTACAGACGAGCAGATTCGCTCGGGCCGGCGACGGCATCATGATCTGCCCGCAGGCGGGGCAGGCGTATGGCGGAGTCTCGCCGGGAATGTCGCTCATCCGACTCACCGTAGCAGCGGATAGCCGCGTCGGCTACAACACGCTCAGCATGGCCATTTCCGAAGAACTCAAGCAGACCGTCGGCAAGGCGCTGGGACGAATTCCGAGCGGCGTGTTCATCCTGACGGCGGCCCATGGAGGCGAAGCGACCGCGAT
>JAXDMN010000121.1:0-4140 GCA_034666045.1 Phycisphaerales bacterium | reverse complement strand
ATGGCTGCCATGGATCGTGTGGATGTTGAAGCAGACGATGTCGCCCCGGCGCGCGGGCACGGCAACCGTGTTCGCGAGCGAGTACTGCTCGACGGGCAGATGCGGCGTGCACGGCTTGCCTTTTTCGTCCTTCGTCACGTGCGCGAGCGCGCCGCGCTTGTGCGAGCCGTCGACGAAACGGATCTCACCGTTCTCGTGCCGCGTTTCGTCGAGGTGAACGAGCACGTCGACGTAGCGAGGGTCCGCATGCTTGTAGAACGCCCAATCTTGGTGCATCGGAAACGGATGACCGGTTTCCGGCGGCTTCACGTGCAGCGTGCTGTGATGCAGCTCGACCGGCCCGCCGTCAAGCAGGTCCGCCATCGCGCCGGCGAGCTTTTTATTCGTCACCGCTCTCGCCCAGGCGTCGGAATAATACTGAAGGTCATGCAGCGCGATGAGCTTTGATTTCTTCTCGGTGGCCGCATCCATGTACTTTTTCCGCCAGGGCCCGGTCCAGCCGGCGTCGCTCATCGCCCAGTTTTCGATGAGCCAGTCGAGGTGATCGGAAAGCTCGTCCGTCTCGGCGGGGGTGAACATCTGCGGGATGTGGAGGAACCCGTGCTCCTTGTAGGAGGCGACTTCGCCGCAGCTCAGCACTTTCAGGGGCTCGGCAGCGATCGACATCCGTTCCTCCAACCATGCGATCTACTTCTCGAAAACCTGGCCAAACTACCATTGCGACGATTTTTAGGTGAGTCAAGCAGCCGAATGCACCATTACGATGCCGATTCAAGAGCGCAGGGTGCGTCATGGGATACTTTAAGCGGCCGGTTAGGCGATCTGCAGCGCGAGCGGAGCGTCTGAAGTTTCTAGATGGCACGCGCCACTTTGAGATTGGCGCATGGCAGCCGTGCGAGCGCTTACCCGCGGCAGAAAAGGACACTTTCCTTCGGTTCATCGTCAATCGTCCGCGCGGCGGCGAAATGGGATTGTTTCGGATCAGCGAATGCATCGAGGATTCGCCGGACCTTCCCGCAGCGGCGCGATCGCAGATGCGCGCTGCCTTCCACTGGTTCAACGCGAACCTGCCCGCGCCCCGGCGGCTGCCGAAAACTGCCATCTGCTGGTTCAGGGCTGACGCGAAGCAGTCGCTCCGGCAGATTCGTACGCTCATCGAGATTTACCGCTTGCTGGGATATCCCGTGTGGATGCAGGCGACGCGTTCGCCCGGGAGAGTCGTGTACCGCGACGAGTACCAGGTGGCGGCCGTTCCACACCGCGATCGGCGGGTGACGTCGAGCGCGATGTAGTGGCTCGGCGCCAGCAGCCCGTCAACGAAGAATGTGAATCTACGAAGCGGGGCTAGCAGAGAGTTGCGTCTTCACGTACGCCAGCCAGCGATCGCCCGGCAGCGCGTACGGGCGAAACTTTTCGCTGACGCCCTGTTCTTCGCTGTAGAGCAAGGCGCGGTGTTGGCCGAGCTTGTTGCCCAGCGGCGAATCGATCAGGTTGGAGCTGTCCGCGGCGGACATCTGGAAGAGGATGCGGTTGTCAAACTCGCGCATCGCGGCGCGGTCTAACGTGCGCTCGAGAGCGGCGGCGGTGTCGCACCAGGCGATCGTGTGGATGCCGACGGGCGGGCCGTCGCGGAGAATTTCGATGAACTGCTTGTCCGGTTGCGGCTTCTTCTCCTCGTCGCTGCTGCCGAAGCTGAAGCTGCTGTCTTCCTGTTTCCGCAACGCGCGATAACGCTGCAGGCCGTAGGCGAAAAGGTAGATCGGCGGCGGATTCGCGCCGCCGCTGGATTGGCGGCGGCTCCATTCGGCGTGAAGCTCGGCGATCGATTCTTCGGTGGCGCGGTACTCGATCAGCTTCACTTCGTTCGGCAGCGCGTCGCGCAGGCGCGGCATGACTTTGCCGAGCGGCGAATCGGCGGGCGAACCGTCGAGCACGTAAAACGTCGCCGCCGGATTCTGTGACGCCAGTGACGTGATCGCCGACGCCACCAGCGCCATCGCCGCTTCTTCCTGCTGTCCGACGATGAGCACGTTCGCGCCGGCCTGTCGGCGGAAGGTGACGCTGGTCGGGTCCTTGATCGCGACCGGATCGCCGAACCATGCGCGGGGCGGCTGATTGGAGGGCGCCTCGGCGGCCTGCAGCACGGCGAGCAGGCGGCGGTTCTTCGTGATGTCGGCCGGGGCGTTGCCTTCGAAGACGATCGCCGGCTCGCGCTTCGTCGCGCCCGCGAGAGCGCCGTTGGTCTTCGCCTTCTCGCGAACGGCTTTCAGATACGCGTCGCGCTGCTCGTCGGGAAGCCAGGCGACCTGGAACGGGCTGTTGTTTTCGACGAGCCCGCCGGCGTCGTTGTAGATCGCTTCGCCGGGCCGCGCGAGCAATCTCGCGGCGGAATTGTTGTCGCCGAGGATGAGCTGCGAATCCGCCTCGCTGGTTTGCAGCGCGATGCGGATGGCCATCTGCCCGATCGTGCTGCGGGAAAGGCCGGACGTCCCGCCGATCGTTTGCGAGCCGAGCAGCACGTGGATGCCGAAGGCGCGGCCCTGGCGAACGAGGCGGTCGAGCAGCAGGGCGGCGTCCTGCGCCAGCTTGTCGTCCTCGGAGAAAAATTCCTGGAACTCATCGATGATCAGCAGCGTCCGCGGCATCTTTTCGTTCGTGGCCGTGCGATAGGAGGCGAGATCCTGCACGCCCGCCTTTCGGAACAATTCGCCGCGGCGGGCGAGCTCGGCGTCGATGCGCTGGAGAACAGAGAGGCCGAACTCGCGATCGCTTTCGACGGCGATCGCGCGGGCGTGCGGCAGGTCGTTCGTCGCGTAGGTCTTGAATTCGACGCCCTTCTTGAAGTCGACGAGATAAAACTCCACCTCGTCCGGCGAATACCACATCGCGGTGTTCGTCACGAGCGCGTGCAGCAGCGTCGATTTGCCCGAACCGGTCTTGCCCGCGATCAGCGCGTGCTGCGCGACGCCGCGGCCGAGCTTCAGCGACTGCAACCGCGTCGCGCCGGCCCGGCCGACCGGGACAGAAAGTTCGCTGCTGGCGGCGCCGGTCCAATACTTTTCCGCGGGCGGGGCGATTGTCGTGAAGGAGACTTCGACGCGTTTCGCCTCCTTGGCGTGTCGGCCGACGACGTCCATCAACTTCGTCAAAAAATCCTCCGCCGGCGGCGCGTCGAGCGTCAGCGGGAACTGCTTGAAGACGTCGTCGTTCCACGCGAACGAGCCATCCGGCTGCTGGAGCAGGTTGATGCAGTTTGACTCGATCTCATCGAGCTGCGACGAGCCGCCCGGGATCGGCTGGCGGAGATCGCGCGTGATCAAGACATAGACGCCGCAGCGCGCGCCGGTGCTGGCGATGCTGGCGAGGCGACGAAAACTGTCCTGCGAAAAATTCGTCGGCAGATCGGCGATGACGAGGAAGCGATACGGTTCGGCCAATTCGCCCGCCTGCGCGTTGTAGTCGTCGATCGTCTCGAACTCGTTGCGCAGGTACTTCTGGATGACCGTCTCCATGTGCTCCGTGAGATCGGCCAATCGCTGATCGACGTGCTCGGCCTCCGTCCAGATTCGTCCGCCGACGAGCGCATCGTCGTGATCGGCCAGGTGCATGAAGCCGGCGAAATTCTGGCCGAGGCCGACCGGGTCGATCAGCGTGAAGCGCACGCGGCCGGCGGGGAGATTCGTCAGCAGGCGGACCATCGTCGTCTGCAACGTCGCGGTCGCCTGCGCGCGGCCGCCCTTGTCGAAGTGAATCATGAGCGATGCGTGGCGCGGGAGCGTGAGCATCGCGGGGACGGCGAAGCTGCCGGGGAGCTGGAGCGTCTTCGGATAATTCTGCGTGATCGTCTTGAGGTCGATGCGCAGCTCGCCGAAACGGATGCGCGGGTTGAACGTTTTTGGGGGCGTCCACGCTTTCCACGCGGGATCGTCCCAACTGCCGATCGCGGCGGCGCCGCCCGCCTTCTGCTGCGCCAGCGGCGTGCGGATCGCCATCAGGCCGTCGTGCCAGCGGCGTTTCAGCGAGGCGGTGTCCTGCTCGAGTTTTGCCTGCGTTGCGGCAAGCGTGGCGTTCTATTTCAGCTGGGCGGAGACCATCTACGCGCCGTGTTTCTGCACGATGTTGTCGGCGTGCTGCTTTTGC
>JAXDMN010000120.1:0-8644 GCA_034666045.1 Phycisphaerales bacterium | reverse complement strand
TTCGTGCCGACGTCGCTGTTGTTGCCGGACGTTCCGCCGACGATCCAGTACTTGGTTTGCGGCAGGCCCTTGACCAGCGAATCGCCGGAGTTCTTGAGCTGCGCGACGCGCTGGGCGGACGGGCTGTTGGGCGTGAACTCGAGGAGCGCGGTCGCCTGGAGGCCGGCGTCGCCGAAGCTCCAGCCGTAGGTGGCGGCGTCGGCGTCGGTGAGGGCTTGCTCGGCGACGTCGAGGCCGCGATTGACGCCGGCGCGGACGAGCGGAAGGAATTTTTCGCGTTGCGCGGCGGCAGCGGCGGCGGCGGCGTTTGGAGCGGCGGCGCCCGGCGCGGGGGCGTCCCCATCTTGCGGCACGGCCGGACGACGATTCGCACCCGGGCCACCGGGACCGCCCTGGCGGTAGTTCTTCTCAAACTCCGCGATGATCTTCGCCCGGTTCTGCTGCAACTGCGGCAGCAGCCGTGCGCGGGCCGACTTCATGTTGACGAACGCGACGATGTCCTTGGTCGCCATTTCCTTCGCCGACAACCCGGCCGGCGTGATCCCGGCCGCCTTGATGTCGAGGAACTCGCGCTTCGGCGAGAGCACGGCGTAATTGCCGCGCTTCGTCACGAAGCTTTCGTCCGCGTCGTTCTTCACCTTGACGATGCTGATCTGGTCTTCGGTCTTCACCGCGGCGAAATTCTTCAGGAACGCCTGATAATCGGTGATGGGGAAGAAGATCATCACCGGCGGCTGCTTCTCGTTCATCGCGCCGTTGACGAAGACGATCGCGGCTTCGCCGTTCTGATCGAGGCCCTGCGTGATGCTGGTGCGCTTTTGCATCGCGCCGAGCGGATCCGCCAGCGCGGGCTGCATCTGGTCGATGCCGAGCTTCTTGGCGAAGGCGGCGATGCGGTCGCTGACCGGCTTGAGCTTGTTGATCTTGATGACGACGAGCGAATCGGCCGGCACCTGCTGGAGCACCTGCGCCCGCGCCGTGATCGGCGCGAGGATCAGCAGAGCGACAGCGAGAGCGGCGGCGACAGCAACCCGGCGCGGCGGCGCGGGCGGGACAAGGGATCGAACGGGGTTCATGAGTTCTCCTTCATTGGGTTATTTAAGTGGGGCATCCTACACAAGGGGTAAGAGTGTTCAAACGGACGAAAGTTAGAATTGGGCGTCAACATTAGAACGGGCCGGGAGTTGGGAACGGCGGAGGACGCCGTGGGTTCATCGGTGCAGACAAATGCGCAGCGCCTCCCCCGCTACATCTGTTTCCCGCGAAAAACAGGACAAAAATTTCCCCGATGGTCGGATTTTGGCCGAGCGGCGCGCTGCGCATTCGGGACGACCCCGCGCGGCGCCCCGCCGCGGTGCGTACAATGTCGGCCGGTATGCGATTACCCGTCGTCGACATGTTGCGCCCCGCCCCAGCGTCGCCCGCCGGCGTTTTTGAGACCGGTCCGCGCTCGATCGCGGCGGTGCGCGTGCTGCGCATCAGCGTCACCGACCGCTGCAATTTCCGCTGCGTCTACTGCATGCCAGAAGAAGGCGTGCGCTGGCTGCCGAAGGAGGGGATCCTCAGCTTCGAGGAAATCGCCCACGTCGTCCGCGCCGCGATCGCGGAGCACGGCATCCGCCGCTTCAAGCTGACCGGCGGCGAGCCGACGATCCGCCACGGCATCGTCGACCTCGTGCGGATGCTGCGCGCGATCGACGGGATCGACGATCTTTCATTGACGACCAACGGCATGCTGCTCGAGTCGCTCGCCGGCCCGCTGCGCGATGCGGGGCTCGACCGCGTGACGGTGAGCATCGACAGCCTCGACTCGAACCGCTTCCGCGCGATCACGCGCACCGGCGACCTCGCGAGCGTCATGCGCGGGCTTGATCGCTGCGCGGCGGTCGGATTCACCGGCCTGAAGATCAACTGCGTGACGATGCGCGGCACGAACGATGATGAAGTCGCGGATTTCGCGCGCCTGACGTTGAACCGGCCGCTCACGGTCCGCTTCATCGAGTACATGCCGCTCGGCGACGCGGCGTTGATGCACGTCACGAAGAAGGTTGAAGGCGGAAGGATGAAGGATGAGAAAGAGGCTGCGGCCGCTTCTCTTTCTCATCCTTCATCCTTCATCGTTCATCCTTCCGAGTCGGGCCCCGCCGGCGGATGCGGGGCGCAGGATCGCGGGGCGGATGCGTTCATTGCGGAAGACGAAGTCCGTCGCGCGATCGAGCGGGAGTTGGGCCCGCTCGCGGCGATTGATCGCGAGACGGAGCCGGGCGTCGGGCCCGCGAATGTCTATCGCCTCGCGGCGCAGGACGCGGTCGGGCGGATTGGATTCATCAGCGCGATGTCGGCGCCGTTCTGCGCGACGTGCAACCGGCTGCGGCTCACCGCCGACGGCGTGCTGCGATCGTGCTTGTTTGAAGGCGGGGAAGTGGACGTGCGATCGATTCTGCGGGATGAGGGGGCGTCGCTCGAGCGCGGCCGTGCGCTCGCGCAGGCGATGACGGACTGCGTGCGGCTCAAGCCGGACGTGCATAGCGGGCATGGGAATCGGCAGATGAGCCAACTGGGCGGGTGATTGGTTTTCCCCCTGCTATCTCTCGGAGGTGGGCCTTCGGCCCGACCGCTACGCGCGCTTCAGGGCGCGGTCAGCGGCGAGAGCAACCCGAGATAGCCGGCGGCGATCGCCCGGGGGGGATCGGCCGACCGGGAGCAGCATGCGCATGCCGGCGTCAGCGCCGATGTCGCGTCAGCCGACATGCGATGTCCGCCGCGGCGAGTTTCCGTACAATCCGCCCGCCCGCCGCGCCGCGCGGGCGCGAATGGCCAAGAAGCAGCGAAATGATTTTCTCGACCGGCTGGTTTACCTCGCGCTGCGCGTGGTGAACATGGCGGCGCATTCGTGGGGCATCCGCGTCGCGTCGGAGCTGGCGAAATTCGCCGGGGCGATGATGTTCGCGGTCGACAAGAAACACCGCGACCGCGCCATGGGCAACCTCCGCCGCAGTTTTCCGGATGCGCCCGAGCGGCAACTGCGCCGCCTGGCGCGGCGATCGATGCAGGCGCTTTGCCTGCTCGCGATCGAGGTCCTCTTCACCACGCGATTGATCCGCATCGACACGTTTCGCCGCTACATCGTCTTCGGCGACCGCTTCCGCGAGGCGCTGGCGCTCATGCTCAAGCGCGAGCAGGGCATGATCATGCTCACCGGGCATTACGGGAACTGGGAAATCCTCGGCTACGTGCTCGCGACCCTCGGTTTCCCAACGGTCAGCGTCGCGCGGCCGCTCGATAACCCGTACGTCAGCGAGTTCGTCTTCGGCGTCCGCGAGCGCACCGGGCAGCGCATCATCGCGAAAAAGGGCGCGACGCAGGAGATCGTCGATGTGCTGGAAAAACACGGCGTGGTCGGCTTCATCGCCGACCAGAACGCGGGGCCCAAGGGAATGTTCGTCGATTTCTTCGGCCGCAAGGCGAGCACGTACAAATCGATCGCGCTATTGGCGATGCAGTACGAAGTCCCGGTGGTGATCGGCTACGCCCGGCGGATCCACGACGATTTCCGCTTCGAAGTCGGCTGCCAGGACATCATTTACCCGTCGGAATGGAAAGACGAGCGCGACCCGCTGCGTTACATCACTCAGCGCTACACGAAGGGGATCGAAGATTTCGTGCGGAAGGATCCGGGGCAATATCTTTGGGTCCACCGCCGCTGGAAGACGCGCCCGAAGGGGGAAGAGCCGGAGACGTTCGATTGAACGGGCGAAAACGTGCGGGGCGATCAATCCGAAGTGCCCGGCGTGCGCGCTGCTGGACCTGTGTCCGTACGGCCGGACCGAGGCAGGTCACGCCGCCAGACCGGCTGGATCGGGCCGCGGATTTCGCGGATGACAAAGAAGGTCGGCATGGTGCGGCCGAAGGCGTACGGCAGCGGGCCCCAGCCGTCGCTGTAGAAGCCGCCGTGCGCCGGGGCGTGCATCGTCGCGATGGAGGGGAACGAGTCGTCGCGCAGGCGGGCGATGACCGGCAGCGCGTCCGGAGCGGCCGGGATGTAATCGACCATGTAAAAGTTTTCGACCGGCTGCACGAGCAGGTCGCCGACGCGCCAGTCCGGCACGATGGCGTCGATCGCGCGGGCGCCGCGCTGCTGCATGTAGTGCTGGAAGCCCCAGTGCCCGGAGAAGTAAATCCGCCGATCGGAGCCGGGCGGCGGCGGGAAGCGGCGGTGGATGCCGAACGCGCCGCGGCGCGCGATGACGGCGTCAGTGGCGTCGCCATGGACGCAGGCGAACGAGAGCGCCGCGCCGGCAAGCAGCACGCCGACGAGCGCGGCGCGGCTGGTGCGCGTTGTAAGCGTGATCCGTGAGAGCATCCGCGCCGCGACGATCGCCGCCGCCGGCGCGGCCGGGAGCACCGAGCGGCCATTCACCGCCCAGATGACCAGCGTCGCGAAGACGAAGGTGCCGAGGAGCCACAGCAGCAGCAGGATCGCGTCCGGGTCGCGAAGCAGCATGCCGCGCCAGCCGCCGACTGCCCCGCCGCTTTCGTCGTCGCGGCTGTCGTCGCGCCGGCGGCGGATTTCGTTGATCGCCGCCGCGAAGATCGCCAGGCCGGCGGTGATGAACACGCCCAATGGCATCCACAGCAGCACATCGATGCCGCCGCCGTCCGGGCGATGGATGGCGTGCTTGGGTGCGTATGGGTCGAGCGCCAGCAGCGCGACGAGCACGACCGCAAGCGTCAACATCCACGCGAAGATCGTGCGTCGTCCGCGCCGCGCGGCCGCGGCGATGGCGACGAGCAGCAGCAGCGCGATCGTCAGGCATCCGCCGCCGACGAACGACAGCCCGTTCATCAGCCGCTGCGCGAGCGGATGCCCGATCGCCTCGCGCGTGTGTCCGGCGTAGCTGGCGGCGTCGAAGAGCAGCCCGTGGCCGTACATTCGCTTCGTCGCGATCTGGTACGCGATCAGGATCACGACCGGCACGAGCAGCGGGAGCATCCACGTCCCGGGCCGGCCGCGGCGGCGAATGAGGCCGTCCGCCAGCAGCAGCGGAATCAGCGCGACGCCAAAATATTTCGTCAGCGCCGACGCCGCGATCAGCAGCGACGCGACGACGAGCAGCCACGTGCGATTCGTTTTCATCCCGCGCACCCAGAACCACACCGCCCAGACGAACGAGCAGAGCATCGCGACGTCGGACATGATCGTGCTGGCCGAGATAAGAAAGACCGGCGACGCGAGCGTTGCCAGCGCCGCAATCGTCGGCCGTCCGTCGAGCTCTTTGGCGAGTTGATACGTCCCGAGGACGACACCGACCGCCGGCAGCATCATCGCCAGGTGCAGCGCCGGCTCGCTGCGCCCGAGGATCAGCATCGCGCCCGCCAGGTAGTAACAGACGAGCGGCGGGTTCTTCATCTCGTCCGCCATCGGCGTCGACGTCGACCGCCAATTCACCGACAGGCCGTATGGGTCGAGCGGGTGGCTGATGATGTGCTCGGCGGCCCAGACGTACATGGGGTCGTCCATGTGCAGCGGCTTGGTGATGAAGGGGAGGAGCAATCCGATGCAGGCGAGGGCAAGGAGGAGGCGGTGGTGGCGGAAGAATTGCGCGATCCGCGACCGCCTGGATGTTCCGGCGGCAACGTCGTTTACAGGCTTCGACGGCGCGGCGGCCTGCGTCATCAAGCCGCCTTTGGATGTACGTCGATTTGGATCCGGATTCGTATTCCCGCGCGGGCGAGCATGGTAATGAGCATGTCGATGCTGAATTTTCCAATTCGACCGCGAACCAGGTCGCTGATTCGCGGCTGGGTAACGCCGAGCAACTTCGCGGCCTTTGCCTGGGTGAGTTTTCGATCCTCAATCACACGGCGCACGCGGAGCATGAGCTCGGAGCGAATGAGGAGGTTTTGCGCCTCCTCGGGCGGAAAACCCAAGTCCAGGAAGACATTGCCGCTCGATTCCGTGACCTTAATTTTCTTCTTCGCCTTCATTTGAGTCCCTCGTCACGCCGCAATTCCTGCATCTCGCGATACCGCCGTTGACCCAGTTTCAAATCCCTTTCCGATGTCTTTCGCGTCCTTTTCTCGAAGACGTGAAGCACGTAAACGGCCTCCGCGAATTTCGCGACGTAAAATACGCGATGCTCGTGTCGCGTGCAGACGCGAAGCTCGTAAACGCCGGCACCGACCGTTCCCATAGGCTTGAAGTCCGCAGGGGCGCGTCCGCACTGCACGGTAAACAACTCGAAGCCGGCCAGGTTCCGGGCCTCGTCCGGGAGCTCCGCCATCTCACGACGCGTGCTCGCCATGAAGCGAAGCCGTTTCAGGGACGATGGCATTATATCAGAACTTATATGTTCCATGCCAGTGTGAAACGCATCACTTCCCGTACTTTTCCTTCCACTGCCGCAGCAGTTCGAACGCCTGCATGGGCGAGAGCTCTTCGACCTTGGTGCCGGCGAGTTGGGTGAGAAGCTCTTTGGCCGGGTCGACGAAGAGCGGGAGCTGGCTTTCGTCGATCGCCGAGGCGGCGGAGCGGTCGGATTTCCTACTTCGGCTGACTTTGGGGCGGCCGACGTGTTGGACGGAAAGTTCGCTCAATAGCTGGCGGGCGCGATCGAGGACTTCGCGTGGGATTCCGGCGAGGCGGGCGACGTGGATGCCGTAGGAGCGATCAGTGCCGCCTTCGACGATGCGGTGGAGGAAGACGACCTGGTCTTCCCATTCGCGGACGGCAACGTTGAGGTTTTTCACGCCGCGGAAACGGGTGGCGAGGTCGGTCAGCTCGTGGTAGTGCGTGGCAAAGAGCGTGCGGCAGTGAACCTCCGACGCGATGTGCTCGGCGATCGCCCAGGCGAGCGAGAGGCCGTCGAGGGTGCTCGTGCCGCGGCCGATTTCGTCGAGGATGACGAGAGAACGGTCGGTGGCATTGTTGAGGATGTTGGCGGTCTCGGTCATCTCGACCATGAAGGTCGATTGGCCGGAGTGGAGCTCGTCGCTAGCGCCGATGCGCGTGAAAAGGCGATCGACGAGGCCGATCGTCGCACTCTTCGCCGGGACGTAGCTGCCGATCTGCGCGAGCAAGGTGATCAGCGCGACCTGGCGGATGTAGGTGCTCTTGCCAGCCATGTTCGGGCCGGTGATGAGAGCGAGGGAATCATCGGCCGAAAAACGGCAGTCGTTGGCGACGAACTCCGAGCCGAGCTGCTGCTCAAGGACGGGATGTTTGCCGTCGACGATGTCGAGAACGCGCTCGCCGACGACCTGCGGGCGGCAGAAGCGGCGCTCGGTCGCCAGCGCGGCGAGCGACGCCAGCGTGTCGACGCGCGCCAGACCATAGGAAAGTTCCTGGAAGGCCTTGACGTGCGGGAGGAGCGTCTGGCGGATTTTCTCGAACAGGGTTTGTTCCAGCGCATTGGCGCGCTCCTGCGCGCCCAGGGCTTCGTTCTCGAAAGTCTTCAGTTCCTGCGTGATGTAGCGCTCGGCGCTCGTCGTGGTCTGCTTGCGCGTCCAACCCTGCTGCGCGAGGGCTTTTTCCTTGTGCGCGTTGCTGACTTCGATGTAGTAGCCGAAGACCTTGTTGAAACCGACGCGGAGGGTGGGGATGTTCGATTCGCGGACGAGCTGCGCCTGGTATTTTGCAAGCCACTGCTGGGAGTTGGTGCCGATTTCTCGCAAGCGATCCAACTCCGCGTCGAAACCGGAGTTGATCACTCCCCCTTCGCGAAGGTGCGGCGCGGGGTCGGACAGGATCGCTTCAGAGAGAAATTTACATTGCTCGGCACAGAAATTTCGCGACGAGGCCAGTTCGGGCGAAACCGCTTGCGCATTGGGGAGCGATTCGAGCTGATCAAACAGTTTTGGGAGCGCCGCGAGACATTTCGACAATCCCGACAAATCGCGCGGACCGACGCGCCCCACCGCCAATCGTCCGATGATGCGCTCGACGTCACAGACGTTCTCGAAGCTCTCGCGAATGCTCTTCAGCGTCGGCTGCGATTCGAGCAGCGCGGCGATCGCGGCTTGCCGGGCGTGGATGTGCTCGAGGTCGCAGAGGGGGTAGCGCAGCCATTGGCGGAGCAAGCGTCCGCCCATCGTGGTGCGCGTGCGGTCGATTGACTGGAGGAGCGAGCCTTCAGCGCCGCCGCCGCGCACGGTGCGGTCGATCTCTAAACTGCGCCAGCTCGACGGGTCGATCGCGAGATGGTCTTCGACCACGTGTTTTCGCAGCGGGCGGATGTGGGCGAGGGACGTCTTTTGCGTCTCTTCGAGATACGACAGCACCGCGGCGGTCGCCATGACCGCCGGGTCGTCGTCGGCGAATCCGAAGCCCTGGCTGGTCTTGGCCTGCCACTGTCGCGCGATCTGTTCCTTCGCGTGGTGCGCGGTGAACTGCCAGCCGGGGCGCATGGTTATCGCGTTGACGCCGAGCGGCTTGATGCGTTGGCCGATCTCGTGCGGCTGGCCGGACGCGTGCTCCGGGATGAGAATTTCCGCCGGGCGCAGGCGGGCGATCTCGTCGAGGACCTGCCCTTCCGTGCCGCTCATCGCGGTGCACGAGCCGGTGGATAAATCGATCCAGGAAAGCGCCGCGCGGTAGCCGTCGCTCTTCGTGACGTTGAACGCGACGGCCGCGAGAAAATTATCC
>JAXDMN010000119.1:0-13184 GCA_034666045.1 Phycisphaerales bacterium | reverse complement strand
CCCCGATCACGTTGTGGTCCGCGAAGAAACGCAGGTCGTCGGCGAGCGGCTTGAGATTCGGGTGCGGGATCAGGTAGTTGGCGAAGTTCGTGACGTAGTTCCAGACGAACAGGTTCGGCGCGATCGCCTTCCAGCCGCGCAGGTCGTTGCCGAACGAATGGTTGCTCTCGCCCGAGAGAGGGTGGGAGAAATCCGCTTCGATCGAGCAGAGCCGCACGAGCACGTTCTTAGTCGGCCGTGTGACCTTCGGCGGCTTGCGCGTGTACTGGTACGCGAGCGTCTCGACGAGAAAATCCGGGAACTCCTTGTTGATCTCCGCCGCGACGGTGTTGCACAGGCGAATCCACGGGCCGGATTCCGAGTTCTCTTCCTTCACCACCGCCTGGCAGACATCGCACTGGCACGGACCGAAGCAGTCGTTCTGGCTGACTGAGATGATGCCGGCGGTCGGATTTTTCCGCACCTGCACGAGCGCGCTGGCGATGAGCGCCTTCTGCATCTCCTTGTTCGTTAGGCAAAGCTGCGTGCCTGTTTGCCGCGCGCCGTTGACTTGCGCGAACCATTCCGGGTGTTTCGCAAAATGCTCGCCGGGTGGAACGAGGGAGAACGCCGTGTGGCACCAGCCGAGGATCGAGTAGTGCCCGCCCATCTCCGGCGGGATGTGATTGTGTTGGCCGTTGAGTTTTAATCGCGTCGCAAACGTCGCGTGCGCCGCGTACATCACGTCGACGTTGAAGACTTCGCGGTAGCGAAATTTCGGAACGTATTTGACGTCGAGCGGCGCGACCGTGAGCGTCGGCTTCTTCGGGATGGTGCTGTCGCTCGATGTCCACCAGCGCACGCCGACGTGGTCTTCCAGAAACGTGTTGACGGCGTTCACCACGCCGCGCCGCGCGCCGTAGAGGATGATATTTCCGCCGGCGCTTTTGAGGAGGATGCCGTCTTCGCCGAGCGCGTCGAAGTCCGTATTGGGCAGGAGCTGGGTGGTCAGGCGTGTCTGGCCGATGAGAAGCTTGGGGTGCGGATCGGTGTCGTCCTTGACGGCGGATTCGGCGACGATGGGAAGCTTGGCGCCGGTGATGAGCTCGAGGTGATGCTGAAGCTCGCCGGCGGCGTATTTCTCCTGTGGTGCGGGTTCGTCGCCGATGACGATGAGCCATGCCGATTTGCCTTCGCGCGCCAGCTCGTCCGCCGCCCACGCGTTCGCGCTCGCCGTCACGATCAGCAGGCAGTAGACCAACATGCAGCGCATCGACATCCAGTTGCTCCTTCCCCGCCCCATCAGATACCGCGGCCGCGGCGTCATGTTGGAGGCGGCTACTGGACTGATTTGGCGATAACGTCTACATCTACTTGCTCGCGCGCACGAACGATGCCTGACGCTCTCGAGCAAATCTTCATCGAGGTCCGCGACATCAGCAAAGCGTACGGCGGCGTGCAGGCGCTGTCGGGCGTGAGCATGACGATCGTCCCCGGCGAAGTGCACGCGTTGTGCGGCGAAAACGGCGCGGGAAAATCGACGCTGATCAAGGTGCTGAGCGGTTCCGTCACGCCGGACGCGGGGGCCGTGCTCGTCAACCGCACGCCGCTGCGCGTCGGCGACGTCGCAGCGAGCGAACGCGCGGGCATCGCGGTAATTCACCAGGAATCGGTCGCGTTCCCGCACCTCAGCGCGTTCGACAACATTTTCGTCGGCCGCGAGCCGCGCAAGCTTGGCGGGCTGATGCTCGATCGAGCGCGGATGTGCCGCGAAACCCGCGCGTTGCTCGAGCGGCTCGGCGAAGCCGATGCGTTCGACCCGGCCGCGCCGGTCGGCGGCTTGTCAGTCGCGCAGCGGCAGATGGTCGGGATGGCGCGGGCGCTGTCGCACGATTGCCGCCTGCTGATCATGGACGAGCCGACCGCGTCGCTCTCCGAGCGCGAGACGCGCGTGCTCTTCAACCTGATCCGCCAGTTGAAGCAGTCCGGCGTGAGCATTTTGTATGTCAGCCACCGGCTCGACGAAGTGTTTGCTCTCTCGGACCGCGTCACCGTCTTTCGCGACGGAAAATTCGTCGCGACGCACGTGACGCGAGAGATCGACAAGGAAAAACTGATCCAGCTCATGGTCGGACGAGAGCTCATCTCGACGGACGCGCGTTTGTCTGACACCTCATTTAGCCGCGGGGTTCACCCCGCGCGTCCGCCATTGCTCGAAGTCCGTAACCTGACTCGCGCCAGCGCCTTTCGCGACGTCTCCTTCGACGTCCGCGCCGGTGAGATCGTCGGCGTGGCTGGACTCGTCGGCGCCGGACGCTCCGAAGTCGCCCGCGTTATCTTCGGCGTCGATCGCGCGGATTCCGGCGAAGTCATCGTCGACGGCAAACGTCTCGCCGGCGGATCGGTTCGCGAGGCGATCGAGCGCGAAGTCGCGCTCGTCCCGGAAGACCGCCAGCATCTCGGCCTCGTGCTGCAACTCGCCGTGGCGGCGAACCTCACGCTTGCGAAGCTCAATTCGCTCACCACACTCGGCCTGATCTCATCGCGTAAGGAGCGCGCGCTCGTCGCAGAGCTGATGAAGAGCCTCCACGTGAAGGCGGCGAGTCCCGCCGTCGCGGCGCAGACGCTCTCCGGCGGGAATCAACAAAAACTCGTCGTCGGAAAATGGCTGGCGAGCCGGCCGCGCGTGCTGATCCTCGACGAGCCGACGCGCGGCGTCGACGTCGCCGCCAAGGCGGACGTGCACCGTCTCGTCCGCGAGCTCGCCGACCAGGGGATGGCGACACTGCTGATCTCGTCCGACCTGCCGGAAGTGCTGGCGATGAGCGACCGCATCCTCGTCATGCGCGGCGGACGAATTGCGGGCGAGCTTTCTCGCGACGAAGCCACACAGGAAAAAGTGCTGGCGCTGGCAATCCCGGGCGGAAGCGAAACGGCGGGCGCGGGGGCGGCGGCATGACAACGCTTGCACGCACGGAAAGCCCTGGGATTGCAATCCTCGGGCTTCTTAAACAGCTCGCGCGACAACGCGAGTGGAGCGTCGCAGCGCTCATCGCACTCACCATCGTCATCGTCGCAATCGTCAATCGAGATTTTCTTTCCCTCGACGTCGCCCGAAACATTCTTGTCGCCGCCGCGCCGGCCGCCATCGTCGGATGCGGGCTCACCTTCGTCATCGTCACCGGCGAGATCGACATCTCCGTCGGCTCGCTCATGGGCCTGTGCGCCGTCGCGATGGGGCAGCTTGCCAGCCCGTCGTACGCGAACCTTCCCGTTCCCGCCGCGATCGGGCTGATGTTGCTGCTCGCGACGTCCGTCGGTTTTCTCAACGGCCTGCTCGTCACCGTCGGCCGCGTGCCGTCGATCATCGTGACGCTCGGCATGCTCACCGCCCTGCGCGGCGCGACGGAACTGCTCATGAACGGCCGATGGATCACCGATCTGTCGCCCGGCCTGCGCTTCTTCGGCACAGGAACGTTTCTGCGCGTGCCGATCAGCCTGTGGACCACCGGCGTCGTCGTGATGGCATCGATCGTCCTCGCGCGCGACACGCCGCTCGGCCGGCGAATTTACGCGGTGGGCTCCAGCCCGTCCGCCGCGCGTCTCGCGGGACTTTCGCCGAACCGGATCAAACTTTTCGCGTTCACACTGACCGGCTTTCTCGTCGGCGTCGCGACACTCGTGTCGGTGCCGCAGCTCTCGACGATTGAATCAGGGATCGGCGCGGGCTTCGAGCTTGTAGTTGTCACCGCGGTCGTCGTCGGCGGCACGAGCATCAGCGGCGGCAAGGGCGCGATCATCGGCACGCTGCTCGGCGTGATCCTGCTCGGAATGGTGCGCACCGTGCTGATCTTCCTGAAGCTCGGGCCGGCCGCGACATACTGGGAACGTGCGATTCAGGGCGGGTTCATTCTGCTCGCGGTGCTGATCGACCACCTCAGTCGCCCGCGCGGCCGCGGCGAGGAGGAGCACGCATGACCGACGCGCCTGCCGCTGATCTGTCGCTCACGCCGCGCCAAAAAATATTCGAGGGCGGCTTCCCCTACTGGCACGAGGTCGTGCTCGCGCTGCTGCTCGCCGCCTTGATGGCCGTCGCGGGTTATCTCGATCCGCGCTTCGTGCAGCCGTCGAGGCAGTTGATGCTCTCGACGCACGTCTGGGAGCTGGCGCTGCTCGCGCTGCCGATGACGTTCATCATCGTGACCGGCGGAATCGATTTGTCGGTCGGCTCGATGATCGCGCTCTCCGGCGTCGTGCTCGGCCTGTCGCATGAAGCGGGGATGAATATCTGGCTATGCTGCGCGCTGGCGATTCTCACCGGCACGGCGGCCGGGGCGCTCAACGGCGTGTTCGTCTCGTTCGTGCGCGTCCATCCGCTCATCGTCACGCTCGCAACGCTCAGCGCCTATCGCGGCATCGCCGAAGGGATCAGCTCGGGCCGGCCGTTGTCAGGATTCCCGGAAAACTTTGCGTGGCTCGGTCGCGGCGACATCGCGGGCGTGCCGGTGGCGGCGATTATTTTTGTCGTCGCGGCGATCGTCGCGGGCGTCGTGCTGTGGAAGACGCCGTTCGGACGCTCGCTGTATGCGATGGGCTACAATGAAACCGCCACACGCTTCAGCGGCATCAGGACGCGCAAGATCAAGTTCATCCTCTACGCGATGTCCGGCGTCGCCGCCGCCGTCGCGGCGATCCTGCTCGTCGGCCGGCGCAACACCGCCAAGGCGGACATCGGCGCGCAGATGGAGCTGGACGTCATTACCGCCGTCGTCCTCGGGGGGACGAGCATTTTCGGCGGCCGCGGGCGCATCCTCGGCACGGTGCTCGGCGTGCTGCTCATCCACGAAACCAAGGAATTCGTGAGCTGGTATTTCCAGAACGACCCGCTGATCCCACTCGTCGTCGGCGCGCTGCTGATCGTCGCGGTGCTGATCAACTCCGCCCTGACGCCGCGCGGACGGGAGTGACGGCGTCATCCATCGCTTGCGTCTTCGCGAATCTCCATTTCAAATCACCGCATGCGACAACTCCTCCTCTCCTGCATCGTCCTCGGTTTGATCATCTGCGGCTGCGAGAAGAAACAATCCACCAGCAGCAGCGCCGGTAAAAAAATCACCGTCGCCATGCTCCCGAAGAAAAAGGGAATCCCGTATTTCACCACCTGCGCCGCTGGCGCGGAAGAAGCGGCGAAGGAACTCGGCAATGTCGAGTTGATCTACGACGGCCCGATCGACGGCTCGCCGGAAAAAGCGGCGAGCATGATCGAGAAGTGGATGCTCCAGGGCGTCGATGTGATCGCCGTCTCGCCCAACGATCCAAAGGTGCTCGGGCCGGCGATGAAAAAGGCGCAGGACAGCGGCATCAAGGTCATCACCTGGGACGCCGACGGCGACCCCGGCACGCGCTCGTTCTTCGTCAACCAGGCAACCGCGCAGGACATCGGCTTCGCCCTGGTCGACGCGCTCGCCGCGGACATCGCGACGGCGGCGGGCAAGACGGCGCCCCCCGACGCGGAGGGCGAAGTCGCCATCGTCACCGCCACGCTCACGGCCGCGAATCAGAACGCGTGGATGGAGCACATGAAGGCGCGGCTCGCGTCGAATTATCCGAAGCTGAAACTCGTCGAAGTGAAGCCTTGCAACGAGGACCAGAAACTGGCGTTCCAGGTGACGCAGGACCTCATGAATGCGTACCCGAACTTGAAGGGCGTCTTTGCGATCAGCTCCGCTGCGTTCCCCGGCTCCGCCGAGGCGATCAAGCAAGCCGGCAAGGGCGGCAAGGTGCAGGTGACCGGCCTGTCGACGCCGAACGAGATGAAGAAGTATGTCGAAGAGGGAACGGTGAAGTCGGTGATCCTGTGGAACACGAACGACCTGGGGTACCTGACGATCCAGACAGCAAACGCGCTGGCGAACGGGACGCTCAAGCCTGGCGACACGAAACTGACGGCCGGTCGTCTCGGCGAGAAGGAAGTTCGCGGCGACAACGTGCTGCTCGGCAAGATCCTCGTGTTCACCAAGGAGAACATCGGACAATTCAATTTCTGATTTTGTCCGAAAATCGCCGGTGGGATTCGCGTCATAGAAGGTGGCTATAAAGCCGCCTTCTTTTTTCGTCCGTTAGGAGGCGGCTGCTGACATTGACTGTTGTTATGCGACTGTACTGCAAGCTTCTGCTGATGATTCTCGCGTGCGGCGCGTTGCAGCACTTCGCGCCGCCCAGCGCGTGGGGCCGCGATGCATGGTTCATGGTCCGCTGCCACGCGGCGAATGTTCTCGGCGACGAACGGCTGGCGGCCGACTTGGTCGATGAGTACTACCACAACGTCCGCCAGGTCGACGAGAACGAGATCGCCGAGATCGAGTTCGAAATCCGCCTGGCCGCGGGGTGACGATTCGGCTGCCAGCGCGCGGTACAACTGTCCGCTATGCCCGATTTGTTTTCCGCGGACGCGAAGTGGATCTGGTTGGCGAAACCGCAGCGCGACAAGAACAGTTACGCGTGTTTTCGCAGGGTCATCGACGTGGCCGGTGCGCCGCCGAGATCCGCGATCGTGCGCATCACGGCGGATTCGCGATACGAGCTTTACGTGAATGGTGAATTCGTCGGGCACGGGCCGGTGCGCGCGTGGCCGTCGCCGTGGCCGGTGGATGAATATGATGTGGGGCGGCTGCTGAAGCCTGGGCGGAACGTCGTCGGGGTGCTCGTGACGCATTTCGGCATCAGCACATTTCAATACCTGCACGATGAGGCGGGGCTGATCGCGTCGATCGACGTGGACGGTGCGCCCATCGTCACGGATGCGCGTTGGAAGTCGACGCCGCACGATGGTTATCTTTGGCCGGTTCCGCGCATTACCTGCCAGCAGGGTTGGGAGGAGCAGTTCGACGCGCGCATCGCGCCGGGATTGCCGCAGGAGTGGTCGTCGGTCTCGTTTGATGATTCCCAGTGGTCGGCCGCGCGCGAGCTGCGGCCGGCGGGGCAGTTGCCGCATGAAAAGTTTGTGGCCCGCGACATTCCGATGCTCACGCTCGAGCCCATCGAGCCGACGGCGATTTTGTCCGTCGAATCGGTCCGGCCGGCGGATTACACGTTCGCGCTGAACCCGCGCGAGCTCGTCAACGCCGTCGATACGAGCGCCAACCACATCAACGCGCGGATGCTGCTGTCGACGTTCATCTACAGCGATTGCCAGCAGAAAGTTCAGTTTCACCAGCCGCACACCCGTCCGTTCCTGTCGTGGAAGCTCAACAACGTCGCGTTGCGCTTCGATGACCACGCGCAGCACAAGACGGACACCGGCGTGGCGCACGCGTGGCTGAACCGCGGGTGGAACCCTCTCATGGTTCGCTTGCCGGAGAGCGAGCACCATTACTGGGCCAACATCAACATCTGGACGGAACAGCCGGTGAAATTTGCCATCGAGCCGGAGGACGAGGCGGTCGACGCCGACCGGGCGTGGCTCGCGTTTGGGCCGTTCCCGGGGCCGCAGCAGCACGTGTTCGATTTGATCGTCGTGCGCCCGCTGGAGGTGCACCCTCGCGCGGACATTGAACGGTTCGAGGTGACGTGGAAGCGCGGTGAGTTGATTGAGGACGACTGGACGGAACCGTTTTGTCACCGCCTTACGCCGGAGATGGTCGCGACGCGCGATGTGTATGCGATATCCGCCTCCGATCGCGTCGACGAGTCGGTCACGCCGCGCGTCGAGCGCGGCGAATGGATGACGATTCATCCGCCGAAAAAAGATGCAGGCGTGCGCGTCCTGTTCGAGTTCGATCGTGAACTGATCGGCTTCCAGGAGTTCGAGATCGACGCGGGCGCGGGTGGGGCGGGGACGATCGCCGATTTCCACAATTTCGAGTTCATCCAGCGCGACGGCCGGTTCAACCTGAACGAGTCGATGAACAACTCGTTCCGCTACATCTGCCGCGCCGGCGTGCAGCGCTACAAGACCTTCCTGCGGCGCGGCCTGAAATATTCGTGGATGACGCTGCGCGATTTTCGCGAGCCGGTGCGCGTGCGGCACGTGCGCGTGATCATGAACACCTATCCGCCGACCCGTGACGGCGCGGGCGTGTTCGAATGCTCCGATGAAAAGCTGACGAAAATCTGGGAAGTCGGCGTGCACAGCGTGCGCTGCTGCTCCGAAGACACGTACACCGATTGCCCGACCTACGAGCAGACCTTCTGGGTAGGCGACGCGCGCAATGAAGCGCTGGTCGACCTCATCGCCAACGGCGATCCGCGCTTGTCGGCGCGCTGCCTGCGGCTGACGGGCGAAAGTCTCCAGCGCTCGAAGATCACCGAGAGCCAGGTGCCCAGCGGCTGGCAGAACCTGCTGCCGACGTGGACGTTTCTGTGGATGCGCTGGGCGCAGGAGCATTTCCAGCTCACCGGCGACGAGAAACTCGGCAGGCAAATGCTCGGCTACCTCAATCGGAACATCGAGGGGATGAAATCCGAGATCAACGACCGCGGTTTGTTCAACATGTTCGCGTGGAACCTGTTCGACTGGGCGCCAATGGACACGCCGGCGGCGGGAATCGTGACGCACATCAACTGTCTCGCGTCGCAGGGATTGCGACAGTCGGCGCAGCTCGCGCGCGACCTGGGGGACGAGCGGAAGGCGCGCCAGTGGGACGATCTCGCGCAGAAACTCGCGGACGCCGTGAACGCGCACCTCTGGTCGGACCAGAAGCGGGCCTACGTCGACTGCATCCGCGCCGACGGATCGGTCTCGCCTGTCTTCAGCCAGCAAACGCAGGTCGCCGCCGTCATCAGCGGCGTTGCGGAAGGTGAACGCGCGGCGCGATGCCGCCAGCTCGTGCATGACACGCCGGCGGATTTCGTGAAGGCGGGAAGCCCGTTCTTCATGTTTTTCCTGCTCGAAGCGCTCGTGCAGGAGCGGCGTTACGACGACCTGATCGACACGATCCGCGACTACTGGGGCAAGCAGATCGACGCCGGCGCGACCACGTTCTGGGAGATGTACCACGAGGGCGGTCCTGCGGACGGCAACAGGCGGCTGACGCGCAGCCACTGTCACGGCTGGAGCGCCGCGCCGACGTTTTTCCTGACGCAGCACGTGCTCGGCGTTCAGCCGGCGAAGCCGGGATATGCCATCGTTCTCGTGGCGCCGAAAATCGGCAACCTGACATGGGCCCGCGGTCGCATGCCAACGCCGAGAGGCCCGGTCGACTGTGAATGGAAGAACGCGGCGGACGTTTTCGAGCTGCGCGTGAGCGCGCGGCCCGGCACGCCGTTGCGGATCGAACTTCCCGTGCAGGGAAAAATCGAGATCACCGAAGGCGACGGCGAAATCGACGGCGCGATCATCGCCTCGTCCGGGCCGCGGCTGACGATCACCGTCCGCCGGTCAGCTTGACCATTTCGCTGCCCGCAAGCAGCAACGCGCCGGCGGCGTACTCGTGCGTGTCCTCCGGGTTCACCGCGCCCGGCGAGCCGGCGACTTTTTGGACGTAGCCGAGCTTTCCTTCGGGCGTGACTTTCGCCGCCAGCGCATTCCACGCCTTGATCGTCGCCGGCAGGTACGTCGCGCGATCGAGCGTGCCGTTGTTGATGCCCCACGCGTACGAGAAGCAGAAGAAGGCAGTGCCGCTCGTTTCCGGCGACGGGAATTCTTCCGCGTCGAGCAGGCTCGAGCGCCAGTAGCCGTCGGCGCCCTGCACCTTCAACAGTGCCGCCGACATCTTCTGGTGCAGCTCGATGAACCGCCCGCGTTGCGGGTCATCCGGCGGCAGATACTGGAGCACGCGCGGTATGCCCGCGGCAACCCACCCGTTGCCGCGCGACCAGAAAATCTTCTTGCCGTTCTTCGTCTTGGCCGGCGGAAAATAATCCTTGTCGCGATAGTAGAGGTTTTCGCCGGTGTCGAAGAGGAAGTCCGTCGCGTCCCAGAAAAGGTCGTTCATGAAAGCGGCGTACTTCGGATCGCCGGTCGCGCGCGACAGCCGGACGAACGCGGGCGGGGCCATGTAGAGGGAGTCGCACCACCACCAGTCGACGCGCCCCGGCTTTTTCGTTTCGATCATTCGATCGACGGCCGCGCGGAACGGCGCGATCATCTTGGCGTCGCCCTCGAGGAAAAACAGCTCGCAATACGTCTGCCCGCAGGCGAGCGCGTCGGCGTGCCGCTTGTCGCGCGGCGGCGTCCACTTGGCCTTTTCGCCCCAGGCGATCGCGGCGTCGCGGTACTTCGAATCCTTCGTCGTGTCGTGCAGCGCCATCACGCCGGTATAGAACGTCGCGCGAATCCAGTCGTTTGCGGCTTCCTTCTGCGGCTTCTTCTTTTTCGTCGTCGGGCCGGTGGTCGGCGCAGTCGCGCGCGTGGTTGAAGGTTCGCGTTTTTTCGGTTTCTTTTGCTCCGCCAACTGATAATCCGCCGCCTTGCGCATGATGGCGATGACGGCGTCGCGCTGCGGCAGCGCCGGCGGCGGCGCAGTCTGCTGAGCGGGCGCGTCGGCGGAAAGACAGAGGAAAACAGCGACTAAAACCACCGCGGCGAACGATCGATTCATGCGTTTCATCCTGCCAGATAAATCCCCAGATACATGATGATCCAGACGACGTCGAGAAAATGCCAGTACAACGCCGCGTTTTTCACGCCGACGTAATTCTCGTGATCGTAGCGCCCGCGAAACGCATTCGCCGTCGTCATCGCGAGCCCGGCGAGCCCGCCCAGCACGTGCAGCGCGTGAACGAGGATCAGCACGAAGATCAACCCATACAGGTGCACGTTCTGCGTCGCCGAGAGCGTGCGGTGCTGCCGCAGCAGCGCGATCATCGCCGGCGTCTGCACGATGACGAACAGGGCGGCGAAGATGCAGGTCATGATGAGATGTCGCCGCAGCTCCTGCTGCCGCTCGCGGCGGGCGGCGCTGACGGCGAAATGGATCGTCACGCTGCCGGCGAGCATCAGCGCCGTGCTGATCCACAGCGTGTGGGGAAGCTGCACGCGGACGGCCTCGTTGCGGGATCGCACCAGCACGTACGCCAGCATCGTCGCCCCGAACAGCATCGTCAGCGCCGCGAGGAAGAGCCACATGCCGATCGTCTGGGCCCGGGCGGGAACGTGATGGGATCGTGAATCAGACATCGGCTGCCGGCGCTCCCGCGCCCCTCTCACTGCGTCGGCCGCGCCGAAGTCGGCGGCGGGGCGGAGAAGTTGATGTTGTACTCGCTCGTGTCGAGCACGATGATCCCGATCAGCAGCGCCACGAAGAACATCGCCGCGATCAGGATCACGCTGTTGAACGGGCTGTCCCAGCGCAGGTGCATGAAGTAGAGGGCGACCAGCGCCGCCTTGATCGACGCGATCGTCAGCGCGATCCAGACGTTGCCGGTGCGGCCGAAGTCGATCCACGTCACGGCGACGGTCACGAACGTCAAAAAGAGCAGCACTGCGAAGACGGTCAGCAGCAGCCAGCCGGGCACGACGTGAATGTGCTCTTGGTGATCCTCGATCTGTTCGTCGTTCGCGTGGTCGTCGCCGGCGTTCTCGTCAACGATGTCGGCTTGAGATTCAGTCATGGCTCGCTCGTTTCAATGGATCAGGTACAGCAGCGGGAAGAGGAAAATCCAGATCAGGTCGACCAGGTGCCAGTACAGCCCGACCAGGTCGACCGGCGTGTAGTAGCGCGGACCGAACTCGCCCCTGCCGCGCCGTGCTGTACGCGCGCGGACGACGCCGCGGACGATCAACGCGACGCCGATCAACGCAACCACGCTGCTCAACCACCACATGCCGTTCTCGAACGTGCGCCATCCCGGGATCGTGAGATGGCCGTGCGTCAAGGAGCCGAGCCAGAACAGATACGCCGCCACCGCGAGCGGCGCAATGCCGATGATCACGCCGTGAAGGTGCGGCGAGGTCGCGCGCACGAGGATCCAGTAGATCAGCGCCATGCCGACCAGCACGTGCACGCCGTGCAGGCCGGTCATGAGGAAGTAGATGTTGAAGAACGTCGCGACGCGTTCTTTTTCGAGCTGGGGCAGGTCCTCGAACTTGATGTCGTGCCTGCCCGGCGTCGCGCGGCGCGGGGCGAGGCCGACGGGGACGATCTGCGTCGGCTTGATCTTCGCCTCGTCGCCGGTGCCGGCGTTGGGGTCGACCCACGGATCGCCGATCACCGCGGTCGGCTGCGTGGTCGTCGCCTGCTCGTGCACCTCGGCGGCGTGCTCGCGTTCGGTTTCCGTGAGCACATGCGGCCGCTCGCTGCTGCCATGTCCGCCGCCCGGGCCGACGACGACGCCCGGCTTGTAGATCTTGCTGAACTTGTTCCCCGAACCGAACCAGACGTTCTCGTGATATTTGTGCGAGTACTCGATGGTCTTGATGACCATGAATGCCGCGCCGCCGATGAGCGTGAGCGTCAGGCACGCGACCAGCGTCCGCCGCGCCCCGAGCTGCGCCGCGCGCACGCCCCAAGCCATCGTCAGCGAGCTGCTGATCAGAAAGATGGTGTTGATCGCGCCGAGGTTCTTGTTGAGAAACGTGTGGCCGAACTCGAACACTTCCGGGTGATTGTGGCGGTAGACGGCGTACGCGCAGAACAGCCCGCCGAACATGAGCAGCTCAGTGGCGAGAAAAACCCACATGCCGATCTTGGCCGAGTTGAACTGCTGCTCGGGTGTCTCAAAGTGGTGCGCGAGATGGACGTTGCCGTGCGGGTGATGGTGATGATCGCGCTCGGGCGCGCTCGTGTCACCCGCTTTGGCGACGGCGGCTTGTTGTTTGCTGAGCAGGTCACTCATGAACCAAGAACCTCTTAGTGATGATGCTTCGTCGGTTCCGTGCCGGCCACCGTTCTCGCGCGTTCTTCATCGAGTACCCATTGCTGCGTCGGCTCGTCCCAGGTCCAGCTCTTCATGTCGTACGGGTCGCCGGCGACCGGCTCGACCGGGAAGTTGTCGTGCGGCGGCGGGCTCGGGCAGTGCCACTCCAGCGTGTTTGCGCCCCAGGGGTTTGCCGGGGCCTTGGCGCCGCGGAACAGGCTGTAGAGCAAGTTGATCCCGAGCGTGAACAGGCCGATCGCCATCACGTAGGCGCCGATCGTCGATACAATGTGGAAGCCCTGGAACTCGCCCGGGTACGTCGCGTACCGCCGCGGCATGCCGCGCGAGCCCATGATGAACTGCACGAAGAACGTCAGGTTGAAGCCGACCAATAGCAGGATCGCGCC
>JAXDMN010000118.1:0-14191 GCA_034666045.1 Phycisphaerales bacterium | reverse complement strand
AATACGTGATTTCCGAGCTGGTTTCGCCGTCGGCCGGCGGTGGCGGAGGGGGCGCGCCGCAGAACGTGCCGCCGGAAGTGCAGGCACGGATGATGCGCGTCCAGCAGTTGCAGCAGCAGCAGCAGGGCGGCGAGGGCGGCGGGGGCGGCGGGGCTTATTTATTGCCGCAGGACGTCATCGCGCTGATCGAAGCGTCGCCGGCGGATATCGAAGACGAGCAGATCGAGCAACTCGCGCAGTTGTTGTCGCGTGCGCTGGCGAAGGTGAATGTCGTTGAGCCGGTCGTCGCGCGGTTCGAGGAAGGCATCCGCGGCCTCGGCGGCAAGAGCGACGACAAGGCGCGCCTGCGCGCCGCCAAGCTGCTCATGTCCGCCAATCGACCACTCGAATCAGGGAAATTCCTCCCCGCGATCAACGAAAAGCTGCACGAAAACGACCCGAAGCTTCTCGATCTCATGGCCCGTCACCTGATGGCCGTCGCGTCGACGGCCGAGCAGGCGGATGAGCCGCGCTCGCGCGCGTGGGAGCTGACGCAGGCGCTCATCACGCATCCGAAGGTCGAGCAGAAGGACCGCGACGCCGGAATCGCCCGCGCGCTCGAGCTCTGGCCGATGATCGGCAAAGCGCAGGAGCGCGCGTGGCTCAAGGAGAGTTTTTCCGATTACCACGCGCAGGGCCTGGCGGTGATGGCGAATGTCGGCACGACGACGTCGCTGAATTTCACGAATCGCGATCTCGGCAAGCGCCAAGTCGGACTTCAGCAGCAGAAGAAGCTCGTCGAGGCGCTGCTTTCGCAGTCCGGCGCGGACGCAAAGCAGTGGTCGCCGGTATTGAACGTGCTCGCGACCGTCTGGCTCCAGGAGGCGGACTACACGAAGGGCCGGCCGAGCCAGAATCAGATGATGATGTCATCGCGGCGGATCTACGGGCCGTACGGATCCGAGGAGACGTCGTCGCGGCAGATGAACAACGACAACCAGCCGCCGCCGATCGAGCCGGATGAGATGCTCGAGTCGGCGCCGCCCGACGCTTGGCTCGCGACGCTCGATCCCTCGCTCGCCGTCCGCGTTCGCGCGGCCGTCGCGGAGATGCACTTCAAGAACGACGAGCCGCTCAAGGCGATGCCGATCATCGAATCCCTCGCCGCGAAAAATCCCAAGCTCGCCAAGAGCCTGGCCGACAATCTGCTCGAGACCGACGCGCGGCTGTGGGATCCGAACGGCAGCCAGAACAACCGCTACCCGAGCTACTTCTACGGCCCGTACGGCTACATGCAGCAATCCGGCGGCGGCATCCCGCTGACGCGCTCGGCGCAGGCGCGCAATCTCAGCGAGCTCGCGACGACGCTGCGCCGGCTCGAGAAGCTCCAGCTCCCCGAACCGCTCAGCGAGAACGCGCTTTCCAATGCCTTCGCCAGCGCGCACTCGCCCGCCGAGGTCTTCCGCATCGAGGACATCGAGCGCGTCTTCGGCAAGTCCGAATCGATCAAGCCGGAGATCCTCGTCAGCGTTCTCCAGACGATGCGTCAGCGCCTCGCGACGACGTGGCGCTCGCCGCAGGTCCAGCAGCAGCAGAAGACCAAGCGCACCGACAAGGAAACCGAAGCGGAGGCGACGCGCGGCTATCAGCTTCTCACGTCGCTCGTCGAAAAGCGCCTCGACAAGGACGCGAGCTGGAAGCTGCTCATGCTTCAGGGCTCGGCCCTGTTCGACTGGGCCGAGTTTGATTACGGCCGGCAGGTCGAGCTGGCGACTTACACCAAGCGTCGCGATCAATCGTTCGATCTCTTCCACAAGGCCGCGGAGAAATACGTTGCGGCACTGGCGAAGATGAAGGAGAGCGAGCAGACCTCGCTCGTCTATCAGCAGTGGTTCAACGCCGCGCTCGGCGCGAGCGATCTGGCGGCGCTGACGCGACAGGCGATGCCGTCCAAGTCGGAGATCGATCGCATCCGCACCGCGCTGCTCGCCATCCCGGGAGAAAAACTCGCGGATAAGCACATGGAGACCTTCGGCAAGTGGCTGAGCGACGGCTCGCAGTCGCTCAAGCCGGAGCTGAAGCATCGATTCCTCAAGGCCGGGCTCGAGGTCGCGCAGGACCATTCCGCCGCGGAAGGCGCGCGAAAACTCGTGCAGTATTACGCCGACCTGCTGACCGAAGTCGAGCTGTTCGCGCGCCTCGAAGGCGATCCGACCATCGGCCATAAAAAGCCGTTCGGCCTGCACCTGTCGATGCGTCACACGCAGGCGGTCGGTCGCGAATCCGGCGGGTTCAACAAGTACCTCACAAACCAGCAGAATCGCGGCTATTACGGCGGTTATGGCGGCTCGGACGGGCCGGTCAATTATCGCGATGACTTCGAGAAGAAGATTCGCGCGGCGCTCGTCGAGCGCTTCGACATCAAGGCGGTCACCTGGTTCGACGAGAAGGTCGAAGCGCGCCCGTTCGGCAAGCCGGGCTGGCGCGAGACGCCGCTCGCGTTCGTGTTGCTCCAGCCGAAGGATGCGTCAGTCGACAAGGTCCCGCCGGTGCAGATGGATCTCGATTTCTACGATCGCCAGAGCAAGGTGATCCTGCCGGTCTCGTCGCAGGTGATTCTCGTCGACGCGCGACCGGAGAATGCGACGCCGCGCCCGATCGAGAAGATCGAAGTCACGCAGATCCTCGACCAGCGCGACGCCGCCAGCGGCAAGCTCGCGCTCGACATCAAGGCCAGCGCGAAAGGGCTGCTGCCGGACCTCGACGCGCTGCTCGACGTGAAAATCCCGGGCTTCCAGATCGACAAGATCGATGACCAGGGGCTCGCGGTGAACAGCATGGAGACCGAGAGCGACATCGTCCGCCCGCTCACCGAGCGATCGTGGCTGATCAGCCTTTCGGCGTCGAAGGATGCGATCACGCAGGCGCGGGCCGGCTCGGCCAGCTTCAAGTTCCCGCAGCCGAAGTCCGACGACATCAAGGTCGCTTACAAGCAGTACGCGGACGCGGACGTGGCCGACGTCGATCCGCAGATCGCGGTGAAAGGTCTGCCGCTCGGCACGTCGCGAAGGTGGATGTGGACGACGATCGCCGCCGCCGTCATTGCCGCGATCGCGCTCGCGACGATCATCATCCGCCGGCGGCGCGGTCGGCCAGCCGAGCAGGTCGTGCAGGCGTACAACGTGCCGGAGCATGTCACGCCGTTCACTGTGATCGATTTGCTCAAGCGGATCGAGCACGATGCGGGGCTCGGGCTGTCGCATCCGGAACGCGAGCAGCTCACGCGCGAGATTCTGCAACTTCAGGAGCGTTATTTCTCAGCCCACACGAACGGCGACGCCGCGCCGGATTTGAGCGGCATCGCGTCGCAGTGGGTTCGGCAAGTGCAGCGGCAAGGGTAAGGGACATCGCACGTCCGCTTGATCAATGCGAGGCGGGTTTGCTACCGTCGCGCATCCATGAACCTGCAACCCGAGATCAAGGTCTTTCCGGATCCTGCTGCAATCGCCGAGGAGGCCGCCCAGCGAATCGTCCGCGCCGCCGATGAGGCGATCGCGCTCACCGGTCGCTTTCACATTGGCCTGTCCGGCGGAAGCACGCCGAAGCTGCTGTATCAGTTACTGGCGAAGGACCTGTACCGCTCGCGAATCGATTGGCCGCTCGTCGAAATCTTCTTCGCCGACGAGCGCTGCGTCCCGCCCGATCATGCCGAGTCCAATTATCGCATGGCGCGCGAGACGCTCCTGGCGCACGTGCCGATTCCCGGCGACAACATCTATCGCATGAAGGGTGAGATCGACCCGCCCGACGAAGCCGCCAAGGAATACGGCCGCATGCTGAAAGAAAAATTCGGTGGCCCGACGATCGAAGAGGGCGGCGGCCTGGACATGATCCTGCTCGGCATGGGAGAAGACGGCCACACCGCGTCGCTCTTTCCGCACACGCCCGCGCTGAATGAGACGAAGCATCGCTGCGTCGCGAACTATGTCGAGAAATCGACGACGGGAAAAAGCTGGCGGCTGACGTTGACCGCGCCGTTCATCAATCGCGCGCGCGACGTGCTGATCCTCGTCGCGGGTTCAAGCAAATCGAAGACGCTCGCCGAAGTTCTGGAAGGCCCGCGCGATCCGCAGCGTCTGCCGATTCAGCTCATCGAGCCGCGCGACGGCAGGCTGACGTGGCTCATCGATGCGCTCGCCGCGGGCATGGACGAAGCGCCTGATTAGAATCCCGAGCGAAATCACAACTTGGCAAATTAGCTTGTCGCCACTAGATTACGCTCTTCGCCTGGCTGGGCATGCGCAGCGCATGCCGGTTATGCACGCGTTTCGCCAATTCCGATGAGCCCGGCGACGTTGCCCGGGAAGGCCATGCCGCCATGCAGGAAGCATCCACTAAGAAGATTTACGACGTCCATTCGCTGTTTTACGACGCCACGTTCGGCCGGCTGGTCAAGCGGCGCATCGAGCGCGCCATCAACCACATGAACATCGCCGAGCACGACCGCGTGCTCGATCTGGGCATCGGCACGGGCGTTTCGCTCACATTTTATCCGCCGAATCGCGGAAAAATCGTCGGAATCGACTTATCGGCCGGAATGCTGCGCGAGGCTCGCAAGAAAATCCGCGAGCGCGGGATGGACAACACGGAGGTCTTCCAGGCCAACGCGCTCCAGCTCCCGTTCGCCGACGACTCGTTCGATCACGTCTTCATCAGCCACGTGATCACGGTCGTGAGCGACCCCTACATGCTCGTCCGCGAAGCCCAGCGCGTCTGTAAGCCGGGGGCGCGCATCGTCATCGTCAATCATTTCCAATCGACCAACCGCTTCATCGGCATGGTCGAAAAATGGCTCTGCCCGCTGTGCACCAAGCTCGGATGGCGGAGCGATCTCGCGCTGCAGGACCTCATCCGCCGCACCGGCGTGGAGATCGATTACCGCTACAAGCTCGAGAGCATCGACTTGTGGGAGACGGTCGTCATCACGAACAACAAGTCGGCGCTTCCCGAGCTCGAGCAGCAGACGATCGCGGCCTGAACCAACCGGGTTGCGCTATTCCGACGGCGACGTCGTCGGAGAATCCGAATCTGGTTGCGTCGCAGGTTTGCGCGTATAGCGGCTCGACTCCAGCTTCGTCTCCATCCGCTCCGCGCGGCCGAGCATCTGCTGCGGGTCGACGGTCTGCGCCGCGTACGGTTTCATCCTGTACGCCAACCGCCGGCGGTCGTGCAGCGGCAGCAGCTCGGCGACGAGATCGATCGGCACCCACTGCCACCACGGCGCGATCACTTTCCCGCGCGTCTTCAGTGTCTCGTACCCCTCCTTGCGCAGCACGACGTCGTACGTCCCGTACCACGTGAAGTCGCGCGTCAGCGGCGTACGACCAACCTCGACGCCATTCAGATAAACGAGCGCACCGGGTGGATTGCTCTTCACGGTGAGCGATCGGCGGACGCAGCCGGTGAGAAGCAGCGCGAGCAGCAGGACCAATGTGAGACGGGAAGTCATGAGCTTGCGAGTATAGATACGCGCTGGCGAGCAGCAACTCCCTCTTCCCGGTACGCCGGGGAGAGGGCAGGGGAGAGGGCGAGAGGCGCGTGGAATCGAACACCGCTCGATTCGTCGCACTGCGCTGATCGGCGAATCGAACGCTCGTTGACGTGGAGCGCCGCTCGCCCCTCTCCCCAACCCTCTCCCCGGCGTACCGGGGAGAGGGAGCAATGACTCGCGGCCTTCGCCGGCATATGGTTTTCGCGTGCGCTGGTTCTTCTTCCTCATCCTCGGCTCCATGCTCCTCGGCGACATCGCGTTCTGGTTGTGGGGCGACCGCAAGCTTCGCCGCACGCGCCGGGCGAAAATCTGGCGGCCATTGCTGGGGCTCTGGGCGGCGCTGCTGCTCGGATACCTGCTCTGGTTCATCCTGCTTCCCGCCCAGGCGCGGCACGCGCATGTGTGGATGCCCATCCCGGCGCTGGCGCTGATCTACATCTGGCACCTGCTGATCCTGCCGGCGACGCTGCTTTACATCCTCATCGCATCGCTCGTCAGCGGCATCCGCGCTTTGCTGCACCGCCGCAGTCAACGCCGGACGCGCCCGGAAACGATCGACGATGCCGCCGACCTTGGCCTTCGCGATGAAGCGGGTCAGGCGACGCTCTCGCGCCGTCAGGCGCTCGCCGCCGCGGTCGTCGCGCTGCCGCCGCTGGTGAGCGTTGGCGCGGTCGCGCTGGCGATGCGGCAGGTGAGTCATTTTCGCATCAACCGCATCGAGCTGTCGCTGGCGGCGCTGCCGGCGGAGCTGGACGGGATGACGATCGCGCACGTCAGCGATCTTCACGTCGGCCGGTTTACGCGGGCGCACATGCTGCCGGCGATTGCCGACGCGACCAACGCGCTCAAGGCGGATCTCGTGCTCTTCACCGGCGATTTGATCGACCTCGCGCTGGCGGACCTGCCGGCCGGGATGGATTTCATCCGCCGGCTCGATCCGCGCTCCGGCCTGTTCCTGGTCGAGGGGAATCACGACCTGATCGAGGACCGCGCCGCGTTCCAATCGCAGATGCGACAGGCCGGTCTGCCGCTGCTGCTCGACGAAGCACAGGTCGTCACGCTGCGCGGGCGCGCGGTGCAGGTGATGGGGATCACCTGGGGGCGCGGCGAGTCGGCGATCGTCGGCTCGATCAGCCGGCTGCTTCCGCAGCGCCGCCCGGACGCGTTTCAGATTCTCCTGGCGCACCACCCGCACGCGTTCGACACCGCCGCCGCCGTCGGCATCCCGCTCACGCTCGCCGGCCACACGCACGGCGGACAGCTCATGCTCAACGAACGCCTCGGCGCGGGGCCGATCATGTTCCGCTACTGGAGCGGCGCGTATCGCAAGAACGACGCGGCCCTGGTCGTCTCGAACGGCGTCGGCAACTGGTTTCCGCTCCGCGTTAACGCGCCCGCGGAAATCGCGCACATCACGCTCCGCGCGGCGTCTGGCGCGCGGCCATAAGTCCTTTATTTTGGCCGAAATCTTGCGATCGCAGGCCCAACTCTCGGCCGGGCCAAAAGTAACAAAGCGCAATTAGATTGCGGCCGCCGCATCGGGCGACCATGGGATGACTCGCGGGTTGTCGGCCGACCAAAACGCGGCTAATGCGACGGGCGGTACCGCCGTGAAAATATCGCGGGCCGTCCATGGAATGCGTGCGGCACTGACGGCATCACTCGCGTCTCAGATCCGCCATCGCACCAATCCGACCAGGACAAACGCGGCGCCGACTGCCGCGAGATAGGGCGCGAGTGCGATCGGTCGCGTCGGCCAGCGGAATTGGAGCGGGGCGATGTTGCCCGGATCGATGACCGCGCCGCCGGTCGCGCGGGCGAGGGAATCCATCGCGGGGCGGTCGTTGCCGATCGCTTCGAACTCCGGCGTATATCGGCCGGCGACGGCGAAGCGGTCCAGAAGTCGGCCGTTCAGCCAGACGCTGGCGAAGGTCGGATGTGGCGGCGCGGGAATGGCAATTTCATATCGGCCGGGGGCGGTTTGGGTCATGGTGATGGCGTCGCTCGATCGCGTCGCGTCGGGCGAAAGCTCGAGACGCGGGGCGAGGCCGTTGAGATAGCCCGACTCGCTCGAAGACGCGTCGAGCGTTACGCGCAGCTCGCGGGCGGCGTCGTGCGTGACGCGCAAGCGCGGATCCCGCGGCGGCGTCGCGACGCGTTCGGCCAGTCCTTCCACGATCGATCCCGCCGGCGTGAAGGCCGCCGAGATCACCGCGCCCGCGCCGACATTCCATGCCGCGACCGCCGGCACGCGCTCGCCACTCTTCGCGACGCCGACTGCGAGTTCCGTCGCGTCGCGCTTCAGCCACGCGTGATTCCAAAGTGAAACTTGCTGCGGCGCAAATCGCGGCCCTGCGTCGGTGAAACGCACGGTGATCGGCTCGCGGCCGAGCCACGGCGGCGACGCGGCGCGCATGAGTTGCTTGAGTTCCGCCGCCCACTTCCGCGGATCGCTCTGCCCGGCGATGCGTCCGCCGGTTCGGTCGGCGATGATTCGCAGCGGGTTGTCGGCCGGCACATTTTCCGTCGCGAGCACGCTGACGTGGACTTGCTTCGACGCCAGCGCATCGGCGAGTGACGTCGCGTTGTCGATGCGCGCTTCGGCGTCGGTGACGAGGAGCAATTGTGTCGGCATCGCGCCGTCGGCCGTATCGGCGACGAGACGCAGCGCGCCCGCGAGGTTCGTCGGGCCGTGCGGGCGCAGTTCCTTCGGCGACGTGAAACCGCTCTGCGCTTCGCGAACGCTTTTCCCGGCGAACCACCAGCGGAGCCCTTCCGAAAAATTGCCGACGCTGAGCGTGTCGTCGGCGGGGAGGCGCATGATGACCTGTCCGATCGCGTTGACGGCGAAGTGCCAGCGCGAGTTGTCGCCGATCGTGCGCGCCATCGAACCGCTGGAATCCGCTAGCAGCAGCCATTGCATCGCCGGTTTCGGCGGCGTGCTCGCCAGCGGAGAAAGGTTTTCCAGCATGGTGCCCGCGTACCCGCCCGCCGCGTAGGCATGATCACCGCCCAGGATCACGATCCCGCCGCCGAGATCGCGCACGTAATCGCGCAGCCGCGCGCGCGCGACGTTCGGCAGCGCATCGGCAGCGACATTGTCGAGCACGATGACACCGGGCGCGAGGTAATCTGCGAGATCGACCGGCGCATCGGCGGGATCAATGCGAATCCACTCGGCCGACGGGGCGGGGCCGGAGCCGATCCACCATTTCTGCGCGACGAGCCGCGGGGGGATGCGGATGCTCAGGGAATTGTTCATCATCCACGGATCGCCAGGCCTCAACCACCCGGTGACCTCGCGCGTGCCCGGCGTGATTTTTCCGGTAATGACGTATCGCCCGGCAGCGACGGGTGCGTTCTTGATGTCAGTGCCCACCAGCGTAAGCTGCGGCGGCTGCGCGGTGCCGGCGCTGGCGTTGCGCAACGTCGCCACGACGGTATCGCCGCCGCGCACCTCGAGGCGCTCGAGTGCGGTGTCCGGCGGCTGCTCCAGCGCAGAGTCGGCGACGACGAAGGTCTGCGGTGCAGGCGCCGTCGTCGGCGGCGTCGCGAAACGCGCGTCGCTGAAAAGCACCACCGCATCTGCGCCGGGCGGCGGGGCATAAACTGTCGCGCGACAACTCACTTCCAGCGGCAGGCTTTCGAGCGATGACGACGCTGCCGGCGAGACGCCATCCGACAACTGATAGAGCGTGTAGCGCGTTTTCCCGAGCAATTGTTTCAGGCGCGCCGCGAGCTTCTGTGGATCGTGAAACGTCGCCGACGCCGTGCTCGGCGAAACGTCGACGACGACCGCGACGTGCCCCGCGTGCCGCCGGTTCCACGTCAACCCGCCCGCGCCAAGGCAGATGCAGACGAGGCCGACGATCATCATGAAAATCGCGCTGCGCGGCAGGACGACGTGTCGCGTGATTGCGATCACGACCGCAAGCACCGCGAGCACCGTCGCCGCCGCGCACAGTGCGGGCGAAGTGAGCGTGAGCGCCTCGGTCAGTGCATCGTGCAGTGCAACGTTCATGGCGATGACTACAATCTACCGCGTGGCACAACAGGCAGCGAGATCAACGACGATTCTAAGCGTCCGGCGAGGCGATCAGGTCGCTCTCGGCGGCGACGGGCAGGTGACCCTCGGCAACGTCATCGCCAAGGCGGACGCGATCAAAATCCGCCGGATCGGCGGCGGCAAAGTGTTATGCGGCTTCGCCGGCAGCGCCGCCGATGCGTTTGCGTTGCTCGAGCGGTTGGAGAAAAAGCTCGGCGAGTTTCCCGATAATACGCGCCGCGCCGTCGTCGAGCTGGCCAAGGACTGGCGGACCGACCGCGTCCTCCGCCGCCTCGAAGCGATGCTCGCCGTCGTCGACAAGCAGACGAGTTTGATCGTCAGCGGCGCGGGCGATGTCATCGAGCCGACCGACGGCATCATCGGCATCGGCTCCGGCGGGCCGTACGCGCAAGCCGCGGCGAAGGCGCTGCTGGAAAATTCGCAGCTTGGCGCGCGGGAGATCGTCGAGTCGGCGCTGAAGATCGCGGGGGAGATCTGCATCTATACGAATACCAACGTGAAGGTGGAGACGCTGTAGCTTCGACTGGCGGCAGTCGCATGCGGCGCGGCGGACGTGTAGAATGACGCGTCTGGGATGAAGTCCATTCGCACCTTTCTGCCGTCCCCCGTGATTGTCGAGGTCGTCGATATCGGCGCAAACCCGATTGATGGCCACCCGCCGTACCAGCGCCTGCTTCACGCCGGCGGCGCGCGGGTCGTTGGATTTGAGCCCAATCCACAAGCGCTCGCACAACTCCAGCAGCAGAAAGGGCCGCATGAGACGTATCTCCCCGACGCGATCGGCGACGGCGGCGAGCAGACGCTGCACTTGTGCGCTGCGGCCGGGATGACTTCGATTCTGAAGCCCAACGCGGAGCTGCTCGAATATTTTCACGGCTTTGCCGGGTGGGGCAGAGTCGTCGGCACGATGCAGGTTCGCACGCGGCGGCTGGACGATATCGAGGCGATCGGCGATGTCGACCTGCTCAAGCTCGACGTGCAGGGATACGAGCTGGAGATTCTCCGCCACGCGACGAAGCGGCTGGCCGATGCGGTGGTCGTGCATGCGGAAACGAATTTTCTGCCGATGTACCAGGGCCAGCCGCTCTTCGCGGAGGTGGAGCAATACCTCCGCGCGCACGGATTGTTGTTTCACCGTTTCGCGCCGCTGGTCAGCCGCGTGCTTCAGCCGATGCTCGTCAACGACGACGTCTACGCGGGACTGAGCCAGGTCTTCTGGGCCGATGCGGTGTTCGTGCGCGACTTCACGCGCTTCGACCTGCTGCCTCCGGCGAAGCTGCTCAAGCTGGCGACGATCCTGCACGATGTCTACGGCTCGTACGATGTGGCGCTGCACGCGCTGGCGGCGCACGACCGCGTGACCGGCAACGATCCGGCAAAGGGACTGGCGGCGGGTTACTGGACGTGGGTCGCCCGCGAGCTGGCAAGCGCCCCGCAATAGCCGCGGACGCGCATACCATTGCGGGCAATGCACGAACACGAACGTCAAGGTCGAGGTGCTGTGACGAAGCGGTCACGTCAAGACGGCGACGACGTGCCCCAAGTCCTCGGAGAACCGCTGCCCGAGCGGATGCCCGATACGCAGCCGCCGTCCGAGGTGATGTTCTTCAAGCCCCTCGAAGGAAATTGGTACACTGTGTGGCGCAACTGACGGCGTACAGCCGGGGCATAACCCGCCGCTGGAGCGGAACGCGGCGGCGGTATACTTCACCTGCGATCGAGCGTCGTGCGTGCGCCGCCGCGGCCGCTCAACGGCCTCACGTTATCCCGCCTATGTCGATGCTCGCGAACGCTGGCATTCCGATGCTCTTCTGGCAGTTGCCGCTCGCTGCTGCTGCGTTCGTCCCCATCGTCGCGATCGAGGCCCTTATCGCATCGCCGATCGTGCGACAGCCACTGTGGCCGGTGACGCTGCGCGTGTGCAGCGCCAACGCGCTCTCGACGTTCGTCGGGATTCCGATCGCGTGGATCTTCCTCGTGATTGTCGAGGCCGTGGGCGGCGGAGGAAGCTTCACCGGCTACCGTACACCTTGGGCCGCGTTCCAGTCGATCGTGCTGAGCGCGCCCTGGCTGCCGCCCGACGAAGAGCAGTTGGGGTGGCTCATTCCGGCCGCGACGCTCGTGTTGCTCGTCCCCTACTTCTTCGTGTCGCTCGCGATTGAACGGTGGATGATGGTGAGGCGGTGGCCTGAACTGCCGCGGTCGCACGTTGTCCTCGCGGCGTGGGCGGGGAACCTCGTGACCTACTGCGGCCTCGCACTATGGGCGGGCTATCATCTGTATCGTGGTTTGCCCAGTCCTGCCGCGGCGGGATAATCCGCCAATGCAGCGGACCGGAGCCGCGGTTATGGTTTCCTTCATGCGAATGCTGCTGCTGCGCGGCTCCGGCCGCTGATCGGCCTTACGTTATGCAGCGGAAGCCGAACCCCATCCTTGACTACTCATCTCCGGCCGAAGAGCAACGGCGGGAGCAGAATGCGGAGGATGAGCGACGGGACGCGATCGAACGCTACAACGAATCGACGTTTGCGGAACGGCGTCCGATCGCGTCAGCATTCTTGAGAATCGCCGTCTTCGTCGCGATTGCGGCCGTGCTGTCATATTTCCTGCCGCGCCGTACAAGCCGGCTGGTCGTGTCCCTGCTAGCAATCGGATTTGCGGTGTGGGAATGGCGGAAGGCAGGCTGGGGACCTCCGAGTTGGGACGCGCTTTGGTATCGCTGGCGTCGGTGACAGCGTACGGCCGGCGACCCGGCCGCTGCATAACCCGCCGATGCAGTGGACCGAGCCGGCGGGTAAGCTTCTTGTCATTGAGAGCGGCGCGGCGCCGGCTTGGCCGCTGATCGGCCTCACGTTATGCGGCAGGAAGCTGAGCCAGTTCGAGTGCTCGAATACGCCCGGCCGCGGCCCCGCTTCGGCGTGCACCTGCCGACCGCGATCGTGGCGGCTCTCGTCCTCCTCGCGCTCAATATCTGGCCGCACTTCGTCACCTCGGTCATCCCGAGCATGGCAGACGTACCGGAGCCGGAACTCGGCTGGCCGTGGGTGTTCTTCTTTTATGGTCAGATGGTCAGCGGCCACGGCCCGCTGCTCATTTGGGAGCAGCTCGCATACGATTTGGTCGTCGCGGCGTTTATCGTCGTCGGTGCCGGTCACGCGGCCTGCCGCATGACCAAACACTGCACTGGACCGGGGCCAGAACGGTCCTTGTGATTCGAGCGCTGGTCGTCGGCCCCGGCCAGTGAATATTGGTACGTATGCGGCGGGCAGTTCCCGATGCGACACCGATTGATCGTCGCCGCGAACGTCGCCTCGGCCCTTGTGGCCTGCGCCTCACTCGCCGGGATCGTCGCCAGCACCGCCGCCGTGGACGAAGACTGGCACCGCCTCCGGTTCGGCAACTCACGGGACGCCCCGGAACTCGTCCTCGTGCTGCGGCCCGTGCACGCCGGCGTCATGTTCCGACGTCCTTTGAATCCTCCCGACCTGCCGCCCAAGGAAAGGTGGCTGTGGTTGAGTTCGCGCCCGTGGTCGGCGCATGAATGGGGAGGTTTTGGCGTCGTTCGCGGGGAGTATGTTGCCAACAACGTCAGCGCGGACGGAGGGCCGGGGATCAGTTGGTACGATCGGCGAGTGGGCGTCACGTTTCCGCTTTGGGCGTCGCTCGTTGCGGGACTTCTGGTTCCCGTGGCGTGTGCCGCGGTAAGCGTCCGGCGCCGCCACCGGCGTGCACACGGCTGCTGCGAACGGTGCGGCTATGACCTCTGCGCCACGCCCGACCGTTGTCCCGAGTGTGGCACCGTCACCGGCGAAGCGCCGCCTAACCCGCCAATGCAGCGGACCGCCACGGCCTCAAGCGGCGCAGTAGAATGAACGGGCGCGGTCGCCGTGACGGCCACTGATCGGCCTTACGTTACGCGGCGGGAATGCGGCCGCGGAGCGGGTTACGCTACTGGCCCGCGGGGTCGGCGCATATCATTGCGCCGGATGGAACAACTCACCCCCAAACAGATCGTCGCCGAACTCGACAAGTACATCGTGGGCCAGGCGGATGCGAAGCGCGCCGTCGCGGTGGCGGTGCGGAATCGGTGGCGGCGGCAGCGGTTGGCGGAGGGGATGCGGCAGGATGTGTCGCCGAAAAATATTCTCATGATCGGGCCGACGGGGGTGGGGAAGACGGAGATCGCGCGGAGGCTTGCGGGGTTGACAGGAGCGCCGTTTATCAAAGTCGAAGCGACCAAGTACACGGAGGTGGGGTATCACGGGCGCGATGTGGAATCGATGATTCGGGATCTGCTCGATACGGCGATCGCGCTGGTGCGCGAGGAGATGACGGAGTCAGTCAAAGAGCCGGCGTCGAAGCAGGTGGAGGAGCGGCTGCTCGATTACCTGCTGCCGGATCGGCCGGCGCCCGCGCCATCGTCGTCGTCGTCGTCGTCATCGGATGAGGATGAGGAAGTGAAATCGCGTCACGAACGGACGCGCGAAAAACTGCGCGATCAGCTTCGCGCGGGCGGGCTGGAAGATCGGATGATCGAGATCGCGGTGGAGGATCGGCCGACGGTCGTTGGGGTGCTCGGGCAGGCGGGGATGGAG
>JAXDMN010000117.1:0-4112 GCA_034666045.1 Phycisphaerales bacterium | reverse complement strand
ATCGCCGCGTTCTTCCTGCTGTATTCGGTATGGTTCTTCTACGACGGGTTCGTCGCCTGGCCGAGGGAGAACGCGGAAGTCGAGGCGGCGCTGCAGGCGGCAAAGGCGGACGCGCAGCGCGCCGGCGATGCCCCGGCCGTCGAACGCGCCGCGACGAACCTAATCAATCGGGACCGCCACACAGACATGGACCTGGTACTTCAGAAGGCGATCGGCGTGATCTTCGCAGCGATTGGCCTGCCGCTCCTGTGCGTCGCTTTCTGGCCGCGGTCAAAGACGCCCCTCCCGCCCCCGCATCTCCCTCCGCCACCACCCCTCCCTAGTTGATGGCGTCACGCCGCAAAAAGCTGGCGGTCGAACAGAGTCTTGTAAATCTCCGACGTGCGGAGCAGGTCGTCGTGTTTGCCCTGGCCGACGATGCGGCCGCCTTCCATGACGACGATCGTGTCGGCGGAGAGAATCGTGCTGAAGCGGTGGGCGATCACGAACGTGGTGCGCTCGTGCATGAGCAATTCGACGGCCTGCTGGATCTTCTGTTCGCTCTCGGCGTCGACCTGACTGGTGGCTTCGTCGAGGATCAGGATCGGCGACTGGCGGAGGATCGCGCGGGCGATGTTGATGCGCTGTTTTTGACCGCCGGAGAGTTGGCCGCCCAGGCCGTCGAGAGGCGTGTCGTAGCCCTGCGGCTTTTGCAGGATGAACTCGTGGCAGAACGCGCGCTTCGCGGCTTCTTCGATCGAGGCCCGGCTCGCGCGCGGCATGCCGTAGGCGATGTTGTCCGCGATCGTGCCGGGGAAGATGACGCTGTCCTGCGTCACCAGGCCGATCTGGCCGCGCAGGCTGCGCAGCGTGGCGTCGCGCACGTCGACGCCGTCGATGAGCACGCGGCCGAACTGCGGATCGAAGAAACGCGGCAGCAGCGCGAGCAGCGTCGTTTTGCCAGATCCGTTACGGCCGACGATCGCGACGCTCTGCCCGCGCGGGACGGTGAGCGAGACGTTTTCCACCGCGGGCTGCTGCGTGTTCGGATAGCTGAACGTGACGTTTTCAAACGTGATCTCACGCTTCAGCGGCGCGAGCTTGATGCGCGGCGTGGTGCGCTTTTCCGCGCCGCGCAGGCGGCGGCGCTCCATCGGCAGATCGAGGATTTCGAAAATCCGCGACGCGGCGGCGTTGCTGCGCTGAAGGACGTTGTTCACCTTCGACACGCGGCGGAGCGATTCGCCGATCATCGCCAGCGCGGCCATTACGGTGAAAAAGCCGGCGTTGTCGAGCGAGCCGTCGCGGCGGACGAGCACGAGGTACGCGGCGTAGAGCACGACCACTCCGACGACGAGCATCGAGATGGTCTCCATCGTCGGCGTCGCATACGCCTCGTAGCGCGCCATCTTGAGCATCTCGGTCCGCAACTCGGCCAGGATCGACCGATATCGCCGCCGCTCGAAGCGCTCGCTGCCGGCGGCTTTGACGACGCGAATGCCCACCAGCGTCCCCTCGATCTGCCCCAACATCATCGCCGACCGCTGCAACGCGGCGCGCGTCGCGCGGCGCATCTTCTTCCCGAACGTCTTGATCACCCAGAACATGATGGGCGCGAACACAACGATGAACAGCGTCAGCTTCCAACTGATGAACAGCGAAAGCCCCAGCGCGAACGCCGCCTTGATCGGTTCCTGAACGGACTGTCCGAGGATGATCTTGAAGCCGTCCTGCAACACCTGCGAATCGTTCACCAGCCGGCTCGTCACGTCGCTCGTGCCGCGCGTGCCGAAGAAGCTCATCGGCATGTGGAGCACGGCGTCATATAGATGACGGCGGATATCCATCACGGCGCTGATCGCGCTCTTGTCCGACAAATACTCCTGGAAGAAGCGCGCGATGTTGCTGACGATCGTCAGCGCGGTGATGAACCCGAAGACGACCGCGATCGCCTTCACCGGATGACGCGGCAGACGATAGATCACGTCACGCCCGAATTTGAAGTGCCCCGGCACTGGCGGCAGCGCGATGGTGACCGGGCCGCCGGGCCTTTGCACCATCGCTTCACTCGCCGCGGGGTCGGCGAATTTTTCGACCGGCTGGATGGGATCGCCGCGCTTCAATCCTGCGCGGGCCGCGAGTGAATCGGGATTCGTCCGCAGGATCTCCTCATGCCCCGGCTCGTCACTAAGGCGCACGCCCAGCCGCTTTTCAACGACTTGCCGGTCAACCCACCCCTGCAACGTGTCGTCGTTCAGCAAAACGCGCAAGACCGGCAGCATCGCCGACAGCCCGACTGTCGTCACTGCCGCGACGAACATCGCCGCCAGCACCGACGTGATCACCATCCGCCGATACGGCAGCAAAAACCGGCAGGCGCGGAAGAATTCGCGGGCGTCCTTCTTCTTTCGCGAGGCGGCTTGGGGCGGGGTCGATTCGGCTGTTGCGGACTCAGTCATTTTGAGAGACAGAGTATAGGGTCTAGGGTATAGGGTCTAGAAGACGAGTAGCCTGGACGTTAGACCCAACACACTTCGACCCTTTCTCAACCGATGCCTCCTCCCATTCCTCTTTCCTATCCCGACATCACCGCGGATGAAATCGACGCCGTCGTCGACGTGCTGCACAGCGGCAAGCTGACGCTCGGCCCGCGGCTCGAACTGTTCGAAAACACAATCGCCAAGTTATCTGGCCGCCGACATGCGGTCGGCGTCTCATCCGGCACCGCCGGCCTGCACTGCGCGATGCTCGCGGCGGGCGTGGGGGCGGGCGATGACGTGATCACGACGCCCTTTTCCTTCGTCGCCAGCGCCAACGCCGCGCTCTTCGTCGGCGCCAAGCCGGTCTTCGTCGACATCGATATAAAAACGCTCAACATGGACGTGGAAAAAGTCGCCGCCGCCGTCACGCCGCGCACCAAGGCGATCGTCGCCGTCGAAGTCTTCGGCCATCCCGGCGGAATGATCCCACTCGAGCAGATCGCGCAGCAGCACGAGCTCGTCCTCATCGAAGACGCCTGCGAAGGCTTGGGTGGCCTGCACGGCGAGCGCCCCATCGGCTCCTTCGGCCGCGCATCGGTCTTCTCCTTCTACGCCAACAAGCAGATCACCACCGGCGAAGGCGGCATGATCGTCACCGACGACGACCACTTCGCCGCCGTCTGCCGCTCGCTGCGCAGCCAGGGCCGCCAGAGCATGCAATGGCTCGCGCATCAACGCCTCGGCTACAATTATCGTCTCGACGAAATGAGCGCCGCCCTCGGCCTGGCCCAGGCCCGCCGCCTAGATGAGATTTTAGACAACCGCCGCCGCGTCGCGCGCGAGTACATGGAGCGGCTGATGACCAACCGCTACCTGATTCTCCCCACGCTGCTGGATGAAACCCACGTGAGCTGGTTCCTCTTCGTCGTACGCCTGAACGATCTTTTCGAACCCGGCGACCGCGACGACATCATGAGAGAACTCCGCGCCGAAGGCATCGGCTGCGACGCCTACTTCCCGCCGATCCATTTGCAGCCTTACATGACCAAACAATTCGGCTTCAAGCCGGGCGATTTTCCGGTCACCGAATACGTCAGCGCCCGCACGCTCGGCCTGCCGTTCTTCACGAAGATGACGAGCGCCCAGGTGCACCGGGTTTGCGATGTGCTGGAAAGAGTGCTGGATAAAACGCTGGTTGCGCGCAAGGGGCGGTTCTAATTAGAGCGTTGTCATCCCTGTGGTACCGCGCAATGGGTTCGTTTCGTCACCGGCGCGATGGCAATTCCGATGTATTTTTGCGTTTTACGCCAAAAAATGCGGTTTCTGATGGCTTCGATTGGCTTCGATTGGGTTCGTTTCGTCGCATGCATCGTCTGTTCGCCACGCTCGATTCGTTTGTCAAAGAACCACTAAGTCCTACGGGCCGGGCGGGCGGCGGTTCCGAGATTCGGCGAAAATTCCGGCGGTCGATGTCCCCGCGCGCGGGCGTATCTGGGCAAGCTAAAACTCCGTCACCTTATCTTCTATCACCTCCACCGCTTCCGTCTGCCCAGCGATGTTGACTTGATATTTGCCGATCGGCACGCCCCACTGCTGTTCGCCGTAGCCGCTGTATAGTTTGGTCTTTCCGTCAGCGTCGAGGAGTTCTACGTG
>JAXDMN010000116.1:0-27434 GCA_034666045.1 Phycisphaerales bacterium | reverse complement strand
CTGCGTTTAGAACACCCACTGCACGACCTTGTTGCGGATCGAGATGCGGCGGATGGTGACGAGCGTGCCTTGCGGGTCGGCGATGGCGTCGTCGAGCGTTTTGCTCGAGTTCTGCACCGCGAGGTTGTCGAACTGGCCCGGATTGACGGTCGGATCGCCATCGATCGTCGGGAAGGCGGCCATCGCGTCCATGACGGCCAGCCCGGCCGCGCTGGTCACTTCGCCGAACTCGGTGAACCCGCCGTTCTGCCCGCCGAGGTTCGCTTCGTTGTTCACGAGGTTGAAGAAGAACTGGTTGGTGCCGCGGTCGTCGGTGGCGGGGTTGCCATCGTTCGGGCGCGCCAGCGAGATCGTGCCGCGGGTCGCCTGCGTCGGGCCGGGCTCGTTGGCGACGGGCGTCTTGGACGGGATCGTGTCGAAGGTGTTGGTCGGCGAGACGCGAAACCCGCCGGTCTGCCAGATGAAGCCGGGCAGGTTGCGCTGGTTGACCGTGTTGTCGTACGAGCCGTCGTCGGCGTAGTTGAGGAAGTTGACGACGTTGAGCGGCGTGAGCTGGGTGAAGAGGCGGACGTCGAAATTGCCGGCGATCGTGGCGAAGCGCGCGGTTGGGAGCACACCCTTGTCGCGCTTCGAGAGCATCAGAATGTCGCCGCCCGGATTGCCGTCGCCGGTGCGAACGCCCGCGCCGTTCCATTCGCCGTCGATGCGCTGACCGCTGGCGGAGAAGACGCGCTTGGAGTTGACCTTGACCGAGTAGCTGGAGCCCGCGATGAACGGCACCTTTTCCGCCGGTCGGAACCAGATGCGGCGGTTACCGGTGACGGCCTTGACGCGGCCGATGATCTTCACATCGTCTGCCGTCGCGAATGCGCCGTCCGGCCCGGGGAGGAAGACGAAGACGCTGCGCGTGTTCACGGTTGTCGGATTGAGCGGCTGATCAAAGGTGATCTGCACTTCGCCGCGGTTGTCCGCGAAGACCGAAGTGGCCTGCGGGGCCGCGAACAACCTGCGTTGCTCGAGCTGCTCGACATGTTTGCCCGACCGACCAATCGACGAAGCGATCCGACTCATTACACATCTCCCGAATCAAGGTGAAGAGGAACACGCGAGCGAGTTAGCGATGGCTCAGGTGCGTTGCCCAGCCCGGTAACTTTACTACCCCATCCCATGCTGTCAAAAACAGCCGCTAGCCCGAATACGTCCGCCTGAGGCAGGCAGTTCGGCGATATATGCGGGCTGGCGCTGTACTTGTATCCTGCCTCACACGGCGTTTGGGGCGGGCGCAAGTGAAGCATTTGCCGGGCTTAAGAAGTCTCACAGGCAAGAGTGGGCGTCCGGGCGGGAATCATTTCGCAGGACCGCACAAAGATACGCTCCGGGGGAACGCCAGGCCGAGAAGCGAGGGGAGATATCGGGTCTGCGCGGCGATCCGCATCCGCAACCCGGCGCCGCTTCCTACAACCGAGCGCATGGCATACCTTTGCCCGCCATGCCCGCACGCGTACTTGTCCTCAGTGCATCGGTCGGCGCCGGTCATCTTCGCGCCGCGCAGGCCGTCGAATTGGCCCTGCGCGAGAGCGCGCCCGATGCGACGGTGAAGAACGTCGACGTGCTCACACTCACGAATGCGCCGTTCCGAAAATTGTACGGCGAAGCCTACCTCGACCTGGTCAACAAGGCCCCGCACGTGCTCGGCTTTTTTTACGATCACATGGACAAGGCCCGCCGCCCCGACTCGAAGCGAGACAAGCTCCGCCTGCTGGTCGAGCGGTTGAACATGACGTCGCTTTGCGATCTGCTCGAGTGCGAGCAGTGGGACGTCATCGTCAACACGCACTTCATGCCGGCCGAGATCATCGCGTCGATGCGGAAGCGGAAAAAATTCCGCACGCCGCAGATGACGGTGACGACTGATTTCGAGACGCACCGCCTGTGGGTCAATCAGCCGTGCGATCATTACACGACAGCGACCGACGAAGGGGCGGCGTATTTGCATCACTGGGGCGTGCCGTCGGCGGACATCAGCGTCACCGGCATCCCGATTCATCCGGTCTTCGCCAAGCCGAAAACGCGCGACGCCGCGATGAAACGCCAGGGCATCACCGGCGGGCGGCCGGTGTTGTTGCAGCTTGCCGGCGGGTTCGGCGTCGGGCCGGTCGCGGAAATTTTCGAGTCGATCCTCAAAGTCGAAACGCCGATCGAGCTGATCGTCGTCACCGGCAAAAACGCCGCCGCGAAGAAGAAGCTAGAGGCGGCGAAGATCCCGAAGCAGCACCGGGTAAAAGTGCTCGGCTTCACGGATCAGATGGACGACCTGATGGCGGCCGCCGACGTCGTCATCTCCAAGCCGGGAGGCCTCACGACCAGCGAAACGCTCGCCCGCGGGGCCGCGATGGTCGTCGTGAATCCGATCCCGGGCCAGGAGAGTCGCAACAGCGATTACCTCCTGGAGAACGGCGCCGCGATCAAGATCAACAACCTCCCGACGCTGGCCATGAAGCTGTCCGCGCTGTTGGCCGAACCAAAGCGTCTCCAGCAACTCCGCGACAACGCCAAACGTCTCGGCCGCCCGCAAGCCGCCTTCGACGTCGCCGCGAGAGCCCTTCGCCTCGCCGGCGCGGGCGTCGGCGTCTGACCTGACCCTACCCCCGCTGCTGCTGCGCGTAGCGGTCGGGCCGAAGGCCACATTCCCGTAACCGCGCAGCCGCCCGCAAAATTGGCAACGCCGCAACCACTTCTTTAATATTCCCGCACGATGACCAGCACCACTCTCGACGCCCCGCGCTCCAGCGGCACCATCCGCCTCTGCATCATGATGTTCCTCGAGTTCTTCATTTGGGGCGCATGGTACGTAACCATGAGCACCTTCATGACCGAGGCCGGCCTCGCGACGAAGATCGGGCTGGCGTACATGCTCTGCCCGATCGCGGCGATTATCTCACCGTTTTTCCTCGGCATGATCGCGGACCGGTTCTTCGCTTCGGAAAAGGTGCTGGCGGTGCTCATGCTGATCGGCGGGGCGGTGATGTTTCTTGTTCCGGGCGTTCAAGCAGCGCAGAAAAATGGCGCCGGGACGTTCCTCCTCATCATTCTCGCGCATGCGCTGTGCTACATGCCGACGTTGGGCCTCACCAACACAATAGCCTTTGCGAACATGACCAATCAGGAGAAGCAATTCCCAATGGTTCGCGTCTTCGGCACGCTCGGTTGGATTGCGGCCGGCTTGCTGATCAGCTTTCTCGGGATCGACAAGACCGAAAAACCCTTCATGCTCGCTGGCGGCGCCGCGATTGTGATGGGGCTGTTCAGTTTCGCACTCCCGCACACGCCGCCGCCCGCGAAGGGCAGGCAGGCGAGCGTCGGTGAAATCATGGGCGCCGACGCGCTGGCGTTGTTCCGCAGCCGCTCCTTCATGGTCTTCGCGATCGCCTCGTTCCTGATCTGCATCCCGCTCGCTGCCTACTACAGTTTCGCCGGGCGGCTCGTGAACGATCTCGGCAAGCCGGTCGGCAGCACGATGAGCATCGGACAGGGGGCGGAAGTCGTCTTCATGCTCCTCATGCCGTTCTTCTTCGCGCGTCTCGGCGTGAAGTGGATGCTGGCGGTGGGAATGCTTTCGTGGGTGGTGCGATACGCGCTCTTCGCCGTCGGCGCTCCGAACAGCGCGTTCTGGATGATCGTGTTCGGCATCGCGCTGCACGGGATGTGCTACGACTTCTTCTTCGTCACCGGCTTCATTTACACCGACAAGAAAGCGAGCAAGGAAATTCGCGGCCAGGCGCAGGGACTGCTCGTGTTGATCACGCAGGGGCTCGGGCTCGGCATCGGCGCGTATCTGTCGGGGGAACTGTTCAATCGCACCGTCGGCTCGGCGACCGGGCAGGCGGCGTTGTCACTTTATCCGCGGTTCTGGTGGGCTTGTGCGCTGTGCGCGCTCGTGGTGCTGGTAATGTTCGTACTGCTTTTCCGAGACGATTCGAAGGAGCAGCCCGCGGAGCCCCGTGGATTCGAGGCCGTCACCGAGCCGGCTCAAACAGGCGCTGTATAGCCTGCACCAACTGCTCCAGCGTGATCGGCTTGGTGAGGTGGCAATCGAATCCCGCCGCCAGGCTGGCGCGGATGTCGTTGTCGCTGCCGTAGCCGGTCAGCGCGATCCCGCGCAGGCCGCGCGGGCCGTTGCGTTTCAGGCGCGACATGACATCGAGCCCGCTGCCGTCCGGCAGGCCGAGGTCGCAGACGAGGAGGTCGAACTCGCCTTCCGCGGCGTGCGCGGCCGCTGATTCGCAGTCGTACGCCGACGTGACGTCGTGCCCGACATTCTTGAGCAGCCGGCTCATCACGACGTTCGAGTCGCGATCATCTTCCACCAGCAGGATGCGCAGGCGGCGCTGATCCGGGCGGCTCGCATAGCTGCCGCGCGGTCCGACGGCCGCGGCCGGGGGGGCATCCGCCGTCGGCAGCGACAGCATGAAGGTCGCGCCGCAGCCATGGCCGGCGCTTTGCGCGGACAACGTCCCGTCGTGCCGTTCGACGAGCAGCTTGCAGATCGACAGCCCCAACCCCATCCCGCCGAATTTCCGCGTGATCTCTTCTGAGCCCTGCTCGAACGCATCAAAAATGCGCGGCAGCGCGTCAGCGTCGATGCCGATGCCGTTGTCGACCACGCGGACCATCAGCCGATCGTCCGGCCCGTCGGCTGTCGCGATGACGACCTCACCGCCGTCCGGCGTGAACTTGATCGCGTTCTTGATCAGGTTCCAGAGCACCTGTTGCAGCCGCCCGGGGTCGGCGTCGATCCATTTGCGCTTCGCGTTGAGCGCGAGCGAAAGCGTCTGGTGCTTGGCCATCACGTCCGGCTCGCAGATGTCGACCGCGCGGGCGATGACCGAATCGATGTTCACGCGCAGCCGCTCGAGCGCAAGCTTGCCGTTGACGATGCGGGTGACATCGAGCAAATCGTCGATCAGCCGCGCCTCGAGTTGCACGTTGCGCTGGATCGTCCGCACGTCTTCGAGCAGATCGGCCGGCAGGCGCGGATCGCGCAGCAGGACGGTCGCGGCGCCGATGACCGGCTGCAACGGCGTGCGCAGCTCGTGGCTGAGGATCGCGAGAAAACGGTCCTTCGCCTCGTTCGCCTTCTCGAACTCGCGCGCTTCGGCCCGCGCGTGCTGCTCGCTTTCGAACAGCTCCGCGCAACGCCGCTCCGCCATCGTGCGGCGTTCGAGCTCCTGCGTCAGGTGGCGCAGCGTCTGCGGTGAGATTCCTTCTTCGATCTGCGAATGCAGCGCGGCGATGAGCCGTTCGATTTCACGCTCATTGGCGTGCGTAGCGCCGCCGTTGCCGTTGCCTGGTTTGGTTGTTGCGCTCTGGCTCATCCCAATTCGCCCGCGCCGCGCGTGACGCCCGTTCGATTTGACTGTCCGAAATGCCCGCTGCCGCCTTTGCCCGTGCAGACGCAATTACACCCAAAACGTAACGCCCATGCACAGCAATTACCACTAAAAATGGGCAGGCGGCGGGGAATGGGAGAGATCGTTTCGCGAATATATAATGCCCGCGGTGGGATTCGAACCCACACTGGAAGGATTTTAAGTCCTCTGCCTCTGCCGTTGGGCTACGCGGGCGGCGCGGCCGGCGATGAATGGTTGCGTCCCCCGGGCGAGGCGTCAAATCCGGCGGGCGCGGCGGCGGCAGTCGCGGCGGCGGCGCTGATCCGCGCGAGGATCGAGTCGATGAGCCGGCCGTTGCGCGCGATCGCGCGGTACTCAATCGCGGCGACCGCGACGTTGACCACAACCGATGCGATCGCGAAGCCGTGATGCCACGCGCGCGGGATGCCGTAGTTGTCCCGCGCCGCGCCGAGGATCGCCGTCATGAAAACGATCGCCATCGCCGCCAACGCCGCGGGGAACGCCTGCATCTTGAAGCTCCGCGTCGGCGTCGCCAGCGCCGGGTCGAGCTGCTTCACCAGCACCGCATGCTGCACCCATTTCGCCGTGGCGATGAAGTAGGTGAACACGACGCAATGCACGGCGACGCAAACCAGCGTGCCCAACGCGCCGGCGAGGATGTGCATGCCCTTTGACTCGCCGGCGTTTGCAAGGCTCATGTAGCCGAGCGCCGTCGCGGTGCCGAGGCACAACAAGTTGACGAGCGTGAGGCCGAGGAAGAGGGGGATCATGGTTGCCTCACTCCCTCTCCCCGGAGGGGAGAGGGTTGGGGAGAGGGGCGAGCGGCGATCCCAATCCAGCACCGTTCGATTCGTCAAATGCCTCGCTGCTGCCGCAGCGAATCGGACTCACAGAGTCCGGCTCCTCAGCAGCATCTCTGCCAACAACAAATCCTGCACCGTCGTGATCTTGATGTTCCGCTCATCTCCCGGCACCAGCCATGCCTGTTCGCCGGCGAGTTCGAGCAGTTGCAGGTCGTCGGTGATGTGCTGCATCGGGTAAACGCACTCGGCGAACGCGCGAAGGAGCGTTTCGCGGCGCATGATCTGCGGCGTTTGCAGCGCCCAGAGCGCGTCGCGCGGCACCGTCTTCTCCACCTTTGCCGGCAGCGGGCCGACGGCTTGCTTGATCGTCCATTGCACCGCGATCGCGGGGGCGGCAGCGCCATACTCGACGGCGGCGGCGAGCGTGCGATCGATCAACTCCTGCGAAAGCAGCGGCCGGGCGGCGTCGTGGATCGCCACCCATTCCACGTCCGCCGGCACGCGCTTCAGCGCCGCCCAGACGCTCTCCGCGCGCGTCGGCCCGCCCGGGACGAGCGCGATCTGCCCGCCCAGCCGATTCTTCACCGCCGGCTCGCGCGACAGCGCTTCCCATATCTGATTCGCCCGCCCGCTCGGCACCGGATCATCCAGCCGCGCCAGATTCTGCTGCCCCGGCGTCGCCGTCGCGAACGGATCGTTCGGCACCGCGATGAGCACCTGGTGCGTATCCGCGCGCTGAATGAACGGCAGCACCGCCCGCGCGATCACCGGCACCCCGGCCAGGTCCTGCACCAGCTTGGGCGCGCCGAATCGGGAAGAACTACCCGCGGCCGGAAGGATGACGGCAAATCTCGGCATCGGTTAGGTCAAACGTGTAGCGACGAAGCGATGAAGCTTTTTTGCGCGTAGCGGTCGGGCCGAAGGCCCACCCGTGCCGCCGAAGTCATCACGCCGGCGACGGTTGCGGCCTCGCACGTCGCGGCGTTCCGCCCGGCGGTTCATCCCCCATCCGCCCAAAAATCATCTTGCCCGCACTCGTCTGCCGCGTGTTCGTAACGGTGAACTCAACCTCTTCATTGAGATGATTCCGCCCGGCCTCGACGACCACCATCGTGCCATCGTCGAGATAACCGACGCCCTGTCCCGGATCCGCGCCCGGCTTGATCAGCCGCACGGTCATCTTCTCGCCCGGCATGACGGCCGGCTTGAGCGCGTTGGCGAGATCGTTCAGGTTGATCACGTCGACGCCGTTGAGCTGCGCGACTTTGTTCAGGTTGAAATCGTTCGTGATGACGCGGGCGTTGAGTTCTTTCGCGAGGTTCATCAGCCGCGTATCGACCGGCGTCGTGTCGTCGTCGCGATGCGGATCGTACAGCGCGACGTCGGTGCGCCCATTCGTGCGCAGCTTCGCCAGCACGTCGAGCCCGCGCCGCCCGCGCGCGCGCTTCAGGTTGTCCGCGCTGTCGGCGATCTGCTGAAGCTCGGCCAGCACGAACTGCGGCACGACGAGCTGACTCTCGATGATGCCGCTGGTGATGATGTCGGTGATTCGGCCGTCGATCAGCACGCTGGTATCGACGAGGATCGACCGCGCGCCTTTCGTCTGCTTGCTGAACTCGACGTACGGAATGATGAATCGGAAATCGTCGCGGCTCTGGAGGATGAAGCTGATTGAGAGATAGCAGCACGCGATCGCCAGCACCATGTTGGTGTAGCGAATGATGCGCTCCTGGTTCCCTTCGACGTACTGCGTGACGATGAGGTTGACGACGAAGCTCAGCACGTACGCGATGAGCAGCCCGACGACCAGCCCCAGGATCGCCCCGGAAAAAATCGCCAGCTTGCGGCGGGGGGCAAGGATGTCGATGCAGACGAGCATCACGGCCAGCGCGGTGGCGGGCAGGATCCAGACGACGACGTCGATGTTGTCGACCGGCTGCGGGTCGCTGAAGACGAAGAAGAACCCGACCGCGGACATCAGCAGCACGAACAGCGCGCGAAGCAGGTGTAGGATCATGCTTTGGTCCCCGCGATTTTCCCGGACGCGAGGGACAGTTTACGACAGCGCCGCGCGACAATCTACCGCGATCGTGGGGTCGTGGTGCCTACGGATGGGTCGTTTTGTGTGCGATCAGGAGGACCGTGACGCCCAGGACGATGCGGTAAACCGCGAACGGCACGAACCCGTGCTTGCGGACCCAGCTCATGAACCAGGCGACCACCCCCATCGCGGCGAAGAACGAGACGATGAACCCGATGGCCAGCACGATCCACTGATGCCCCGTGATCGCCGCCGGCACGAGTCCCGAGGCGTCCGCGCCGCTCTGCCGCATGCCCTTGAGCAACTCGTAACCGGTCGCGAAGAACATCGTGGGGATCGACACGAAGAAGGAAAACTCCAGCGCCGTCGCGCGAGAGAGCCCGGCCGACTGCCCGGCGGCGATCGTGGCCATCGACCGGCTCGTCCCCGGAAAAACCGCCGACAGCACCTGAACCAGCCCGATCCAAACCGCTTGCAGCCAGTTCATTTCGCTGATGTCGTTCGTTCGCGGGCGATCGAACAGCACATCCACCGCCCACATCACCGCGCCGCCGATCAGCAGCGCCGCGCCGATCACGCTGAGGCTCTCGAGGTTCGCGCTGATGAGCTTCTTCAGCGCAAACGCCGGCCCCGCGGTGCAGAGGAAGGCGATCAGCGTCAGTGTCAGCGGATGCCGCAGGACGTTGCGCTCGCCGGTCGTGGGATTCCTCGGGAACGTGCGAACGAAATTGAAGATGCGCTTTCGGAAATAGATCGGCAGGCACATCACCGCGCCGAGCTGAATGACGATGTCGAACATTTTCCAGTACGGGTCGTGCAGGTCGATGCCGCACATCGGCTTGAGCAGGCGCAGGTGCGCGGTCGAGCTGATCGGCAGGAACTCGGTGACGCCTTCGACGATCCCGAACAGCAGGGCGAGCAAATAATCGGTCACGCCGTCCTCTCGGCCGACTGGCGGAAGAGGCTCGCGGCGCGGCCGACGTACGTGATGCCGCTGTAAACCGTGATCAGCACCGTCCCCCAGATGCCGACGTCGCGGATCAGGCGGGCCGACTCCTCATAGCGGTGCTCGATCAGCCATGGGCGGAACGTGACGTAAACGAGGATGGCCAGGATCGTCCCGGACTGGAATCCCATCTTGAATTTTCCCGCCCAGACCGCGCCGAAATTCTTCCCGCTGCTCTCCATGAGCCCGCGCAGGCTCGTCACGAGCAGCTCGCGCGCCAGCAGCAGCACGACCATGCCGGGCGCGACGCCGGTGATCGTCTTCACCACCATCGGGTGCGCGCCGGGATGCTCGACCGATTCGGGAATGATGAAGTTCTTGCCGGCGAAGAAAATGAACGCGCCGAGGACGAGGATTTTGTCCGCGAACGGGTCGACCACCCGGCCGAAGGGGCCTTCCACTTTCCACTTGCGCGCCAGGTATCCGTCGAGCCAGTCCGAAACCAGCGCCGCGAGAAAAACGGCGAAGGCGCTGCTCAGCAGCAGCGGATCGCCGCGACCCTTGTACTGGTAGAACGACAGCAGCGTAAAGAACGCCGCCGCGAGGACCAGCCGCGAGCCGGTAATGAGGTTTGGCACGTGCCGGATCATGAGGTGGCGGATTGTACGGGTTGTAGCGGGGCGGGCAATCGGCGCGTGACGCGCCACTGGCTCACCAGAGGTAATGAAATCCCCGCGATGTGACGAAAATGAAAGATGATGCAGCAGTCTTCCCGCCGCCCGCCGAGTTATCCGCCGCCCGCCTACGCCCAGCCGCGCCCGCGCGCGCAGCAACAACCGCAAGAGTCTGCGTCGTTTGATTCTTCCGCGGCGTCATCCGCGAAGACCATGACCGCGACTCACGGCGTCGTCGTTCGCTCGACCGGCCTGCGGCTTCTCTCGATCCTGGGCATCCTCCACGCGAGCCTGGTGCTGATGGCGGTCGTCGTCATCCTCGTCATGGCCGCCGGCGGCGACGCGCGGATTGCCTCGATCAGCCAGACGATCCGGCAGGCCGGCACGATCCTGTGGACCGCGACGCTCTTCACGCTGGCGACGTCGTTCGTGCTCGGCTTCGTGATGCTCTACAACGCGATCGGCACGCTCTCGCTTACGCCGTGGTCGCAGCGCGCGATGAAACTGTGGAGCGGCGTGTGGCTGGCGCTCTCGCTGGCGGCACTGATCGTCAACCTCGGCTGGATCTACCCCGCACTCAAACTGGCGTCGCCCGAACGCTTCACATTCGCGCGGCTGCTCCTCGTGACATGGTTTCACATCGCCGTCGGCCTGCTCTGGCCCGGCGCGGTGCTGTTCTACATGAACACGCGGCACGTCAAGCAGGCCTACGCCCGCGTCGCGGGCGGCGCGTCGGCGATGTGATCGCTACGCGTCTTGCGCCAGTCGTTTCGAGCACAGCAGGTCGGCGACGCCGATGCCGAGCACCATCGCGCTGATGACCGCGAACTGGATCGGCTTGTTGGTTTTCGCCGCGGCGACGCCGAGCAGGGCCGAGTCGAGCACGTCGCCGGCGACGCGCGAGAAGACGCCGGCCTTTAGTTTGTGGTTCGGCTCGTTCTCCGTCAGGATCCCGACTCCGTGACACAGCTCGCGCACGCCTAGCACGCGGATCGTGCCGCGGCGCTGCGGCATGTCCTTCAGTCCGAGCAGTTCTGAAACCTTGTGCGGCGCGAACAACTCGGTGACCCCGATCGCGATGCTCACCCACCCGAGCCCGCGCGCCATCTCGACGTCGTCCACGTCGTGCACTGAATCGGTCAGCCGTTCCATGTACGCGCCGACGTTGCGGCCGTTCGATGATGAGGACGACCACGGCAGGTACGAGGACCACCGCGGCGACCGGCGACGACCGAGACTTGGAATCATTTCACTGTAAGACCGCATAACAAACCTCCGGAAGAAGAACACGGACTGTCAAAGTCCGGGGCTGAAGTCCCTGGCTTGGCCGCGGGGTCAAGCTGCCGGGTCGAGCACGATCTTGATCGCGCCGTCTTTTTTCTTGTTGAAGATGTCGTAACCGTACGCCGCCTGGCTGAGCGGGATCCGGTGCGTCGTGACGAAGCTCGGATCGATCCGGCCGTCGAGGATCATTTCCAGCAGCTCCGGCACGTAGCGATGCACGTGGCACTGGCCGGTCTTGATGGTCAGCCCCTTGTTCATCAGCGCGCCGGTCGGGATCTTGTCGGCGAAGCCGCCGTACGCGCCGATGATCGAAACGGTGCCGCCCTTGCGGCAGCAGTGGATCGCCTGGCGGATCACGCGGGCGCGATCGGTCTCGAGCATCAGGTTGGTCGCGATCTTGTCGTACATCGCGTCCGGCGTATAGCCGTGCGCTTCCATGCCCACCGCATCGACGCAAATGTCCGGCCCGAGCCCGGCGGTCATGTCGAGCAGCCGCTCGTAGACGTACTCGTCGCTGAAATCGACGGTCGTCGCTCCGCCTTCGCGGGCCATCTGCAATCGCTCGGGGACGCGCGATCCGTCGTCGATCGCGATGACGTGCTTCGCGCCAAGCAGGTACGCGCTGCGAATGGCGAACTGCCCGATCGGGCCACATCCCCAGATCGCAATTGTGTCGTCCGGGCGCGGGTTACAGTGCTGCACCGACATGTACCCGGTGGGAAACGCATCCGACAGGTAGACGAGCTGATGATCGTCCGGCTCGGTCGGCATCACCTGAAGGTTTACATCCGCGAACGGGACGCGCAGCGCCTCGGCCTGTCCGCCCTGGTAGCCGCCCATGAGCTGCGAGTATCCGTAGATGCCCGACGTCGTGCTGCCGAACATTTCTTCCTGCATCCACGATTTCGTGTTCGTGTTGTCGCAGCAGCTCCAAAGCTCGTTCTGGCAGAACCAGCACGCGCCGCAACCGATCGGGAACGGCACGACGACGCGATCGCCAACCTTGACTCGCCCGCGATCCACGTCCGGCCCGAGCTCTTCGACGATGCCCATCGGCTCGTGTCCGAGGATGTCGCCCGGCTTGAGGAACGGGACGAACCCGTCGTACAGGTGCAGGTCGGATCCGCAGATGCAGGTGGAGGTGAGTCGGACGATCGCGTCCCGCCGGTTGAGGATCTTCGGGTCCGGAACGTTCTCGACTTTCACGTTGTAGGGGGCGCACCAAACCAGGGCTTTCATGACCGATCCTTTTTCCCCGTCCGCGGGGACTTTCGCGTTTGTTCGATTTTCCCAGTGAATCAGCTCTCCTGCCGTTTGCCGCGGCCGAGACACGTCCCGCGCGGCTGGCCGACGACGGTCGGGATCTCGCCGAGTTCCATCACGCGCTTGAAGTTCCGCAGGTCTTCACGGAGCACGCGCGTCGGCACTTCGCCGAGCAGTCGCGACAGCGCGTTGCCGAGCAATCCCATCGGCGCGACGTAACGCATGTCGACGCGCACGATCGCGCCGCGGTCGCCGCGACTGAACGTGACCGTGCCGGCCGTCTCCAGCGATCCGCCGGGCAGCGAGAGCCAGGAGATCCGCTCGTTGGGCACGTCCTCGAGCATCTCGGCGTCCCACTCGAGTCGTTTGCCGCGGAAGGCGGGCACGCGCGCGACCCAGTGCGAGCGGATGCCCTGCGGGTCGAGCAGGCGCACCTCTTCGACGTGCGACATGATCTGCGGGAAGTTCTCGAAGTTTCGCCAGAAGGCGTAGAGCTCCTCCGGGGCGCGGTTGACGAGGAACGACTGCGCCACGCGCACGCCGCGCGTCCGGCGCTGGCGCGGCACGCGCTCGCCGAAGCCGTCGTCCGCTTGCTGCGCGGCGTCGCCCTGGATGTCTTCGCCGGTGACGGTGTTGATGCCGAGCGCGTTGTACATCGGGCATCGCCCGGTCGCTCCGCGGTAGATCAGCCCGCCGCCCACCGCGGCGATCGCCATGCCGACGAGGTCGCGGCGACCGAGCCCGAGCCCCGCGACGATCGCGCCGGCGGCGAGCGAGGTCCAACGCTCCGACTCCGCGACGTTCGCGCCGTTCTCGCCGCCGAATTGCTCCTGCTGCGCCCACGGCTCCGGCTCGATGTACGCGGTCGCTTCATTTGAGGCGTGCGCGCCATAAGTACGTTCGCCCTCGATCACCAGACGGCCGCGATATTGCGCGCGTTCGGTTTCGGGCATCGTCGATGGGTTGAGTGCCATAAATGTTCCTCCAACGGTTTCCGGCGTGGCGGCGTGCAACGCAAATGCCTTTGCGCGCATGCGGTGCGTTCTTGTGGATCAGGGAAATGAGCGAGGATTGCGCCGGTGCGCAGGGGCGGGTTTTTTCATGCGCGCGCTCAGCCATTGGCGCGCAGCGGCATGGGCAGAATCCTGATGCCGAGCAGGATCGATGGGCCCGCTGATCTACGCCATCACGTCGGCGTACGTGCTCAATATGTGCTGGAAAGGGAGAAAGCGCAGCGCTACGCGCGCAGCACATTGAGGCTGCGCGTCTTCATCCGCGGCAGCTCGGCGACGAGGTCGTACGCCTGGTAGTCGGTCACCGTCACGTTCAGAAGCTGCCCGACGTGCAACCCTTCGCCCGAAACGAACACGACCGAATCGATGTCCGGCGCTTGCGCCTGCGAACGCGCGACGTAACCGTCCTCTTCATCACGCCCGGCGACGCGATCGATGAGGACTTCGATCGTCCGGCCGACCATCGATTTTGCTTTCGCGAACGCGACGTCCTGCTGGGCGAGCATCAGCTCTTCAACCCGACTCTGCTTCAGCGAGTCTGGCAACTGATTGTCCATCCTGGCCATCGGCGTGCCAGGCTCTTGGCTATAGGGAAACACGCCCATCATCTCAAAGCCGAAATCTTTGACGAATTGCACCAGCTCGTCGTGCTGCGCATCCGTCTCGCCCGGCGTGCCGGCAATGAAGGTCGTGCGAATCGCGATGCCCGGCACCCATTTGCGCAGTTTTCCGAGCAGCGTCTCGATTTCCTTGCGCGTCACCCGCCGCTTCATCTTCGCGAGGATCTCGTCGTTGATGTGCTGAAGCGGCATGTCGATGTATTTCACGACGCGATCGCTCGCCGCGATGGTCTTGATCATCTCGTCGCTGAAGCACGACGGATACGCGTACATCAGCCGCAGCCAGCTCACGTCCTTGGGAAGTTTTTTATCCAGCGTCGCGAGCAGCCCGGACAACCCCGCGGCGTAGTTGATGTCGGTGCCGTAGCTGGTCGTGTCCTGCCCGATCAGATTCAGCTCCACCGCGCCGTCGGCGGCGAGCTCGTTCGCTTCGAGCAAGATCTGCTCGATCGGCTTCGAGCGCATCAATCCGCGGATCGACGGGATCGTGCAGAACGAGCAACCCTGGTTGCATCCTTCGCTCATGCGCAGGAATGCATAGTGACGCGGTGTGAGGCGCAATCGCGCGCGGTCATCTTCGAACACCGGAAGACGATTCGTTTTCGTCTCCCGCATCCCATTGCCAAGCCCGGGGCTTAAGCCCTGCGCTTCGCTCAACTCCCGCGACAGATCGTGATATTTTCCGAGAAAATGCCCATGCTCCTGCCGCGGATTTTCCTTCCCGCGCACCGCTTCAACAATGTGCTCCCGATCAAACACCCCGACCAGTCGATCGACTCCGGGAACATCATTCAGCAGCTTGGTCTTGTGTCTTTGAACCAGACATCCCGCAACGATCACGCGCTTGCACTTCCCCGACTCCTTCAACTTCAGCGCCTCGCGAATCTCCGCCAGCGATTCCTCTTTCGACGCTTCGAGGAATCCGCACGTGTTGATCACGATCGCATCCGCGCTCGCGTGGTCATTCGTGATGGCCAGACCGTCTTCCGCGAGCAGGCCGAGCATGCGCTCGCTGTCGACGAGATTCTTCGGGCAGCCAAGGCTGACGAAGGCGACGGATTCAATTTTGCCCTTGCTGTTGGGGCGGGCCATGCGCGAACTCCAAATCGGGTGGGGCACTTTACTCAAAGCGTGGGGGTTTCGCTAACGAAGCGATAAGTAGGTGATACGCCAATGGTTGCGGCGTGTTCTCCGCGCGCGCCGCCGCGCCGCGTTACGCGGGATCTGCTGCAATCCGTCGATTCAGGTTAATCTTGACTAACGACCGCAAGTGCATAACTTGTCGCGAGTTATGCCCGAAATTTGAAGTGAATCCAGGAAACTGCTAACATCCGTCATCTATGGCAATCCGATCGAAGGTAAAGCGCACCACCCCGAAGCGCCGGACCGTCTCTATCCCCTCGCGTTCCCGACATGCGACCCGCCCGACGCGTGCCCACGAAACGTCTAAAGCTAAGCTCGCTCCAGAGTTAAAGCCGGCCCACTCCGGCGCCTCCACGTTCAACCGCGCCCTGCGTTATCTCGGCTCGCTGAGCGATTACGAGCGATTGCGCATCGTGCGCTACACCAGCCAAAACTTTGACCTCGATCGCATGCGCGCCCTGCTGAAAAAGCTTGGCAATCCGCACGAGCAGTACAAGACCGTCCACGTCGCCGGAACCAAAGGCAAGGGAAGCACTTGCGCAATGGTCGCCGCGATGCTGCAAGCCTCCGGTTACAAGGTCGGGCTCTATACCAGCCCGCACCTGGTCGACATCCGCGAGCGCATCCAGATCAACGGCGCGATGATTCCCACGGCCGATTTTGCGCGTCTGGTGCGCTTAGTCGAGCCAATCATCAGCCGCAGCAAGCCGACGCCGAGCTACTTCGACGTGCTCACCGCGATCGCCTTCAAATACTTCGCGGAGCAGAAGGTCGATATCGCAATTATCGAGACCGGCCTGGGCGGACGCCTCGACAGCACCAACGTGATCAAGCCGGAGGTTACCGCGATCACCTCGATCAGCAAAGACCACATGGCTCAGTTGGGCAACACGGTCGGCAAGATCGCGACCGAGAAGGCCGGCATCTTCAAGCACAACGTGCCCGCGCTGTCGGTCCTTCAGGATCCCGAAGCCGAAGCCGCCCTTTGTCTCGTCGCCAACAAGATCGGCGCGCCGCTCGAAATCGTCGGCAAGCAGATCGAGTTCTCCTATCGCTTCGAATCCAGCCGCATGCTCGGCCCGCACAACCGCGTCTGCCTCACGACCGCCAACACCAAGTTTGAACACCTCGCCGTCCCCCTCGTCGGCGAACATCAGGCCATCAACTGCGGCCTGGCGCTGTCGATCATCGACAAGCTCAAGGGCCGCGGCTTCGTCATCAACGACATGAAGGCGATGGAAGGCCTCAGCAAGCTCGTCATGCCGGGGCGCATGGAGCAGATCAGCACCGACCCGCGCGTGATCGTCGACGGCGCCCACAACGCCGCCAGCGTCGACGCCTTCATGCGTGCCATCGGCCAACACGTCCCGTACGACAGCATGGTCCTGATCTTCGGCTGCTGCTCCGACAAAGACGTCACCGGCATGCTCGAAAAAATCACCGGCGGCGCCGACAAGGTCATCTTCACCAAGGTCGACAACATCCGCACCGCCGACCCGAACGAGCTCGCCGCGCAGTACACAGAGCTCTACGGCAAGATGGCCCAGGTCGCCGGCTCTCTTGAAGAAGCCCTCGCGATCGCGAATCGCGCCGTGACGAAGGAAGACCTCGTCTGCATCACCGGGAGTTTTTATCTCGTGGGTGAAGCGAAGAAGTACTTCGTCGCGAAGCAAGCCGCCGCGGCGCTGCAACCGCAGAGCTAGGACGACGCGCATTGCCTGTAGCGTTTTCGACTTCAGCGCATTGTCATCCTGAGGTGCTCCGAAGGATCTGCGTGACTTGTCGCTCGGTGCCAGATCCTTCGGAGGACCTCAGGATGACAAGCTTCGTCTGCATGCGTCTTTAGACCATCTCGGCATTCCGCTCGACTCCAAAAGGACCCCCAAAGCCCCGGGATTGCTATCCCGGGCTTTTTCTTTTCCAAGTTTGTCCCATCGCGCTCGCTTCCGTGCATGATACCTCGGATTCCGATGTATTCGTCCGTCTGCGGAGGTTTGATATGCCCGTTTCCCAGGAACTGATCAAAGGGACCGTCGTCCCGGTCGTCCTCGCGCTGCTCGAGGACCGCGCGCGATATGGCTACGAGATGGTGCAGGCAGTCAACGCGCGGACGAACGGGGCGCTGGTCTGGAGCGAAGGAACGCTCTACCCCGTCCTGCACAAGCTCGAAGCGGACGGGTTCGTCGCCGCGGAATGGCGCGACGCAACCGCGAAGGAGGGCGGCCGCCCGCGACGGTATTACACGCTCACCCGCGCCGGGCGGCGCGAGCTGAAACGCCGGTCGGCGGAGTGGAGAACGTTTGCTACCGCGATGGGGGAGTTTTTCGGCCGCGTGCGCGCGAATAACGGTCCCACGACCACGCCGGGAGGTGTGCGATGACGATTGACGCATCAACAGCCGGCGCGGGCGACGTTCCGACGTCGCGTGAACCATCCGCCGACGCTTTCCTCGACCGCGTGACGCGCGCGCTTCGCGTCGACCGCGAGCTGCAACTTGAAGTCCGCCAGGAGCTGCGCTCACACATCGACGCGTCGATCGCCGAGCTGCGCAACGCCGGGCGAACGGAGACGGAAGCGCGCGAGGAAGCCCAGCGCGCCCTCGGCGATGAGAACGACCTCGCCGACCAGCTTTTTAGAGCGAACCGCCGCCGCATCCGTCTCCGCGCGCTGGCGGCGTGGGTCGTTCGCCTCGTGCTGCCCGCCGCGACGGTCGCGCTGATCCTCATGCTCGCAGCCAGCGCCGCGCTCTCGTACGGGATGTTCAACGGCACGTTCTGGCGCGCCGGCTTCTACGACTGGTATCGCAACCGCGCGTTCGCCCAGCTTGCCCCGGACGTGCGCGCGCTAGTCGAGGCGAACGAAGGCACCGCCGACGCGCAGACCGCCGTCGCGAAACGCCTGGCTGATCAGCATCCTGACGATCGCGCGCTCTACGCGAACTACGCCTCCGCCGCCGCTCGACGGGAGATGTTCCAGCGCAGCAATGGCGCCGAGGACCCCGAGTTCCCGATCGTCAACGAGCCGCTGCTCCAGGAAACGCTTGCGATCATCGCCGAGGGCGAACGGCGTGACCCGGACAACGCGTTCTACCCGCTCCAGGCGGCGACCCTGCTGTTCGAGGCGTCGTCGGCGATCGCCGAAGACCCCACGCAGGAAATCCGCCGCCCGGGCGCGAAGCGCGAAGAATGCTGGTGGACGTTGAAGGTGCGCAAGCCGGACCGATTCGCCCAGGCGCTGGCGCTCTTCGATCGCGCCATCGCCAAGCCGCAATTCCGCAACTACGACGAGGAGCTGCTCCGCCGCAAGATCGACGGCATGCCGCGCCCGCGCCGACTCCCGGAGCTCGCGTTTCAGGCATCGGCGATCGGCGGCACGCGCTGGCCGCTGCAGGGCGACCAGACGATTTATTCGATGCTCATCCACGCGACCGACGCCGCCCGCGCGGGGCGCGTCGCCGAAGCGAACGACATCGTGAAAAAAATCCGCCACCTCGCCGCGCTGATCCTCGCCGACACGCATCGCACGGACCACACGTCGTACGTGTTGTCGTTCGACACCTCCGCCGATGAGGCGGCCGCGCGGATCGCCATGACGATCGGCGACGCCCGCGCCGCCGAGGAAGCGTGGAAGCGCTTCGAGGCGACGAAAAATTCCCATCGCGCCGCCCGGCAGGCCGTCGAAGCGCGCCGCAATGTCGCCGTCGCCGGGGCTGCCGCCTGGAACTACTACCTCCCGCAGGACGCCGACCTGACCTCGGTGTGGCGCGCCGAATCGGCTGCGTCGCACCAGCTCGGCTTCGCGATCCTCTCGACCGCCGGCCTGGCGCTGGCCGTCGTTTACGCGGTCGCGGCATTGCCCGCCTGGCTGATGTCCCCGCGCGGCGCCAAGCCGCCGCGCCTGTTCATCGGGCGGCGACGCATGGCCCGCGTGATCGCGCTCGGCGTCGGCTTGCCGGTCGTGCTCTTCTTCGCCGGGGGGTGGCTGTGGGAGATGCTGACCCGCCAGCACGACCTGAACGTGAGGATCGACCGCGTCGTGCTGAAGTACGGCGTGCTCGCCGCGGTGATCCTGCTCGCGACGCACACGCTGCTCCGCCGCGCGATCGCCGCGCGTGCGGCGGAACTCGGCGTAAGCCTCCCGCCGCCGCCCCCGAACGGAACGCGTCGCCGGCTGGCGATTTTCGCGCTCGCCGCATCGCCGCTCATCGTCATCGCGGTTGCCGTTTCCCCGGCGGCGTCGCTGGTCACGCTGCGCGACAAGACGGCGCAGTCGCTGATTCAATTCGCACTGCTCGCCGCGTTCTGGATCGTGCTGGCGGTGGTCGTGGTGAGACTCGCGTCCGCCGCGCGGCGTCGCGGTTGGCCGGGCGCGATCCCGCTCGCGGGCTCATTGCCGCGGTCGGCGTTTCCGGTCGCAGCGGTCGCGGCGCTGATGCTGGCTTTGCTCGGTCTCCCGATGCGCTGGTCCGAGTCGCGCGCGATGGACGTAGCGGGAGGAAAATCGCTCTTGCTCCCTTCTGATCCCGCGCGGTCTCCGTACGCTGCGCTGACGGAGCAGTTGCTGGCGCGCGAAGGTGTGGCGCGTCGATGAGCGAAGAGCGAAGTCGGTGAGAAAAAGAAAAGCCCCGGGATTGCAATCCCGGGGCTTTGTCGTTTGACGCGTTGCGCGGCTGAACCGCGGGCGCATGCGCGGGCGCAGAAAAGCGCCGCGCGTTATCCCTTCTTCACGTCGACGAAGCTCGCGACGCTGTTCAAATCCTTGATTGCCTGTGGGGTCGCGAGGATCGTCGCGCTGGCGCCTTTGTTCAGGTCCGGGTGGACCTTGTTCGGACGCTTGGTCCAGATCTGACCGCCGCGACGCTTGGGCAGCTCGATGAAGTTGCGGCTGCGCGTGTCGATCGGCTTGCGGACCGCTTTGTCCTTCATGAAAAGCCGCTCGATCGTCTTGCGGGCGGCGGCGCGGGTGATGTTCTTGTTGACGGTGACCTTCAAGGTCCCGCCGGGTTTCAATTCGCTGGCCATTTCGTCAATCTCCGGGGAAAATTCGAGCGGGGCAGTATAGCCAAAGCCCGTGGATCGGCAAGTGACGCAAATATCACGGTTTTGCCGGATCGCCCGAGGGATTCTACTTCCCGCCGTCGATGCGCCAGTTGCCGTGATCGACCGCGCCGCCGCGCGGGAGGATGCGCAGAAAATCGTCGTCGGTCAGCCAGCCGTCGATCGTGCTTTTCACGCCGCCGACCTCGTAGTCGATCGTGAAATGCGACGGGTCCTGCGGATCCGGCTGGCCGGCGAAGAAGCGGAGGTTGTTCTCCGTCGGCCGCGCGGAGCGAAGCGTGCCCTCGACCCACTTGATCGGGATCACGTTCTTGTCGCCGTCCTGTGCGATCGTCAGCGATGTGCCGTGGCGGATGACGTTCGGCGTATTCACGAGGAGCTTCGGCTCGCAGATGCGGTACTTCAGCTTGCGATTGATCGCGACCTTGTATTCATCCTGCGACAGCTTCGTGCCGTCGAGCTTGACTTCCATCTCCAGCATCACGAGCCGGACGTTGCCGCTCTTGCTCGTGAGCTGATGCGAGAAGAGCAGCGCGTCGCGCTCGTCGCTGTTGTTGTTATCCCAGAATCCGTCCGTGCGATAGACGGGCGGCTCGAATGCGCTGAAGAACGGCATCGATATGTCCCGCCGCGCCGTCTGGTGGTTGCAGACGCCCTGGCCGAAATATTTTCGGGCGGCGACCGGCTCCTCCTCGTAAACGACCTTCTGCGGCCCGAGCCTGTTCACGAGCAACTCGCGCAGCCGGGCTTCATTCGCCCGCTTGCGCGATTCCTCGATCTGCTTCTGCACTTCCGCCTGCGCCTGCGCTTGTGCGGCCGAGGGTGAGATCGTCAACGTTCCCGCGCTCGGCTGCACGGGCCGCGGCATCACAATGACGCGCGACCGCCTCTCGACGCCCAGCATCAGCACGGCGAACAGCAGCGCGCCTAACACCGCGGCCACGCCGAACGCGATGAAGTATTTCCGCCGCGACACCTGATCCGCGCGCGGCGTGTCGTACTCGATCACCGGCATCGGCGGGGGGTTCATGTTCGCAGGCGGAGGCGTGGAATCATCACTCATCGCGGTCCATGTCACCGCGCCGCGCGACCGCGGTCAATGACAAAACGCGGCCGCTGTTTCTAACGACGCTGGCGACGCCGGTGCGGACATGCCGCCCTCGCGGCGAATCTCGCGATAGAGCGTGTCGCGCTCCACCGGCGTTCGTCCCGCCTCGCGGATGAGCCGGCGGAGGTCCGCTTCGTGCAGCTCCTGGTGCGTCGTCCCGCCGCCGCCCCCCACACCACCCTCGCGGCGCTTGGTGATGTCGTACCAGACGACCGTGCCGTCGAGATCATCGCAGCCCCAGTCGAGCGCAATCTGCGAAAGCCCGACGCCCTGCATGATCCAGAACGCCTTGATGTGCGCGATGTTGTCGAGCATCAGCCGCGCGATCGCGAGGGTTTTCAGGTCGGTCAGGCCGGTCGGACCGGGGAGATTTCCAAGCTCGCTCCCTTCGGGGATGAAACTCAAGGGGATGACGCAGTTGAAGGATGCGCGCGAAGCGGCAAGCGACTCTTTTTGCAACTCGCGCAGGGCGAGAAGGTGGTGGACGCGCTCTTCGACGGTCTCGACGTGTCCGTAAAGCATCGTCGCGTTTGAATAGATTCCGAGCGAGTGCGCCGTGCGATGCACGTCGAACCACCGGTCGGCCCGGACTTTTCCCTTGAACACTTCGTCGTGCACGCGATCGTCAAAAATCTCCGCGCCGCCGCCGGGGAGCGATCCGAGTCCCGCATCGCGCAGCGCGGTCAGCACTTCACGGACGCTCATCCGCGCGACGCGAGTGAAGTGCACGATTTCGATTGCCGTAAACGCCTTGATATGCAGATCCGGAGCGGCCGCGCGGATGCCGCTCAGCATGTCGAGGTAGTACTGAAATTTCATCCACGGGTGCAGCCCGCCGACGATATGCACTTCCGTCGCGCCGGCGTCGCGCGCTTTCACCGCGGTGGCGACGACCTGTTCGACCGGCATCTCATACGCGCCCTCTTCGCCGCGCTTTCGGTAGAAGCTACAGAACTTGCATGATAAAGCGCAGACATTCGTGTAATTGATGTGGCGGTTGCGGTTGTAGTAAGTGTTATCGCCGTGCAGCCGCTCGCGCACGAAATTCGCCAGCCGCCCGATGCCGTGCAGGTCGCGGCTGCGATAGAGCGCGACGCCGTTGTCGTACGACAGCGGCTTACCTGCGAGGACGCGCTCGCGAACGCCGTGCAGGCTCGGGTCCGACACGCGGATAACTTCGTCGGTCACGGACATCTCGCGGAAGTATAGGGAACCAGGCCGCCAGCCCCAAAACGTCGCCGCCATTTTTGAAAGCAATGTCGCTCACCAGCCAGCCCTACCGCCCCAGTCAGCAGATCGACGGCCCGTGGCTCGCCGACAAGCGTTGGGGCGGCGGGCGGATCGCGGACCGCTCCACTTCGATCGTTGTGATGTTCTGGATCTTCGCGGTCATCTGGAACACGATCTCGACGGCCGCCACGGTCGCCGGATTGCGTGAAGTGCGGGCGGGGGAGCCGATATGGTACTTCATCCTGATCCTCCCGCTGGTCGGGATTGCGCTGCTTGCCGGTGCGGTGCGGGCAACGGTACGCCGGGCGAAGTTCGGGCGATCATACCTTGAGCTGGAGACGATGCCCGGATGTCCGGGCGGCTGGCTGGCGGGGATGGTTCAGATGTCGGCTCCGCTGCGTGACATCGAATTCGTCCGCGTGACACTTTGCTGCGTGAACCGTGTCACGACCGGCAGTGGCAAGAACCGCCACACGCGCGAGAACACGCTCTGGGAGCAGGAGCAAGTCCTTGGCGCTCGCCTGCCCGCTGGGCGCGACGGCGGCGGGCAGGCCATTCCGATCGCGTTTCGCATCCCGCGCAACGCCCGCGCGACCTCTGACAGTCGCCGCAATGACATCCTCTGGCGGCTGAGCCTCAGCGCGCCGATGCCCGGCGCCGATTACACCGCCGATTTCGTCGTGCCGGTCTTCCATGCCGCCCAGGCGGCCGACTTCGTTCCCCAGGCAGAAGCGTTGGCGGCGACGATCCGCGCGCCCGCAAAGGCGGTCGCCGTCCTGGACGACTCGCACCTCGAAATCTCAACCAGCGTCGCCGGCCAAAAGCGGTTCGTCTTCCCAGCCACCGTGAACCGCAGGGCCGCGGTGGTGGTCAGCGCGTTCATCCTGTTCTTTGGCGGGATTGCGGCAGCCCTGCTGTGCTTTGACGGCCCGACCATTCTCGCTGCCGCATTCGGCCTCGTCGCCGTGATCCTCACCTACGTCGCCGCCCTGTACTGGTTCCGCCACATCGAACTCGAGGTCGACCGGCAGGGCGTGCGCCGCCGGTGGCGCGCGTTGGTGTTCGCGGGCGATCGGCGGGTGAACGTCGCAGACATCGTCGGCCTGCAGAAGGACAACACCTCCGCGGTGAACGGGAAGCGGTACTACACGATCCACGCCATGCTCACCGGCGGCGGGAAGGTGAGCCTCGTCTCAGGCCTGCGCTCCAACGACGCCGATCGCGTGCGCGACGAGCTGCTCGACGCGCTAGGTCAGCACGTCGATCACGCCCAGCGCGCCGATCAGCAGGCTGATGACGCCGTTGATCGTGAAGAACGCCAGGCCAACCTTTGACAGTTCGTCCGGCTTGACGATCGCATGCTCGACGATGAGCAGCACCGCCGCCAGCGCGACACCGACGAAATAAAGCACCGACAGCTCCGCCGCGTTGACGCCGAGCGCGATCAGCAGCACCAGCGCGAAAAAGTGCGTCGCCCGGCTGATCCACAGCGCCCGCGCGATCCCGAATTTCGCCGGCACCGACACCACGCCCGTCTCGCGGTCGCTCTGAAAATCCTGGCACGCGTAAATGATGTCGAACCCGGCCGTCCAGCACAGCACCGCGCCCGCCATCAAAATCGGCGGCCAGTCAATCCCGCCGCTGACCGCGATCCACGCGCAGATCGGCGCCAGCGCCAGCGCCGCGCCGAGATAATAATGACACAGCCGCGAAAACCGCTTCAGCAGCGGATACGCGCAGATGAAAACCAGCACCGGCACCGACAGCACCAGCGGCCAGACGTTGTCATAAGAAATCCAGAACAAACTCGTCGCCGCGATGAACAACCCCGCCGACAACATCATCGCGAGCCCGACGAACCGCGGCGAAAGCCGCCCACTCGGAATCGCCCGCCGCGCCGTGCGCGGATTTCTCTTGTCGAGCTCCGCATCCAGCAACCGATTCGCCGCCATCGCCGTCGTCCGCGCCGCGATCATGCACACCACAATGATCGCCAGCTTCCCCACGATCGGCCCCCGAACCCGCTCCCACGCCATCACCGCCGCCAAAACCGCCCACGGCATCGCGAATACCGTGTGGCTGATCTTGATATCGCCGGCGAAGTGCGCGAGCTTCGTCGCTAACCGCGTGGAATGGGGTTCAACTGCGATGGTCATGGAAAGGAAAAGGTAACCACAGATGAACACAGATGGACACGGATGAGAAATGCCAAACTAAAACACATTATATCTGTGTTTATCTGTGTTCATCCGTGGTTACATCCTATTTCTGATCCGCCCGTTCCTTCCGGTCGACGCGCACGTGCTTCGGCGATTGCACGCCCAGCCGCACCGCGTCGCCGCGGATGTCGAGGACCGAGATGACGACATGATCGCCCAGGCGCATTTCCCCGCCGACGGGCAGGTCGGCGGTGGTCTCAAACGACGCCCCGTCCTCCGCGCCGCCGATCACCCGGCCGCGCGCGATCAGCCGCACCGCCTTCGCGTCGATGTCCGTCGGCGAGACTGAGATCGACTGCCCGATCTGAACCCACTGATCGACTTTTCGCGTAATGGCCAACATCGCCTACACCACCCTCAAATGAAGATGACACGGTGACAAGGCGACAAGGCGACAAGGTGAAAATGCGAGATGCTCGTGTTCCTCACCTTGTCACCTTGTCGCCTTGTCATCCACCCCCGCCGGCGGACGCACATTCTTCGGATCCCAGCGCGTGTCGAGCACGTGCGACACGCCCACGAGATCCAGAAGTTTCCCCGCGACAAAATCAATCACGTCGCCCACCGTCGTCGGGTTCAGATAAAATCCCGGATTCGCCGGCGCGAGAATCACGCCCGCGTCGCTGAGAATCTTGTAGTTGTTCACGTCGATCGGCGAGAGCGGCATTTCGCGATGCACGACGATCAGTTTCCGCCGCTCTTTCAGCGTGACCGCGGCCGCCCGGGCGATGAGGTTATCGCCGATGCCGTGCGCCACTTCCGCCAGCGTGTTGCTCGACGCCGGCACGATCACCATGCCGTCGTGCATGAACGACCCGCTCGCCAGCGTGCTGCCGACGTCGTTGTAGTTGTGCAGCGTGATCGAATGATCTTTCGTCCCGGCCAGCGCTTCGAGATCGACCGTCTCCATCCCCAGCTCATCGCGCAGCAGCCGCCTGCCCCATGGCGAGACCACGAGATGCACGTTCACGCCCGCCGCCACCAGGCCGTGGATGAAGCGCTGCGCGTACAACGCGCCCGACGCCCCGGAGATGGCGGTCACGATTTCCATTGCCGGTATGATACGCTGCAACGCCGAGCGAAAGCAGGGGTTTCACCATGATTGAAAAGAGCGTCGCCGCGGCGGCGGCGAACCGACGAAAAGGGCGGTGGGGCCGGCGATTCGGCTGGGCCATCGCCACGATGATCGCCCTGGTGTTGATCGCCCACGGGACGTGGAGCGCCGTCGCCCGCCACGGCGTGCGGTCGCGCGTCGCCGCGCTGCAGGCCGCGGGCGAGCCGATCCTTCCCGCCGATTTCGCCACGCCACCGAACGGCCCGGACAACGGCGGCGACGACCTCCTCGCCGCCGGCGACGCCATCGACCAATACGCCAGCGCCAACCGCGCCTACGACGACGCCGACTTCGGACTCCCGCTCCGGCCGAACGAGCGAAAAGTGATCGAAAGCGCGCTGACCGATCTCGCCGCGCCGCTGGCGCAGTTCGCCGCGGGCCGCAACAAGCCGCGTCATGATTGGGACCTCGATCTCACCAAATCCCCCGTCCTGATGAATGTCATGATGCCGAGCATGAAGGGCCCGCGCGAACTGTGCAACCTGCTCCGCCGCGCCGCGCTGGTCGACCACGAGAATGGCGACGACGCCGCGGCCCTGCGCCGCGTTGACGACATCCTTCACATCGCGCGCTTCTGCGATCGCCACCCATCGTTAATCGGCCACCTGGTCGCCATCGGCTGCACCGCGCTGGCGGCCGAGACCATCTTCGACCTCGCCCCGGATCTGAAAATCGGCGCCGCACCCGGCGCGATCGCGTCGGCGGACGCGCGAAAGATGATCGACCGCCTGCTCGACGACGCCGAGTCGCGCGACGCCCTGCGCCGCAGCTTGCGCGGCGAACGCATGTCCCAGCTCGATGCCGTCCGTTCGATTCTCAATGGAATCTCGATGCCCACCGGCCCGGGCCAGCAGGTCAACTACAGCTCGCTGCGGCGTTACGTCTTCGCCCCGTTCTTTCACCACAACTCGATCGACATGCTCGACCGCATGACCGCGCTGGTCCCGCTGTCCGACGAGCCGAACCTCCACGCGGTAAAGGACAAGCTCCCGCCGATGCCGACGCGCGGCAGCAAGATGAACCTGCTCTCCGACATCCTGATGCCGGCCGTCGAGCGCATCTTCGAAACCCATCACCGCTGCGCCAGCGACCGCCGCCTCGCCGCCACGGCCATCGCCATCCGCTGGTATCAACTCGACCACGCCGGCCATCGCCCCCCAACGCTCGCCGCCCTCGTGCCGAACTATTTGCCGTCCGTTCCGAACGACGCGCTCCTGCGCGACCAACCGCTCGGCTACTTGCCCGACATGCCGCGCCCGCGTCTCTATTCCGCCGGCGCCAACAACGTTGACGACCAGGGCAGCGACGCCTTCATCAAGCCCTCCTCCGACGGCCGCGCCGCCGGCCCCGGCGACGAATGGCGCACCCTCGACCGCTGCGTCTTCCTCGACCGCCAACCCCGTCCCGCGCCGCAGACGGAGACTGATCCCGCGATCGAGCCTGCAAAGTAGTGGCTTGGGCGTCTCGCCCGAGCATTCGCCACGCCAGCGACTCTTCGGCGTGGTGAC
>JAXDMN010000115.1:0-4906 GCA_034666045.1 Phycisphaerales bacterium | reverse complement strand
GCCGCGGGTCGCTTTGAACGGGGGGCGCTTCCACGCGGCGCGGCGGCGGACGATTTCGCTTTCGTCGACTTCCAGATCGATCCGGCCGTGGTCGGAATCGATGGTGATCATGTCGCCGGTTTGGGCGAAGGCGATGGGGCCGCCTTCGATGGCTTCGGGGACGATGTGGCCGATGATGAAGCCGTGTGAGCCGCCGCTGAATCGGCCGTCGGTGATCAGGGCGACGCCTTTGATCAATCCCGCGCCGGCGATCGCCGCTGTGGGCGTCAACATCTCCGGCATGCCGGGGCCGCCGCGCGGGCCTTCGTAGCGGATGACGACGACGTCGCCGAGTTGGATCGTCTTCAGGCCGGCGAGCATGTCTTCTTCGCTGTCGAAGACTTTCGCGGTGCCGCGGAAGACGGTGCCTTCCTTGCCGGTGATTTTGCCGACGCAGCCGCCGGGCGCGAGCGTCCCCTTCATGATCTGGATGTGGCCGTCCTTCTTCACCGGCTTGTCATAGGGGGCGATGATTTTCTGATCGATCTTGTCGATCGGCGTGACCTCGGCGAGGTTGTCGGCGATGGTTCGGCCGGTGACGGTCATCTGCTTGCCGTCGATCAGCCCGCGATTCAGCAGCATCTTCATGACCGCCGGCACGCCGCCGACTTTGTGCAGGTCTTCCATCACGTACTGACCCGACGGTTTCAGATCGGCGAGGAAGGGCGTCTGGTCGCTCATCTGCTGCCAGTCTTCGATCGTCAGGTTGATGCCGAAAGACCTGGCCATCGCGATGGAGTGCAGGACGGCGTTGGTCGAGCCGCCGAGGACGATGGTGATCCGCATCGCGTTGAGGAAGCTCTGGCGCGTGACGATGTCGCTGGGCTTGAGGTCCTGCTCGAGCATCTGTCGCATCATGCGTCCGGCGCGGCGGCATTCTTCGATCTTGGCCGGATCTTCGGCGGGAGTGGAGGCGGAGTAGGGGAGCGTGAGGCCCATACATTCGATGAAGGAGGCCATCGTGTTCGCCGTGTACATCCCGCCGCACGCGCCGGCGCCGGGGCAGGCGTTGTGGACGATCTTCTGGCGGTCTTCTTCGGTGATTTTTCCGGCGAGGAGTTGGCCGTAGGCTTCGAGCGTGTTGACGATGTCGAGCTTTTTATCTTCGCCGCGGAAATTGGCGCAGCCGGCGCGGATCGTGCCGCCGTAGATCATCAGCGACGGGCGATTGAGGCGGGCCATCGCCATGACGCAGCCGGGCATGTTCTTGTCGCAGCCGGGGAGCGTGACCAGCGCATCGTAGAACTGCGCGCCCATGATGGTCTCGATCGAGTCGGCGATGAGATCGCGCGACTGGAGGGAAAAACTCATCCCTTCGGTGCCCATCGAGATGCCGTCGCTGACGCCGATGGTGTTGAAGCGCATGCCGACGCAATCCGAGGCGGCGACGCCTTCCTTCACATAGCCGGCGAGGTCGTGCAGGTGCATGTTGCAGGGGTTGCCCTCGTACCAGACGGCGCCGATGCCGACCTGGGGCTTAGCGAGATCGGCGGGTTTCAGGCCGGTGGCGATGAGCATCGCCTGGCTCGCGCCCTGGCTGGCGGGCTGGGTGATTCGGGAGGAATACTTGTTCAACATATGCGTCGTCCTTTCGAGTCCGACATCGTATCATTTGTCGCCATGCTCGCACGCATGCTGACAACGTTCCTGCTGCTTGGCCTGGTCGCGGCGGCGCCAGCGGCGAAGTCGCCCGAGGGGCTCAAACGATACGAGGGGCGCTACTACGTCATCAACACGGACCTCGTCGGCGACGACCTGCGCGAGGCGGACCTGCGCATGACGAAGATGGCGGAGGAGTACAAGAAGCGCACCGAGGGTTTTTCCGGCACGATCGGCCACAAGTTTCCGTTCTTTCTCTTCCGCGACATCAACGACTACCACGCCGCCGGCGGCATGGACGGAACGGCCGGGGTGTTCAATCCGAATACCGACACGCTGATGGCCTTCGCGGGGGAGAAGACGACCGGCTACACGTGGAACGTCATCCAGCACGAAGGCTTCCACCAGTTCGCGCGCTCGGTCATCGGCGGCGAGCTGCCGATCTGGGTGAACGAAGGGATGGCGGAATATTTCGGCGAAGGGATCTTCACCGGCGACGGTTTCATCACCGGCTATGTCCCGCCCAAGCGCCTCGCGCACCTCAAGCAGCAGTTCGAGGGAAGAAAATTCAAGTCGATCAAAAACATGATGCTGCTCGATCACGCGCGCTGGAATCGCGAGATGTCGCAGGAAAATTACGACCAGGCGTGGTCGATGGTGCAGTTCCTCGCGCACGCGGAGAACGGCAAGTACCAGGGCGCGTTTGTCCGCTTCATGCGCGCGATCGCGACCGGGCAACAGTGGGACGCCGCCTGGCTGAACAGTTTTGGGTCGGCGGAGGGATTCGAGAAGCAGTGGAAAGATTACTGGCTGAAGATGGACGACGATCCGACGGCCGACTTGTATGCGCGCGCGGTGACCGAAACGATCACCGGCGTGCTCGGGCGGGCGGTGGCGCAGAAGCAGAAGTTCGAGTCGTACGATCAACTGCTGGCGGCGGTGAAAGCGAACGAGGTAAAAATCGACAACCGCGACTGGCTCCCCCCGCGACTGATCACCAGCGCGTTCGGGCGGGCGCTGAAGATGCAGGAGCAGGGGGCGAAGTTCGATCTGCTTCCGGCGCAGGCGAGCCGTCCGCAGATGATTTTGTGCACGCTAGGGGACGGGACGAAAGTGACGGGGAAATTTTCGATCGCGGGGGGACGGGTCGCGAAAGTCACGACGGAATCACCCGCGCGGAGGTGACCATCATTCGCGCCGGGGACGGAGCCGGACTCTGTGAGTCCGATTCGCGACGAAGTCGCGAGTGAAAGGTGCTCGACCGCGCGAAAAAGAACTCGCTGCTGCGCAGCGATCCGGACTCACAGAGTCCGGCTCCGTCCCTTCTGCGGACGTGCATTTTTTAACGTTTTTTCAGCGGGTTTTCACAGATTCAACGTCGCAAGCTCCGTTTCCCCCGCTTCGCCCTGCACGAAGCGTTGGACGTGCTCGTTTTCGCTGCGTTGGATGTCTTCGGGGGTGCCGTCGAAGATGATCCGCCCCTCGTGGAGCATGACGATGCGGTCCGCCACCTTGAACGCGCTGTTCATGTCGTGCGTGACGACGATGCTGGTCACCTTCAGCTCGCGCTGAAGCTTGAGAATCAATTCGTTGATCACGTCGGAGCGAATCGGATCGAGGCCGGTCGTCGGCTCGTCATAAAGAATCACTTCCGGGTCGAGCGCGATCGCGCGGGCGAGCGCGACGCGTTTCTTTTGACCGCCGGACAATTCGCCCGGCATTTTCGCGCCGGCCTCGGGCAGGCCGACGAGGCGAAGCTTGTTCGCGACGATCCGCGCGATTTCGTCTTTCGGCTTGTGCGTGTGCTCGACGATCGGGAAGCCGATGTTCTCCGCCACCGTGAGCGAGTCGAACAGCGCGCCCATCTGGAAGAGGAAGCCGAAGCGCGTGCGCACTTCGACGAGGTCGCGCTCGGGGAGTTTGTCGATGCGCCGTCCTTCGATCCAGACTTCGCCATGGTCCGGCCGCAGCAGGCCGACGATGTGCTTGAGCATCACGCTCTTGCCGGTGCCGGACGCGCCGATGACGACAAGCGATTGGCCCTTCTCGATGTCGAGCGAGAGCTCGTTCAGCACGATCAAGGCGCCGAATCGCTTGGTGACTCTTTTGAGTTCGATGAACGCCATCGTCTCGCTATCCAAACAGGCTGCGGACGCCGTAGATGGTCATGTACCAGTCTTTGAGCAACTGCGCGAAGAAGAAATTCAACACAATGATCGCAATAAAACTCTGCACGAAGCTTTCGGTACACGCGCGGCCGACGCCGCTGGCGCCGCTGCCGCAGGTGAAGCCTTTGTAGCAACTGATCAATCCTATGGCCCCGCCGAAGAAGAAGCTTTTGAAGACGCCTTCCAGGACCTGCCAGGTATCGACGCCCTGTGCGGCGTACGCCCAGTAGGGCTGGTCCGGGACGCCGAGGAATTTCGTGGAAATCACCCAACCGCCGAGCACGCCCATCAGGTCAGAGTAGATCGTCAGGATCGGCAGGAGGATCATGCAGACCATGAATCGCGGGACGACGAGGTAGCGGATGGGGTCGGATCCCATGACGCGCAGCGCGTCGAGCTGCTCGGTGACGTTCATCGTCCCCAGCTCGGCGGTCAGCGCCCCGCCGATCCGCCCGGCGAGCATCACCGCCGCCAGCACGGGGCCGATCTGTTTCACCACCGACAGGCTGATGATGCTGCCGATTCGCTCTTCCTGGCCGATCGACTGGAACTGGGTGAAGGTCTCGACGGCCATCACCATGCCGATGAACGCTCCTGTGACGGAAATCACCGGAACCGAGCGGACGCCGACTTCATACATGAGCGGAAAGAGCAGCCGGATGTTGCGCGGGCGGAACCAACCCCAGAGCCAGCGGAAGGTGCGGGCGCAGAAGATGGAGAAATCACCGAACGCGGCGAGCGTGTCGTTCGTCTCGCGGCCGATGCGTTCGATCGTGGATACCGGCATGGCCGCGAATCATAGCGGGTGCAGCAAAAGGTGAAAGAAGCGCACCGATTGCTTGAAAAGCTTGCGGATTGCGATAGCGTATGCGCCTGAACCGGGGGCAGGTGCGGGCTACATGGAGGTGGCATGAACGACAAATCTACCGTTTCGATCCAACGAGTTCTCCGCGGCGCGATGTTTGTTGCGACCGCCATCTGCTTCGGCGCGCTCGCCGGCGGATGCCAGCAGGAGATGATCAACCACGGGACGTCGCAGCGCGCCGAAGGGCTGCACGCCTACGAGGACGGCCAATACGCCGACGCGGCCGGATCGTTCC
>JAXDMN010000114.1:0-27206 GCA_034666045.1 Phycisphaerales bacterium | reverse complement strand
GGGAGGAGGGGACCATGCAACGTGTTCAGCCGCCGATGCGTAGCTACAATGACCGTCCTACAGGAGAACGTCTTTGAGATTCAGCCGCACGACCATCGCTTCGCTTCTCGCACTCGTTTTTTCCATCGCGCTCGCCCCTGCGATCGCCGTCGCGGATTTCACATTTATCCATGCTTCCGATCCGCACTTCGGCTCCGGGAAAAACCACGAGATCGACGCGCAGCTCTTCACCGAGATCACCAAGCTCGCTCCGAAACCCGCCTTCGTCGTCGCCACCGGCGATATCTGCGAATATGGCACCGACGAGGAATACGCTCTCTACCAGGCCACGCTGAAATCGCTCGAAGACGTGAAGATGTACCCGACCACCGGCAATCACGACGTGCGCTGGAATCCGCGCGGCAAGGAAGGCTACACGCTCGGCACGAAGTCGCCGCTGTATCAGAGCTGGGACCATCAAAACGTTCACTTCGTCACGCTCGATTCGACCGTCCTGCTCGAGCACTGGGGCCACGTCTCGCAGGAGCAGCTCAACTGGTTGGCCGAGGACCTGAAAAAAGTCGGGCCGGACAAGCCGGTCATCATCGGCTTCCATCATTGGGTCGGCCGCGAGAGCGTGCAGGTCGACAACGAACAAAAACTGCTCGACCTCGTCAAGCCGTACAACGTCGTCCTCTGGCTCCAGGGTCACGGGCACAGCGACATCGATTGGAATGTGAACGGCGTCTCCGCCACGATGGTGAAGGGGCTTTACCAGGGCTCGTACAACATCGTGCAGGTGACGAAGGACGAGTTGAAGATCAGCAAGCGCTTCATCCCCGATCCAAAGAAGAAGGCGGACCAGGAGCTGATTCGCGACAAGAGCATCCCGGATGACAAGATCACGCCGGTGACGATCCCGCTGATGACCATCCCGCTCAAGAAGCGCGCCGCCCCCGCGTGGTCGGCGGACGCCAAGCTCGACGCCGGCGAACTGGTCGTCACCGCCAAGCCGCCGGAGGGCGCGACGCTGGAATATCGCGTCAACACCGACAAGCCGCAGCCGTTCAGTGGAACGGTGAAGGTGCCGACGACACAGATGGCGCCGGGCGAGCACGTCGTCACCGTCACGGCGAAATTGCCGGACAAGCGCGCGTACCAGATCCCGGTCCCGCTCGACATGCCTGGCGTCGCGCCGCTCTGGCAGACGGACGTCGGCGGCGAAGTGCAGTCGCGCCTCGTGCGTCACGGCGACGCGCTGTTCGTCTCCTCGATGGGCAACGATCTCATCGCGCTCAACGCCGCCGAAGGAACCGAAAAATATCGCGTAAAAACCGGCGGGCCGATCTTCTCCGCCGCGGACGTTGATGGCGACACCGTTTACTTCGGCTCCGCCGATCATCACGTCTACGCCGTCAACGCCGCCGACGGGAAAGAGAAGTGGAAGACGAAAACCGGCGGGGCGGTGCTGGCCGGGCCGAACGTAGCGCAGGGGATCGTCTGCGTCGGCACGACCGACACGAAGATCTACGGCCTCGACGCCGCCACTGGCGCGATCGTCTGGACCGTGCAGGGCAAGAACATGTTCCAGTCCAAGACCGCCACCGACGGCGAGCGTTTTTTCGTCGGCGGATGGGACAATTACTTCCGCTGCATCGAAGCGAAGACCGGCAAGGAGCTCTGGTCGATCCCGCTCGGGAAAAAGCAGCGCTTCGACAATTTTTCCGCCTTCGCCCCCGCGATCACCGCGCCCGCAGTCGGCAACGGCAAGGTTTTCGTCAGCACCAACGACGGCATTCTGCACGCCCTGCACATCAAGGACGGCAGCGAGGCGTGGCAGGTCGACTGGAAGAAGATGGGCTACTCCTCGCCGCTCTTCAATGAAGGGAAGGTCTACTGCGCGCTGAGCGACGAGGGCAAAGTCTTTTGCGCCGACGCGGAGACGGGTGAATTGAAGTGGACGACCGAAACGGGGTCGGTGATCTACGATTCCAGCTTCTGCCACGGCGGCGCCGCCGGCGCGGCGGGAAAAGTCTTCATCGGCAACGTGAACGGCACGCTGAACGCCCTCAACGCCGCCGACGGCAAGATCGAATGGCAATACCGCATGGGCCCCGGCCACCTGCTCGGATCGCCCGCGGCCGATGCGGAAAAAGTCTACATGGGCTCGATGAGCGGCAAAGTGATCGCGATGCCAATCCACGCGGCGAAGACGCCGGAACCCGCGGCGTCGCGGTGAGCTACCCGACGTGCTTGCGAATCAACTCGATCGTCCGCCGCGCTCCCGAATATTCATCCCCATCTTCCGGCACGCTCTCGATGCCCCAGACGCCTTTGTAGCCCGCGTCCTGGAGAATCTTGATCGCCGCTTCCGGCTTCGTGCCGCTTGATTCGTTACCGCTTTCGTCCCACTGGAAGGTTTTCACGTGGGTGGCGGCGGCGAAGCGGGCGCACTTTCGCCGGCCTTGCTCGCGCAGCTCCGGTTTCCAGTTGTGCGTGTCGTACAGCAGCCCGAGCCCCTCGACCGCGGTGCAGAGCCGCACGATGTTGTCCGGGATGAGCGAAGGGCCCCAGTGGTTTTCGATCAGCACCTGAAGGCCGAGCGGTTTGGCGCGGGCGATCAGCTCCTCGTAGCCGGCGACGATGATGTGGAAAACGTCGTCCGGCATCTCTTCCGGCCCGCCGGCGTCGATGCGGATCTGCTCGAAGCCAAGCTTGCCGGCGATATCGATCCACCGATGCGCCTTGGCGCGATTCGCCCGGCGGGCTTCCTCGGTCGGTTCATAAATGTGCGCCCCGTCCACCGCCAGCGTGCCCCAGGGCAGGCCGCTCTGATCGGCGACGTCCTCGATCTGCTCGAGATACTCCTCCTCGGCCGGGCTGATCGGCCCGCTGGCGTCCTTGAGCGGGGCGAGATGCGCGTTCCACGGGTCGAGCTGGGTGCAGCCGAGCTCGCGGCAGTCGGCGATGTAGCGAAAAACGTCCTGCTTCCCCGCGGCGAGCAGGCGGTGGAAGCTATATGAGCAAATACCGAGTTCCATGATTCAGGGGATTGGAACAGAAGCGGACGCGATGGCAAGATGGTGTGTCTAATGATCAAGACAACCATGACGATCGGCGTGCTGCTTTGCGGGCTCGGATTTGTCACGTACTGGTTCTGGGCCGAGCTCGGCGGCGACCACCAGAGCCCGACGGCGCTGATCCCCGCCGGCTTCGGCGCGCTCCTGCTGTTGCTCGGCTTTGGCGCACTGGTCAAGCCGGGCATGCGCAAGCACTTCATGCACGTGGCGGTCGCGCTGGGGCTGCTCGGGTTTCTCGCGTCGTTCCCGATGGGCGTGATGGGATTGGTTAAAAAAGGCGCGAAGCTCGGGCCGCTTTCTCAGTTGATCATGGCGGCGCTGACGGGCGCGTATGTTGCGATGGGCGTGCGATCCTTCATCGCCGCGAAGCGTGCGCGGCAAGCCGGGGAGCGCGCGAATTCGTTGTAGATCAAGCTACGCCACTTGATACACCACGCGCTGCGTCGGGGCGCCGGAGGCGTCATGTTGGCCGGTGGTGGAATGATCCACGTCCATGGAGGCGGGATCGGAATGCGAGCTCGCGCAGCCGACCAGCGTCAACGCAAGGGCGGTGAGCAACACGGCGGCGCCACAAAAACGAATAAAGGTGTGCACGGTCGTCTCCGCAAACGTAAAGACGCCACCCTGCACGGCGCGCACATCCGCACGCCGCGTTGGCAAGGAACGTCAGAAAATCGGGCTTAAACAGTCACGAAGCATCAAAGCTGCGCGACAAGGACTAATACTGCTAAGGCAAGCAGCGTGCCGGAGAATCGGTGTGACGAGATTTTGCTTGGGCGGTGGGTTATTTGACCCTGCTGATGAATTCGCTTGGTAAGCGGATCGTCCCGTGCGGAAACAAAACAGGCCGCGGCAGAGGGGCCACCGCGGCCTGCAATCGGAAGAACCGGAAATTAAAGCGACAGACGAGCCTTACTCACTCGCTCACTCACCCCTCCGACAGGGCTGATGAATATTACCTCATCTTCAAGATCAATGGGAGCCCAAAATATGGGAGACCATGCTTTTTTTCAACGCCATCGGCCGGGTGATCCGGACGTGCGGAAATTACCGGTGAGAACGGCTGCGCCGGCGAAGGAAGGATGCGCCCGCGAGCGCCATTGCGAGCAGCGCGGCCGATGGTTCCGGCACGCGCGTCAGCTCCAGAACCATCATCTGGTCCGGGACCCCGAGATTCAGGAATGTCACATTTGAATACGTGCTGAGCGGGCTGGCCGATGCATTGGGCTCGAAGACGCGGACGTCGAACGCGCCGCCCTCGAGCGCCACCGCGACCGCGACGTCGCTGACGTTCAGATCGACGTGGCCGACGCTGTCGTAGCTCAGCACCTCGTTCCACAGCATCATGAAAAATCGGCCGTCGCTCTTTTGGAGCAACGTGTGATGCACGCTCGCCGGGCCGTTGAGGGTGTACGCGAGGCTTGCCGGCGTGAAGCTCGGCGGGGCGGCCGGGTCCTCGACGAGATCGATCAATCGCTTCATCGCGGTGAACGCCGGCTTCTCGGTCATGTCGAAGCGAAGCAAACCGAAATTCTGCTCGCGAACGGTTTTGTCCGGACCCTGGTCGGCCAGCTCGTAGACGTACGAGCGTGCGATGCCGCGGTTGAAGAATTCCGCGTACAGCCGCGGCGTGTATTTGCCGGAGATGTGTTCCGGGACGGATTTGCTGTTCGTGGCCGGCTCGTTGTAGTAGCCGGATTCGGTCGCCCAGAGCGGTTTTGATCCGCGCAGCGCCGACATGTCGCTCAGCGCCTGATCGACGCCGCCGCTCGGCTTGTCGGCGAAGGTGGTCGGGCTCGCCCAGGCGTAGCTGTGCATTGCGGCGACGTCGAAATTGATGCCGCTGAGATATTGCGACTTGTTCGACCGTCCCATCGCTGGCGAGAGGACCGTGACGCCGGCGAGTTGCGGATCGGCTTTCACCGCCGCGTACAGGTCGTTCTGAAAGGCTTTCGTCGCGGGATAAGAATTCGTGCCGGAGCTGTCGGTCAGTCCGTTGTATGAGCGGTTGCCGGCGAAGTCCGGCTCGTTGAGCCCTTCGATCGCCTCGTACGCGGGGTGCGCCTTGAGCAGCGTCACGAGATCCGCCGGCGAGCGCGTGGTCTCACCGAGGATCAGGTTCGCGCGGATGCCGTAGCTCGAATTCAGGTTGTCGACGAAGCCGAGCGCTTCGGTGTTGTACGAATGATCGCGGATGTGGCGGATGCCGAGCTCCGCGAGCTTGGCGTCGATGCGGCGATCGGCGTAGGCGTTGCCGCCGGTGAAGATCCCGTTGCCGTAGTGCGTGTTGACGCCGAGCGATTCGACGAACGCATCCGCCGGTTTCGCCTGCACGGTCGCGGCAGATGCGACCGCCGGCATCAACAGAAACGACCATGCGGCCGCGGTGACGAAGTACTTCACGTTCACGCCCTCTCCGTGCAGCACATACTACCACGCCTGGCTTGTTTGCGTTTTAGTGCGGCGGTAGAGTCGCCGGCATGCTGCTCATGCCCCTCCTCCTGCTCGCGGCGGCCGAGGCGAATGTGATCAATGACACGCTCGACAAGGCGCCCGAATCGCCGTGGGCGTGGGTGCGCGAGGATCGCGACAATTGGCGCGTCGAGGAGAAGAAGCTCCAGATCCGCGCCCAGCGCGGCACGCTCTGGAAAGAGCGGAACGACGCGAAAAACCTTCTCGTCCGCCCCTGGCCGGCGGCGGAGGCGGGGGAACATTCCCTCATCAGCGTCACCGTCCGCTTCGCGCCCGAGCAGGGCGGCGAACAGGCCGGCATCATGTTCTATTTCGGCGACGACGACTACGTGAAACTCGTGCGCGAATCGCTCGAAGGCAAACGCTGGATCGTCATGGGCCGCGAAGAAAAGGGGAAGGGCGAACAGATCGCCAAGCTGGCGGAGGAAGCGGACGAGGTCACGCTCTATTTCCTTCGCAAAGGCGACACCATCGAGGGCGTCTATTCCGTCGAGGGCAAACTCGAGCGGCCGATCCTCGGCCATTGCGAACTACCGGCGCCGCCCGCGCCAGAAACGCAACTAAAGCTTGGCCTCTTCGCGCACGGCGGTCCGCCGCCCGAGCAGGCGCGCTGGGCGAGCTTCTCAAACCTCGCCGTAACCAATCTCACTAAGAAAAGTGACGCGAAGTGACCGCGAACTGACGCACCCGATGGGGCGGCGAAGCGAACCTGTCCAGGCGGGATTCACTCCCGCCGGTTCGCTTTGCGCCGCCGCCATAGGGCTTCCCCGTTGCATCTATCGTGCGGCGGCAAGTTATTCCGCCGCTGCGGTCGCCTTCAATTCACCTGAACAGGTGAGTTGATTTTGACGCACTGGAAGTTCGCCGAACGCGGCGCTTTCCTCACCCGTACAGCCTCCGTACAATATTCGTTTCCACTTTTGCCGCGGGCGCGACCTATGCTCGGTCTGCCCCAGGGATGAAAGCACGCACACATGACCACGCCGGCCAGCACTAAATCGATCCGAATCCGCGGCGCCAACGAGCACAACCTCAAGCGCATCGACGTGGAGATCCCGCGCGATCAGCTCGTCGTCGTCACCGGCCTGTCCGGCAGCGGAAAATCGACCCTCGCGTTCGACACCGTCTACGCCGAGGGACAGCGAAAATACATGGAGTCGCTGTCCGCGTACGCGCGGCAGTTTCTCGATCAATTGCAGAAGCCGGACGTCGAGGAAATCGAAGGCCTGCCGCCGACGATTGCGATCGAGCAGCGCAGCGCATCGAGCAACCCGCGTTCGACGGTCGCGACGACGACAGAAATTTACGATTACCTGCGCGTCCTCTTCGCCCGCGCCGGTACGCCGCATTGCTGGGAATGCGGCCGCGAGATCACCGCGCAGCAGCCGAGCCAGATCGTCGACGCGGTCATGAAGAACCCGCCCGGCACGAAAATCATGGTCCTCTCGCCGCTCATCCGCGGACAGAAGGGCGAGCACAAGGACGTTTTCGGCGCGATCCACAAGCAGGGCTTCGTTCGCGCCCGCGTCGACGGCGAACTGCTCGAGCTCCAGGACCCGAAGAACGCGCCGGCCCTGAAGAAGACGTTCAATCACAACATCGAGGCGATCGTCGATCGCATTGTCATCAAGCCGGAGATCCGCTCGCGATTGGCCGACAGCGTCGAAACCGCGCTGAAGCTGTCGCAGGGGCTGGTGATCATCGCGATCGGGCAATCGGACGGGACGCAGGGGGGGTGGGTCGATCAGATTTACTCGGAAAAATTCGCCTGCCCGGTTCATCCGAACGTGTCGCTGCCGGAGCTGGAGCCGCGGCTCTTCAGCTTCAACTCGCCGCACGGCGCGTGCCCGGAATGTCACGGGCTCGGGACGATCAACGAGTTCGACCCGGAGCTGATCGTCAACGACGAAGCGCTCTCACTCGAGAACGGCGCGATCGAAGCGTGGCGGAAAAACGGCAAGCGGATGAACATTTTTTACAGCCGCGTGCTGCGGCAGTTCGTCCGCGACTTCGGAATCAGCTATACCGCGCCGTACAAGGACATTCCGAAGAAGATTCGCGACATCCTGATGTACGGCACCGATGCGAAGGGCGACGGCGGAACCGGCACGTACTTTGAAGGCGTCATCCCGACCCTCCAGCGCCGCTTCGAGAACACCGAGAGCGAGTGGGTGAAAACCAAGCTGCACACCTACATGTCCGACCTGCTCTGCCCCGCCTGCTGCGGCACGCGGCTGAAAAAGGAAGCGCTCGCCGTCCGACTGAAGACGCTCGATCACCACGAGAGCGCCCCGGACTGCTCCGGCGTCGACATCGAGCACGAAAAAGACGCCTACGGCATTCCAGGCGCGGGCGGCATCGAGAATGGCTCCGACAAATCCAAGACGAAAAATCCCAAATCCAAAATCCAACTGCCTGGCTACTCCATCGACGACCTCGCCCGCATGACCGTCGGCGCCGCCAAAGACTTCTTCGAGAAAATCCGTCTCGGCGAAGAAGGCACCAAAATTGCCGAACCGATCGTCCGCGAAATCTCTTCCCGCCTCGGCTTCATGTTCGACGTCGGCCTCGCGTACCTGACGCTCGACCGCAAAACCGGAACATTATCCGGCGGCGAAGCCCAGCGCATCCGCCTCGCGACCCAGGTCGGCTCCGGCCTCGTCGGCGTGTGTTACGTGTTGGATGAACCGACCATCGGTCTTCACCAGCGCGACAACACGCGCCTGATCCGCACGCTTCACCGTCTCCGCGACATCGGCAACACCGTGATCATGGTCGAGCACGATGAAGACTGCATCCGCGCTGCCGATTACCTCATCGACATCGGCCCCGGCGCCGGCGCCCACGGCGGCAACGTCGTCGTCACCGGACGCGTCGAAGACCTTCTCAACCAAAACGGAAACGGAAAGAAGCGCCCCGCCCGCCTTCAAGCCGCGACGGAAGTCCCGGATCGCCGCTCCGAATCCACCACCCTCAAGTATCTAACGGGTGAGCTCTCCATCCCCCTCCCCCAACACCGGCGTCCCGTCGATCCCGAGAAGAACTGCCTCGAGCTCAAAGGCTGCAAAGAAAACAACCTGAAAAACGTAGACGTCCGCATCCCCCTCGGCGGTTTCGTCTGCGTCACCGGCGTCTCCGGCTCCGGCAAATCAACGCTGATCAACCAAACCCTCATTCCCAGCCTAAAGCGGAAGCTTTACGGCTCGAAAGTCAAAGCCGGCGAACACAAATCCCTCGCCGGAATGAACAAGATCGACAAAGTCATCGAAATCGACCAAAGCCCGATCGGCCGCACCCCGCGCAGCAACGCCGCCACCTACACCGGCGTCTTCGACGAGATCCGCAAAGTCTTCGCCAAAACCCGCGAGGCGAAAATCCGCGGCTACGAAGCCGGCCGATTCTCCTTCAACGTCAAGGGCGGCCGCTGCGAAGCCTGTCAGGGCCAGGGCACCAAGTGCATCGAGATGCACTTCCTCCCGGACGTCTACGTCAACTGCGAAGTTTGCCACGGCACGCGCTACAACGCCGAGACGCTCGAGATCCATTACCGCAACAAAAACATCGCCGAGATCCTGGCGATGACCGTCGAAGAAGCGATGAACTTCTTCGAGAATTTCCCCATCATCCACCGGCTATTAAAAGCCCTCAACGACGTCGGCCTGAGCTACGTCAAAATCGGCCAACCCAGCACCCAGCTCTCCGGCGGCGAAGCCCAGCGCGTCAAGCTCGCCACGGAGCTCGGCAAGAACCCCACCGGCCACACGCTCTACATCCTGGATGAGCCCACCACCGGCCTGCACTTCGCCGACATCCAGAACCTGCTGAACGTGTTGAACCGTCTCGCCGATGTCGGCAACACCATCCTCGTCATCGAGCACAATCTCGACGTCATCAAGTGCGCCGACTGGCTAATCGACATGGGCCCCGACGGCGGCGAAGCCGGCGGCACCATCGTCGCCCAGGGCACGCCGGAGCAGGTGTGCGAAGTGGAGAACAGCCACACCGCGGAATACCTGAAGCCGAAGCTGTGTCGGGCGCCGGCGACGAAGTCATCGTCCCGGCGCACCCTGCAGCCCGTAGGTAGCTGATCCTTTGCTCTTCTGCCTCAGCACGGCACAGCTTCAGTTCACTCCCGAATCCGCTTTGGAACGCGGAAGTTCGGCCGGCGTACGGTATACTTCCGCCCGCCTCCGCGAAGTCGGAACGCCGCGACGGATCGCATGAGCACTTCCACCCTCGAAAGCATCCTCGGCCCCGAAGGCTCCATCGCCCGTCGGCTTGCCGAGCGGTACGAGCATCGCCCGCAGCAGCTCGAGATGGCCGCCGCGGTCGAGCGCGCGTTCACGGAAGGCCATCACTTACTGGTCGAAGCGGGCACCGGTGTCGGGAAATCGTTTGCGTATCTTCTGCCGGCCATCGACTTCGCCGTGCGCAACAAAAAGCGCGTGGTCATCTCGACCCACACGATCTCGCTCCAGGAACAGCTCATCGACAAGGACATCCCGCTGCTGCGATCGGTCTATCCCGATGAGTTCACGGCCGTCCTCGTCAAAGGGCGAAGCAATTATCTTTGCCAGCGGCGGCTCGAGCAGGCGCGGTCGCGGCAGAATTTCCTCTTCGATGAGCAGCGACAGCTCGATTCGCTCTGGACGATCGAGGACTGGGCGACGCATACCACCGACGGCTCGCTCGCCGATCTGCCGGCGATTCCGGATCGCGACGTCTGGGACAAGGTCGCGGCCGAGCATGGCAACTGTCTCGGAAAGAAGTGCAGTTTTTACAACGGGTGCTTCTGGCAGGCCGCGAAAAGGCGCATGCAGGGCGCGAACATCCTCGTCGTCAACCACGCCCTCTTCTTCAGCGACCTCGCTTTGCGCATGGCCGGCGTAAATTATCTGCCCAAGTACGACCTGCTCATCCTCGACGAAGCGCACACGGTCGAAGACGTCGCCGGCGATCATTTCGGCATCAAGATCAGCGAGGGCGGCCTGCGCTATCAGCTCCGCGCACTCTACGACACGCGGCGCGGCAAGGGCCTGCTGTCGACGCACGGCTCGGCCGCCAACGACGCGATCGGCGACGTCGTCGAGCTCCACTCGCGCATGGAATATTTTTTCGAGCGCTGCATTCACTGGCACGAACAGTCCGGCCGCGGCAATGGCCGGATTCACGAGGCCAATTGGATCGAGAACGACCTCACGCCGAAGTTCCGCGATCTCGGCAAGCATCTGAAGGAGATGCTGACGAAGGTCAAGAGCGACGAAGAAATCAGCGAGATCACCAGCCACGCCAACAAAGCGATGATGACCGCCGAGGCGATCGACGCGCTCATCTCGCACAAGGTGCCCGACGCCGTCTATTGGGTCGAAGTCAGCGGCCGCACGCCGAAGCGCGTGGGCCTGCATTGCGCGCCAGTGAACGTCGCGGAAGGGTTGAAGACCTACCTGTTCGAGAAGATGCACAGCGTGGTGCTGACGAGCGCAACGCTCTGCGCGGCGGCGAGCAAGAGCGGGAGCAAGACGAAGCGGCGCAAGAAGGCGTCCTCTTCCTCTTCACGTGGCTTGGGCGTCTCGCCCGAGCTTTCTGCTCCTGAACTGAAGGTGCGCGAAGGTCATTTCCTTCCTCATTGGACCAAGACCGGCGGCATCTATGCAGTTACGTTTCGCCTTGCAGATTCAATGCCCGCCGAAGTCCTCACGCAATGGAAAGCAGAGCGCGATGCGCTTGATCGCTCTGCCGCCCATCGCGATCTAACGCCGCCCGAGCAGCACCGCTACGCGCAGCTTCAATCCGCAGCACTCGAGAAGTTTCTCGATGCCGGTTATGGCGAGTGCTGGCTTCGACGCCCTGAGATCGCGGAAATGGTGCAGTCTGCGCTGCAGCACTTCGATGGCGAACGTTATCGCTTGCTGGCGTGGTGCGTGATGCCTAATCATGTTCACGCCGTGCTCCAGCCGGCGGAAACGGCTGAGTTGTCTGAACTGCTCCACTCGATCAAGTCGTGGACGGCTAAGGAGGCAAATCGCCTTCTTCAACGGTCCGGCGAGCTTTGGCAAAGTGAGTATTACGACCACCTGATCCGGGATGAAGAGGACCTCCGGAATCAGATGAACTATGCATGGGCTAATTCGGACGCTGCGGGACTGGAGAATTGGAATTGGCGCGGTTTGAACGAGGAGGCGTTTTCGGAAACGTTGATGTCTCCTGCAAAAGCGCTCGGGCGGGACGCCCAAGCCACAAAAAGAGAGGAAGAGCCGACCGCCGTAGTCGACCCCGCCTTCGCGTATATCAAGTCGCGCCTCGGCGTTGTGCGCGAGAAGACGCTCCAGCTTGGATCGCCGTTCCAGTACGAGGAGCAGGCGACGCTTTACATCGAAGAAGACCTCCCCGAGCCGAACGACGCGAATCGCTTCCTCCCCGCGGCGTGCGAGAAGATCCTCAAATATCTTCAGCAAACCAACGGCGGGGCGTTCGTGCTGTTCACTTCGTACAAGATGCTGATCGACGCGGCGAACCGGCTCAAGCCGCGGCTGGATGAGCTGGGGCTGCCGATTCTCGTGCAGGGGCAGAACGCGCCGCGAAAAATTTTGCTCGAGCGCTTCCGCGCGACGGAGAACGCGGTGCTGTTCGGGACGTCCAGCTTCTGGCAGGGGATCGATGTGCAGGGGGACTCGCTGCGGAACGTGATCATCGTCAAGCTGCCGTTCGCGGTGCCGGATGAGCCGATCGTCGAGGCGCGGCTGGAGGCGATCGAACGCCGGGGCGGGAATCCGTTCATGGAATACTCGGTGCCGGAGGCGATCATCAAGTTGAAGCAGGGATTCGGACGGTTGATCCGGAGCAAGACGGACAAGGGGATCGTGGTGCTGCTGGACAGTCGGGTGACGAGCAAGCGGTATGGGAAATTGTTTCTGGATGCGCTTCCGGGATGCAAGCGCGTGATCGTGGCGCGCGCGGCGCGGGAGGCGCGGGAGGCGCCGTTGGATCCGGACGATCAGCGCGACGCGATCGAAAATCCCATTTAGCCACGTCGCTTGCGACGTGCGTTTTGCAGTGACGGTTACGCGCGTCGCAAGCGACGCGGCTAAATGGTTTGCCCTTACAGAGCACGCAGCGCGTAATGATCATCGCATCGCGCGGCGCGGGTTGCGACGGAGCAGGTAGACGCATCCGAGACCGATCAGCAGCAGCGGTGGGGGTTCCGGGACCGCGACGGCGCTGCGGGTGATTTCAGCAACGACCGATTGCGCCGATGCGATCGACGCGCTGCTGTAGCAGCAGCACACTGCGAACATCAGGATGAGACAGCCTCGCATCCGCATCGAGTATACTCGACATTTTGCAGAGCATTTTCTTTAACCGTGTTGGAAAGCAGATGTGGGGTAATTCGCTGGGCTGGACAATTTCCCTCCTGATCCTGCTGCTGGTCGGCGGCTGGGTCTACCTGATCGAGCACAACTCGACGATCACGCCCGCGACCGGATTTTCCGCCAACGAGGCGAATTTCCAGCCGGTGCGCATTCCGGAACTACCGCGGTCGATCCTGCCGCAGTCCGGCGCCGACGCCGGGCCGATGTATCGCAGCGCGATCGAAATGTATCTCCAGGACCGCGCCACCTATTCCAACTTCGCCGCCCTCGGCACGCTCGATTCGCCGCTGGCGAAGAAGCTGCCGGCGATTGAGCCGCTCGTCGAAGCGTCGAATTACGCGTCGATGAATCTCTTCGCCGCCAGGCCGTCCGAGATCGTCAACTACAACCTGAATAAACCGTCGCTCGAAGCGCTGGAAACGCTCGGCAAGGTGTGCGTCGACCGCCTCGCGCTGCTGAATCAGCGCGCGGGCAACAAGGAGGAGGCGATGAAGTACTACCGCGCCGGCCTCATGCTCGGCCTGCACCTGTGCGAGGAGCGCGTCTGCTATGCCCAGTTCGCGCTGGGCCTGCAACTGCTCGGCAAGACCACGCCGATGCTCGCGAAGCTGTGCGATGAAACCGGCAAGCCGGTCGACGCGGCGGCGTATCGCGATTTCGACGCCAGGCGTATCGCATTCGCGCAAAGCCTCGAACCGACGCTGCGCATCGTCCAGAGCCTCGACGCGAAAACCGTCGGCGCGCACACGGGAGACATGTTCGAGCTGGCGAAGCGCTCGAAGGAGCGCATGTGGCGCGTCGAGGCGCTGCTGGCGCTGGGACGAGTCCGCTATTTTGCGGGAACCGGCGGCACCGCGGCTAATCAGCGCGCTGCGATGGAGCTGTTACGCGAGGTGGCGGAGCATGATGAGGATTACGTCGTGCGGACTGCAGCGGGCGCGGCGCGGAATTTGACGGTTGAAGAGCATCGGATGCAGTGAACACGAGACGCGTATGCGAACGGAGCTTTCAAACGTAGAGCGCCCTCATTTAACCGCGTCGCTTGCGACGCGCGTCCAACGGCGCAGCAACTCGTGCGTCTTTGTGCGACGAAGAGTGCTGAGACTCCCGCGCCAAACGACGCGCGTCGCAAGCGACGCGGCTCAATGAAATCCCAGTGATTGGGTCGAGCGCTTCGCGGCGCGCGCTTCGTGATGCGCGTCGTGCTCTTGTCCAACTTTCGTCTATCCCTTACTCAACAGCGCCGTCAATTCCACCCCCGTTGCCTCCTGCACGACCTTCACCAGCGCCGCGCCGTCCGCGGGTTTCTTTTCACGCACCGCGACGATCGCTTTTGCGATCCCCGCATCCCCCGCTTTGTCGGCGATCGCTTGAACCGCTCTACCCGACTTGCGGCGGACCGCATCAAAATACGCCGGCAGCATGTCCTGACGCATGTCGCTCACGTTCACCGGATGGAGCAGATCGACCGCCGACGTCGGGATCGGGTTCGCCGGGTGCTCGGCCGTCAGCATCTTCACCAGCTCGGCCCGCGCGTCGCCGGTGATGACCGACGCGTACTTCGCCGACAGGATGCTCGCGACGCCCAGGCCGAACCATTGCTGGTCTTCCTTGAGCCCGAGCGGCTCGACGCCCTGGCTCTGGATGATCGCGGCGAACTGCGAGCCGACCAGCGTCCGCGCGCGGATCTCGATCGACGCGCGGATCGACGCTTCAGTCGAGCCGATCATGATCGTGAGCGCTTCGGCCTTCTTCTCCGGTGTTTCCTTCAGGTCATACGCGGCGGGGAAGACCACTTCGTCCTGCGGGCGATCGGCGGTCAACGCGCCGGCCGGATTGAACGAGACGGAGTCGGCGGCGCGGTTGTAATAAAAATGCGGGTCGCTCCACCCGTTGCGAATGATCTCGGCGATGCGGTCGGGCGCGGCGATGAGGTAGTAGATCGGCGGGCGGTAGTTGTCGAGCGTGCGCACCGGCGCGACGAGGTCGAGATCGTACGTGCGCGCCGCGGCGGTGAGGTCTTTCAGCGCCAGATCGATCGCCACCTGCCGCAGTAATGCCTCGCGCTGCGTCGTCAGCTTCTGCAACAGATTGGCCGGCAGCGTGGCCGGCTTGGTCGTCGGCTGCACCTTGCCCATCGCCGTCGCGACCCACGCTTCATCCGTCGGCTCGACGAGAATCTTGCGCCCGTTGATCGTCAGCAGCTTGAAGCCGGGCGGAATCGTGACCTTGCGCGGCGGCGCCGGCTGCGACGCGGCCGGGGCGCTGGCAGGCGGCTCACCGGCGCCCGCGGTGCGCGCGGGCAGGACGACGACGAGCAGGAGAACTGGAATGACAACGATGACGAGAAAGTTTGGCGTCTTCATGGCTGGTTTGGCCATAAAGGTACACGGGGCCGAATGTCTGTGCCACCGCGACTCTCGCATGTATCGTTTCCAGCTCAATGCCTGGTCATCGTGAGGTATTCCGAAGGATCTGGCGTCGACTGACGAGGAGCGCAGATCCTTCGGCGTACCTCAGGACGACAACTGTTCGGGCGATTGCTACAGACGAGCGCTCATCGCGCTAAAGTCCCACACCCTGCGCTGCGTAGTTGAAGTCGATCGTCGAGTAATCGTCGCCGGAGACGATGCCGTCGTAATTGAAATCGCCGTAGTAGTAGCCGCTCGCGCCGGTGCCGACGTTGAAGTCGATCGAGCTGTAGTCGTCGCCGCTGATGATGCCGTCGAGGTTCGCGTCGCCGGCGTAGGTGTACTTGATGATGACGGCGTTGGCGGTGACGGTTTCGCCGTTATACACCTCGGTCTGGCTCCCGCTGATTCCGAACAGGTCCGCCGCGCTGGCGATGCCGAGGGTGGTCAGGCCGTCGACGGCGGCGGACATCGAGGTGATCAACCCCTGCCCGTTCCACTCGCCGCCGTTGCTGCCGGACTGGATGTAGCCGCTCAAGCCGGTGTAAGTCGAGCCGTTCCACGTGCCGACCGTCTCGCTGCGCGCGATGAGGTCGTTGTCCTTGAGGTCGAGCTTTGAGTTCAGGCTGGCGAGAAAGAAACCGGTGTTGATCAGCCGGTTGCCGTTCTGCGCCAGCGTGACCACCGCGTTGTTCTGAAGGACGATCCCTTCCAGGTGCTGCGTCGCGTTGAGCAGGACTGACGTGCCGATGCCGGCCGCGCCGAGGATCAGCCGGGCGGTCGTGTTGCGCGCGTCGGCGTTGAAGGTGTACGTGCCGGCGTTGACGTTGAGGCGGTCGATGTAGCTGGTGCTGGTTCCGCCGTTGAACGTGACCGGCGCGGCGGCCGCGACGGAAATCGTCAGCACGTCGCTGCCGTCGTTGCCGTTGACGGTCACCGGTGTCGCGGCGGCGGTGCCGGCGACGGTGATGTTGTTCGTGTTCGGCGTCGCATTGAGCGTGAGGCCTTCCACCGTGCCGTACGTGAGCAGGCCGAAGCTCGTCGTGCGGTCGAAGGTGGTGGGGTTCAGCGTGTAGTCGCGAGGGATCAGGTCGGTCTGGTCGATCAGCGTGATGACATCGCTGGCGCCGTTCTCGCCATTCACGGTGACGTTGCCGAGGATGTTGTTCAGCCCCTGAAACACCAAGCCGCTGCCGATGTTGAAGACGTCGTTCCCATCGCCGCCGTTGAGCGTGACGTTCGTCGTCGCGGCGACGGCGGTGACGTTGAACGTGTCGTTCAACCCGATGCCGTTGAAGACGATCGATTCCAGCCCGGAGTGCGTCGTCGAGCTCGCGCCGCCGCTGACGGTGGTGTTGTTGATCGTGATCGTGTCCTGCACGCTGGTTCCGGACTGGTTGAGCGAATCGGTGCCCGCGCCGCCGTTGTACGTGAACGTGGCGGCGGCGGAGGTGGCGATGGTGACGGCGTCGTTGCCATTCTCGCCATTGAAAATCATCGGCGTGGTCACGCCGGACGCGCCGGTGATGGTCAGGACGTCGTTCCCCTCGCCGCCGTTCACGGTGACCGACGGTGCGCCCGAGCCGTGTGCGATGCTGATCGTGTCGAACCCGAAGGCCGCGTTCATCACGACGTTTTCGACGCTCGTGTAAGCGCCCGTGAGAATGCCGTCCGTCCATCCGAGGGTGCTGAGCCCGATGGTGTCGTCGGCCTGCGACGACGTGTAATTGAGCGTGTCCGTCCCGCCGCCGCCATTGACGGTAACGCGTCGCACGAACAGCGTCGTAATCGTATTCGGCGCGGCATTGCCGGAGGTGCTGAAGAGGATCGTGTCCGCGCCGCTCGTGCCGATGATGCTGACGTTGTTGCCGGGATTGACCGTGGCGGTCGAGCCCGCGTCGAAGAGGATGCCATTCGTCGCGGGCACCGGGTTGCCGAAGCTGTAATCGACGACCAGCGCGTCATCGCCCGCGCTGGCGAGGATCGTGATCGACGGGATGATCGACTTCGGCGCCGTCCAGACCAGGCCGGGCGTCGCGGAGTCCAGGATCTCTATCTTCGTGCTGTCGCCGTTCTTCAGACGCACCGTGTAGCTGTCGTTGCCGCCGCCGCCGTTGAAGACGATCGGAAAATTACCGAAATCGGTATTCGCGAACGTCTCACCCGCGGCGGTGACGACGCGCGAATAGACCTGCGTGTTGACGTAACCGCTCGGCGCGACCTGCTTCACGTCGTACGTGCCGGCGGCGAGGCCGGTGAAGCTGTACGTGCCGTCGAGCGCAGACGACGTCGTGTTCTGCTCGCCCGCATCGAAGATCGCGTTGCCGTTGGCGTCGATGTAGACGGTGACGCCGCCGAGGATCGTGTCGCCCAGGCCGGTTTCGTAAACGCCATTGTAGTTGACGTCCTTGAACGTCCGTCCGCTGATCGTTCCGCCGGCGGCGACGGGCGTGGTGTTGATGAGCAGCGCGTATTGCCCGACCTCCGCCTCGCCGGCGTCGCTCTTCACTTCCACGTAATAATCGCCCGCCGCCGGAAGCGTGTACGTGATCGCCGCGCCGAGCTTGTTCACGCCGTCATTCGTCGCCAGCACAGTGCCGGCCGCGTTGTAGAGCGTGATCTCGCCGTCGAGGTGTCCCCAGTGCTCCGGGATGTCGAGCGTGATCGTGGTCGAGCCGTTGCCGCTGAAGCGGAAGACGTCGAGATCGCTCGTCTGGTGAATGACGCCGGACGCGCTGTACGCGCCGCCGGCGGCGCTGAGAACGGTCGCGGCGGGGCGGGTGTTGCCGTAATCGTCGGCGCGATAGCCGAAGGCGTTCGCCGCGCCGGCGATGACGTTCATGTCGTCCTGCGCCGCGCCGCTCTCGTTCGTGCCGCTGCTCCAGCGCGATCGGTTCAGCCCGAAATCCGGCGTGTACATGAAGGCGTGGCTGTGCGGCTCGTCGAGGTAATGCTCGAGCCCCATCGCGTGCCCGATCTCGTGCACGCTGGTGTTGCCCATCTCGATCGCGTTGGTGACGATCTCGCCGCTGATGCCGGCGTCGCTGTAGGTGTCGAAGAAATTGTCGCCAAACGTGAAGCCGGTCTTGTAGCTCGACCCGCCGAGGCTGAAGCCGTCGCCCCATGCGATGCCGAGCAGCCCGGGATGGCCGATCTCACTGCCGTCGGCGTTGCCGATGATTTGCCGATGCGCCTGGCGGTCGTTGTACGCGCCGCCGTAGCTGGTGGAGACGTTGACGTTGAACGGCGCGTAAGCGTCGGCGACCACGCGCCAGGTCGTCTCGATCGCCGCCCGCTCGCCGGGGGTCCACTCCGTGCCGATGCCGTTCAGGTCGAACGCGGGGATCGCGTACGTGCCCCACGCGTCGGTCGCGCTGTAGCCGTCGAAATCGAGATAAAGCGTCGCGGCCGCGCCGGGAATGCTGTTGAAGGCCGGGATGCTCGACGTGAAGCTCGCGTTCGCGGTGATCTTGAGCTGGTACGGCTCGACCGGCGCGCCCGCCGACGACCACGAAAACACCTTCATCACGTACGTTCCCGCGGCGAGGTCGGCGTAGAGCGCGGAATCGCCGAACTCCAGCGGCGTGTCGCTCGTCTCCGCCAGCGCGAGCGTGTCGAAATCCCGGCCGTCGTCATTTTGCGCGATCAGCGTCGTGCCGTCGTTTGCGTAGAGGACGATCCGGGTGTCGAGCGCGGATGAAATTCCCGCTTCGCGCGAATCGATGTCGAAGAAAACGCCGCTGCGCGCGGAAAGCGTGAAGCGGAAAAAGTCGTCGTCCGCGTAACCCATCGTGCCGGTGACGATCTGGGGCGTCCCGGCGGTGATGGGAACGGTGTTGGCGGCGGCGGGCGTGTTGTTCGGTTCGGCTTCGGCGACGCTGAGCAGCAGCCGGCGCTCGAGCATTTCCGATTGATACCGGCCCGCTGCGGCGGCGGCGGCGCGGGCGGCGCGCGACAGACATTGGTCACGGCGGATTCGGCTCGTCGTGCGTTTGCTCACTTCTCACACTCCGCGGAACAACAGGCTGGCGCGAGTTTCCCCTCCGGGGGAAAGCCGCGGGGATTTTCGCAGCGGAGCACGGGAGATTCAACGCGCATTTTCGCGCAAACGATGCGAAAAAAGCGCCGCACGGCGTGCGCGGCCCGCGCGAGTCGGCGGCGGTAAGGCGGATTACTTGTCGTGAGGTCGCGAACGCTTCGCCGTTATAGCGGCGCGCCCTGCGCGGAGAAGTTGAAGTCGATCGTCGAATAGTCGTCGCCGCTGACCAGGCCGTCGTAGTTGAAATCGCCGTAGGTGTAGCCGTCGGCGCTCGTGCCGACGTAGAAGTCGATCGTGCTGTAGTCGTCGCCGCTGATGAACCCGTCGAGGTTCGCATCGCCCGCGTACGTGTACTTCACGATCACGGACGTCGCATCGACGGTTTCCGCGCCGAAGAGCGCGGTGTCGCCCGGCTCGAGGCCGAACAGCCCGGACGCTTCGCCGATGCCGAGCGTGGTCAATCCGCCGGCCGCGTCCCCCTGCGTGGTGGTGATGCCGCTGGCGCCGTCCCACGCGCCGCCATTCGACCCCGCCTGGATCCAGCCGGCCACGCCGCTGTACGTTCCGCCGCTCGCTGCGCCGATCGGCGACGGGCCGGCGGCGTCGTAGTCGATGACGAGGTCGTTGTCCGCCAGATCGATCCGCCCGGCGGGCGCGAAGATTTGCAGCTCGCGGGTGACGATCACCTTTTCGTCGCCCGCGGTCACGTTGACTTGCCCGGTGACATGCAGCCCGCGCAGGTGCTGCGTCGAGTCGATCGTCACGGTCGCGCCGCCGGCCACCTTGAGCAACAGGTTCGGCGCGCCCGCGCCGAGATCGCTGTCGATCGCCAGCGTGCCGCCGTTCACTTCCAGCGCATCGTTGCCCGCTGCGCCGTTGGCGAACGTCAGCGGCACCGGGATCGAATTGGAAAGCTGCAATACATCCGCGTCGCTCGTGCCGTCGGCGACGACGGCGGTCACGCCGCTGAAGTTGAGCGTCTGCGCCCCGGAGCTCGCGGTGTACGTCCCGCCGCTAAGGCTCAGCACGATCGCCGCGCCCGTCGCGGAGAAATCGAGGTGGAGGACCGATCCGAGCTGGTATGCGATCGGCTGGGCGAGCCCGAGCGTGAAGATGCCGATCGCGCCGGCGGCGCGGAATCCGCCGGCGACGTCCTTCACCTGGCTGGCGTTCTGGTTGACCGTGTAGGTGCCGTTGTCGGCCATGTCCCACGTTCCGCCCGGCGCGGCGATGCGATAGGTCGCGATGCGCGTCGAGCCGTTCGCGTTCGCGTCGAGGCTCATGAGCGTCGCCGACTGCGAATAGCTGTTCGGGCCGGTGACGTAGATGTCGCTGCTGTCGAGCGACGTGAAATCGACGCCGCTCGTCGCGTCCGTGTAGGTGACGGTGAAATCGAGGAAGGTCGTGCCGCTGGTGGGCGTCTGCGCGCCATAGTTGGCGGCCGGCGCCACGGTGTCGAGCGTGTACTGCCACTGCGGGCCGTTCGTGTTGCCCGTCGCGTTCTTCGCGACGACGCGCCACAGGCGCACGCCATCCGCCGGGTTCAGCGACGGCGATTGGCTCGCGGTGAGGTTCGTGTAGGTCGGCGTCGGGCTCGTGCCCAGATAAATGTCGTACGTCGACGCGTTCGGCGTGTCGGCCCAGTCGAGAATGACCGGCTTGCTGATGACGAAAACGTTGTTCGGCGTTCCGCCGCTCGGCACGCCCGGCAGCGGCAGGCTGCTGGCGGTAAAGCTCCAGACCGCGCTGGAGACGTGCGTGTCGTCGTCATTGCTGGCCGGCTTGGCGACGACCTTCCACGTGTGCGCGCCGCCCGGGATGTTGCCGGCGTTCCACTGGCTGGACGTGAGGTTCGACGCCGCCGGCGTCGTCATATTGTCGAGGTAGATGTCGTAGCGCGTCGCGCCGGGCGAATCGTTCCAGTTGAACAGGAAGTTCAGCGGCGAAACGTTCGTCGCGCCGTTTGCCGGGGAAGGGCCGGTCGGGATGTCCGGCGCGCCGACCATGAAGTTCTGCTTGAGCAGGTTGATGTCCGAGCCGTTGAAGACGTCGAGGTCGATGGCGGAACTCTGCGCGCCGTTCGCCGCGCCTTGGCCGTTGCCGTCGGCGCTGTACTGCCAGAAGTCCCAGCTCCCCGCCGGCCAGACGCCGCTCGGCGGATTGCCGGTGCCGTTGACCGGATGGCCGTAACTGGTCTCGTTCCAGTTCGCGATCCACAGGTCGTGCACGTTGACCGTGGAGTTGTAGACGTTGGCCGCGTAGTTCGTGTTGCAGTAGATGATCGGGTCCTGCCCGCTCAGCGCCTGCATGCGCCAGCAGAAGTCGTTGGCGAATTTCGAGAGCTGCGTGTTGGTCAGGCCGCCCGGGTTGCTCTCCAGATCGAGCACTGGTTTGAGATAGCCGGTCCCCATGTACGCGCCGGCGTTGCTGTAGAACCATTCCGCCTCGGCGACCGCGTCGTCATATCGGCCGTCGGCGTTCGCGTCGGTGATGTTGTCCGGCGTCGCAAAGTGGTAGAAGCCGATCAGCAGGCCGGCGTTCTTCGCGGCCGTGCGGTTGGTGGTGAACTGCGGGTCGACCGCAGTGGTGCCCTGCGTCGCCTTGGCGAACGTGAAGCGGTTGCCGGCGTTGTAGGCCGTCGTCCAGTTCATCGTCCCCTGCCACTGCGAGACGTCGATGCCCTGCACGCGCGCCATCAGCAGCCGGGTTTCCAGCGGCTGAACCATCGGCTGGACAAGTCGGCGCGAGCGCGGGCGACTGCGGCGGGACGATCGGGTTGATTTAGGCACTCGGTTGGACTCCTGTCGTCGTGTGTCGCAGCAGCGGGCAGAAGCGGGCGGGCACGGACGCGCGCTGGAATTCTATAAGAAGCCAATTATGCCTGCGAATCGTCTATGGGCAAACCTTTTATGGAAGCTTGGGATGATACGACGGGCGGAATCGATGGGATCGCTCGATTATGCCGTCCGTCCCGGGAAGCAAACTCAACAACACGGGGCAATCTTCTGGCGGCGGGGCATCCGCGTTGGTAGGATTTTGCTCACTCGCGGAGGGCCCGCGGGCGGGCGGGCTGCGGGCACCTCTTCTTCAGCCGTCACACCTCTCGTACGTCTGGTTCACGAAATCTGCGAAGGGAAGAGTCGATGTTGCGCTGTAACTCTCGCAAGCGCCGAGCGCTTGTCGTCGTCGCCGCTGCTGCCGCACTGACCGTCACATCCTTTGCACCCGAGAATGCAAACGCCGTCATCCGCGACTGGATCGCCGGAAACGGAAACTTTAATCTCGCAGGCAACTGGTCGGGCGGCGTCGTGCCCGGCGGGGGCGACATCGCGCACTTCGTGAGCCCATCCTCATACGCCGTCACCTTCGACGCCAACCCCGTCAATCTCCAACTCGCGGTGGAAGTCGGCAGCGGCGCCGTCACCTTCCGCTCCGACACCGTCGCCAACCGAACCTACAACGTCGGCGCCATGAGCCTCTTCGGCGGCTCGCTCACGATGGCCGCGCCGACTTCCGGCAGCAATACGCTGCTGATCGCCAGCCCGTCGCTCTTCATGGAAGCCAGCACGCTCAACGTGCAGGCGAACAACGACATCAACTTCAACGGCGGCGCCGTCACGCTGTTCGCCGGAACAAACTTCAACATCACCGGCGCGGGATCCAGCGTCGTTATGAGCGGCGCGGGGCCGCTCAACATCGGCTTGACCACCGGCGCGGCGGCGACCGTTTCGGTCAACTCCGCCGGTTCCTTCTCCACCGGCACCGGACAGATCTCCATCAACCCCACCGGCGTCCTCAGCATCAACAACGGCACTTTCAACGCCAACGGGAACATCTTCATCGAAGGCGGCCGACTCGAGCGGCTGAGCAGCTCCGGGTTCAATCTGGCCGGGGGAAAGACACTTTTCGCGAACAATAACGCGCAGGTCGTCTTCACCGGCAATCACACGATCGGCGGCGGCTCGACCTACACGTTCCAAAACGGCGCCGACTTCAGCGCGACCTCCTACGTCGACGTCGGCTTCGGCACGAACGGCACGCTGGTCGTCGACGGCCTCGGCTCGACCTTCACCGCGGGCGGCGCCAGCTACTGGGGCGCGGGCGGCGGCATCGCCAGCGTGACGTTCCGCAACCAGGCGCAGGTGAACCTCAGCTCCGGCGTCTTCATCGGTCAGGACGGCGTCTCCGCGAGTAACGGCAATGTCGCCGTGCAAAGCGGCGCCACGATGACGATGATCAACGGCGACATCTTGATCGGCACCGGCAACGGCGCAACCGGAGTGCTTACCGTCGGCAGCACGACTGCCAATCCGTCGACCGTCGCGATCGGCGGCACATCCACGTTGCGCGTCGGCAGCGCCTCCGGATCCGCGACGTTTAACGTCAACACGGGCGGCGTCTTCAATTCCGGCACGGGCGGCGTCGCCGTCAGCCAAACCGGCTCGATCGTCGTCAATGGCGGCACGTTCAACGCCAACGGCAACGTCGCCATCACCGGCGGCATCATCAACCTCTCGGCCGTCTCCGCCACGCCGACGTTCAACCTCGCCGCCGGCCGCGCCATCTCGCTCGTCGCGGGCGGACGGTTCCTCAGCGACGTAGCGATCACCACCAACACCAGCAACAGTATCGCGATCGCCGACCCCGGCTCGCTGCTCTGGCTCGCCGCGCGCACGCTCGCCATCACGCGCGGCAGCACGCTCAGCGCATCCGCCGACGGCGACGTCGCCGTCAACGCGCTCGTCATCGGTGATTCCGACGGCGACGGCACGGCCAGCTTCGACGGCTTCGGCACACGCCTCGACGCCTATAGCGCGGTCACCGTCGGCTCGAGCGGCGGCACCGGCGACCTCAGCTTCGCCAACTCCGCCGCCGGTATCGTCGGCACACTCAACATCGCCACCGGCGCCGTTGCAGACACGCACGGCATGATGTCTCTCACCAACGCCAACGTCGCCACCAGCGGCGCCGTCGCCATCGGGACATCGAGCGGCGCCGGTTCCGCCGGCGCGCTCAACGTCAACTCCGGCGGCTGGCTGAACCAGACCAACGGCACCCTGACCGTCGGCTCGTTCGGCGCCGCCGGCGGGACCGGCACCCTCAACATCATCGGCGGCGAATACGACGCCGGCGGCGACATCGACGTCCGCACCAGCGGCGTGATCAACATCGACGGCGGCTCGCTCTACACCGCCGGCAATATCACCGTCAACGGCGGACGCATCGAACGCACCACCGCGCTCGGAGCCGGCCTGCAGTGGAATTCGACCGGCCGGCAGTTGTCGCTCTTCGGCGGCGCGAGGGTTCTCCTGCCGGAGGCGTATCTCCGCCTCCTGGGCGGATCGGCGACCATCAGCGACAACTCCAGCCTGGAGACGCCCAACGGCACGCTCCAGGTCGAGTCCGGCTCGACCATGAACGTGGTGTACGGCGGCGATTTCAGCGGCAGCAATCTCGACATCGGCATCGGAAGCGGAAGCGCGAACACGCTCGTCGTCGACGGCTGGGGATCCAGCATCACCACCACCAGCGCCTCCCTCTGGGGCGGCGGCTCGACTGCCAACGTCACGCTGCGCAGCAACGCCTCCGCGACGATGCAGTCGCTGCATGTCGCCGGTCTCGCCGACGCCAACAGCCGCGGGTATGTCAACATCGAGACCGGCGCGGACCTCACGGTTCCGGAGGTCATGATTGTCGGCAACGGCCGCATCGCCGGCGGCGAGGGAGTCATCAACCTTACCGGCGCGGGCTCGACCCTCTCGATCGCCACGACGCCCGGCGGATATCTCTGGCTCGGATCGGACAGCGCCAGCACCGGCGTCATCAACGTCAACAGCGGCGCCACCATGACCGTCGGCATCACGACCTATCTCAATCCCACCGGCACGCTCAACCTCAACGGCGGCACCGCGTCGCTCGGCGTCGTCGTGGCCAGCGGCGGCGTCATCAACTTCAACAGCGGAACGCTCACACTCGGCAACGGCGTCGACATCGACGCCGCCGGCGTGCTCGGGCCCACCCTCAACCTCACCAGCAATCACCGCCTCACCCTTGCCGACCTCTGGATCCACCCAGGGCGCACGCTGACCCTCAGCGGCGGAACGCTCACCGCCAACCAAATCATCAACAACGGAACACTTGCCTTCAACAGCGGAACGATCAACGTGACCGGCGGGGCCGGGCTCGTCATCGGCTCCGGTCAAGCGCTCGGCGCGACGCTGGAGCTTGGCGCGGCGCAGAACTTCAACGTCACCAATGCATCCGCCGTCCTCGCCAGCGGCACGCTCGCCGTGAACAGCGGCGGGCGGTTCACCACCACGTCGACCCTCTCCAATTTCGGCGAAATCCGGCTCGGCGGCGGAACCGCGCGCGTCACCGCCACCTCGATCGCCAATTCCAAGCTCATCCTCGGCGACGGCCGCGTCGACGGATTCCTCAACAACAGCAACGGCGGCGAAATCCGCGTCATGAGCGGCCAGCGCCTGCACTTCGCCGGTACCGGCGCAAGCAACGTCGGCAAGATCAACCTGATCGGCGGGACGTTCGAGGTCGACACCGCCCTCGGCAACGCCGCGGGCGGCACCATCTCCGGCCGCGGCACGTTCATCGGCCGCGCCGGCCTCCTCAACTACGGCAACATGCAACTCTCCGGCGGCGCCAGCGACATCTTCGGAAGCGTCACCAACAACAGCGGCGGGAAAATCATCGTCAGCGGCAACGCGCTGGCGACGTTCTACGATCCGGTGACGAACAACAGCGGCGCCGAATTCCGCGTCAGCAGCGGATCCACCGCCGTCTTCTTCGGCAATGTCGCCAACAGCGGCACGTTCACCGGCACCGGGACGAAATTCTTCGAGGCGGGCAGCACCGGCGTGCTCGGCGCGCTCGCCAGCAGCGGCAGGACCATCGTCTCCGACGGCGCCGCCGTCAGCGCCTCATACGTCCGCGAGGCGGAGCTCACCGTCGATGGCGACATGTCCTTCGGCGTCGGCGGCGGAACCAGCCGCGTCGGCGCGCTCAGCGTCGGCGACGCCGGCACGCTCGATCTCGCCAACAACAAGCTGATCGTCGCAAACGGCGATGTCGCGACGCTCACCGCGCTCATCCAGTCCGCCCAGAACGCCGGCGCCTGGGACGGCCCCGGCATCACCACCACGATGGCCGACGCCGCTGCCGGACTCACCTCCCTCGGCATCGCCAACGCGGACGACGCCGGTTACGTCGGCAGCACTTTCGGCGGCGTCAGCGTCTTTAGCGGCGACGCGCTGATCATGTACACCTACGCCGGCGACGCGAACCTCGACGGCTTCATCTCCGGCGACGACTACAGCACCATCGACTTCAACGTCGGCACCGGCGCGACCGGCTGGAACAACGGCGATTTCAACTACGACGGGATCATCAGCGGGGATGATTACAGCACGATCGATTTCAACTACGCCGCACAAGGCGCACCGTTCAGCACCAGCGCCGCAGGTGACAGTGGCAGTTTATCCGCCGTCACCGCCGTCCCCGAGCCCGGCGCCGCAATGGCCTGCGTTTTCGCCGTCGCCAGCGCCGCCCTCACCGCGCGCCGCCGCAGATAGAACGCGAAACGCCAAGCCCTTGTCATCCTGAGGTACTCCGAAGGATCTCGTAGTCGAACGATCTTGTTACGCCGAGATCCTTCGGAGTACCTCAGGATGACATTGCTTGGCATTTGAATGCTGTGAGAGATGCTAGCGCATCGCGCGTCGCCGCCGCAACAGTGAGCATGCGAGAAGCGCCACACCCAACCCCGCCGCCGGTTCCGGCACCGCCATGACGCCGCCCGTACCCGCGCTCGGCGTGAACGGCGCACCCTGCGCCGCGTAAT
>JAXDMN010000113.1:0-3456 GCA_034666045.1 Phycisphaerales bacterium | reverse complement strand
CGTCGCTTGCGACGCGCGAGCGTTCGAAAAGAATCACGCGCATCCATCGAAGGGTGCGCGTGTCGTCGGTTATCGGTTAAGCGCGTCGCAAGCGACGCGGCTAAATGAAGTTAATTAAGCTCGTTCGGTGCGCGTGCGCGTCAGGCGCGTTGTTCGAGCGGTTGGACCTTCAACCCCATTGGTCCCACGTAATCGTCCGTCGGACGGATGATGCGGTTGTTCTTGTGCTGTTCCATGATGTGCGCCGTCCAACCGGTCACGCGCGCGATCGCGAAGATAGGGGTGAAGAGGTCGAGCGGGATGCCCATCGTGTAGTACGCCGAGGCGCTGAAGAAGTCGACGTTGGGGTCCTTGTTCTTCATCCGCTTGACGATTGGGATGATCCGCTCGCTCATCTCGTACCACTGCGTGTTCTTCGCGGCTTCGCCGAGCTGTTTGCTCATCTTGCGGAGGAACGTGGCGCGCGGGTCGAAGGTCTTGTAGACGCGGTGGCCGAAACCGGGGACTTTCTTGCCGGAGCTGAGCATCTCCTCGACTTTTTTCTCGACGGTCTCCGGCTTGCCGGCCTCGAGGAGCATTTCCATCACGTCCTGATTCGCCCCGCCATGCAGCGGACCTTTCAGCGCGGCCAATGCAGCGGTGACGGCGGCGTGCATGTCGGCGAGGGTGGCGGCGGTCACGCGGGCGGCGAACGTGCTGGCGTTCATGCCGTGCTCGGCGTGAAGCACCAGAGCGGCGTCCATCACGCGCGTGAGCGTCTCGTGCGGCTTCTTGCCGTTGAGCATGTACAGAAAATTCGCGGCGATCGAGAGCGACGGATCGGGCGCGATCGGCTGCTGGCCCGAGCGCAGGCGATGAAACGCCGTGACGATCGTCGGGAATTGCGCCGTCAGGCGGATCGCCTTGCGGCGGTTCGCGTCGGGTTCGTTGCTCGTCACGTCCGGATCGACGCCGGCGAGGGCGCTGCACGCGGTGCGCAGCGCATCCATCGGCTGCATCGTCGCCGGCAGGTCGCCGATCAGCTTCGAGACGTGTTCGGGCAGCGCCATGTTGGCGGCAATGTCGCGCTTGAGGTGGGCGAGCTCGCTTTTGTTCGGAAGTTTCCCGTCCCACAGCAGGTGCGCGACTTCTTCGAACGTCGCGTTCTCGACGAGGTCGCCGATGTCGTAACCGCGGTAAACCAACCGGCCGGCGATGCCGTCGATGAAGCAGATCTCGCTCTTGGCGGCGACGACGCCTTCAAGGCCGGCGATGGAACCGCTCTTGGCGGGACCGGCGGCGGGAGCGGAAGAAGTAGACGTCACGGCCTGCGTCATGGAACCTCGGCGATCTCTTAGGCCGCGCTTTTCCGGCTATTTCCAGGGGCTCAGCGGAACGCGATGGCCGGACAGACGGATGAACAACCACTCCGTGTGAAAAACATGCCAGACCCGCGACTATATCCGCCCCCGGTGGGATGCGTCAATTGACGCTTGGGAGCGTGCTGATGTGGCTCACTACCGCTTGGTAATCATCTGCACTTGCTCCGGCGTGAGGATCTTTTTGATTTCCTCGAGCTTGGCGGTGTACTGCTGGCGGGCCGGCTCAAAAAGGGATTTGGAGACTTCATCGAGCTTATCGATGAGTTTCGTCCGCGCGTCGGTCTTCGCCTGCCCGGCACTGGCGCCGTCGAACTGCTTCCAGAGTTTCCACAGCTCGTCGCGCTGCGGCTGCGCGGGGTTCATGCCGCTGCCGCCGATCTGAAGCGCGCGGAGCTTCTCGATCTGCTGCGGCGTGACTTTCCATTCCTGCGCCATTGCGTCGTCGTGCAGCACGCGGAACCGACCGGCGAGCAGCGAGACCTGCTCGGGCGGGAGCTTCAGGCCGTCCGGGAAGCGAAAGGTGGGGTCGCCCGCGCCGGCAGCTTTCTCATTGAGGCGCATCTCGCCGGTGGCGCTACGGACGATCCACTCGTTATCGACTTTCTGCACGCCCGGCACATCGCGGCGCTGCGGCTGCGTACGAATCATCGGCGTACCGCGCGGCGCGGCCGCCTGCGCCTGCGGATCCACCTGCACCACGCGCCGCTTGGGCGAGCTGGCGAACAGCAGCCAGTAGACGATCCCCCCGCCGATGAGCAGGCAGACGAGCAGCGCCCCACCGGCGATCATCGTGCGCGTCTTCGGATCCATTTCCTTCTTCGCCGGCGCGTCGGCCGCGGCGTTTCGATCGGTGATGGTCATGTGATTGCCCTTATTCTCGCAGTTACCCGTTCCAACGCCCGCTCGTTGCCGCCCGGGCGGATTGCAGACGTGCATGAGACTAATGTCCCCTAAGCGGCCGTTGCGGACAGATGAATAGACGCGGCAGGTCGCGTCCAGTTTCGCAGGATGTTCCCGCGCTGTCATCACGAAACGATCAGCATGACCGCGCGGCGGCGGGCGGAACCACTAGAATATCCCGCGCATCTTGTATCATCCGCCACCGGTGCGACTTCCTCTGCCGAGCTGGCGTCCCGCAATTCTCGCCGCCCTGGCGGCGCTGGCCGTCTACGCCGTCACGCTCGGCGGCGCCTTCGTCTACGACGACCGCTACATCATCCTGATCGACCCGCGCATCGCCAATTTCTCGCGCTGGGGCGAGTTCTGGACGAAGGATTATTTCCTTGGCGGCGCGGACAACCTCTATCGCCCGCTCGTCTCGATGAGCTATGCGATCCAGGCGAAGCTGCACGGCACGAGCGATCGGGCGGCGTGGCTGTTCCACCTGGTCAACCTGCTGCTGCACGCCGCCGTCAGCGCCGGCGTGGCGGAATTGGCGCGGCGAATGACGCGCTCGCTCGCCGTCGCGACGATCGCCGGGCTGCTCTTCGCGGTTCATCCGATTCACGTCGAAGCGGTCGCGAACATCGTCGGCCGGGCGGAATTGATGTGCGCGCTCGGCGTCGTCGGCGCGCTGATCCTGTTCTTCCGGCCGCTGACGAATCGGCGCGTGATTGCAATCTGCGCGTGCATGCTGTTCGCGATCCTGAGCAAGGAACAGGCGCTGCTGCTGCCGCTGATGCTGGTGGCGGCGATTCCGGTCCGGCGGCAGGCGCGGGTGGACCCGACCGAAGCGCTCCCGCCCACCGACGCCGATCCATATCGCGCCCCCGCCTCAGCCGCCGAACCAATCGGCTACGCGCAACACGGCACGCGCCAGGCCCGCCGATTCAGCGGCCCGCCGCTGCTGCTGTTCGTCCTGATCTGCTGGCTGCTGGCGGCGTACCTGATCTTCCGCGAGTCGATCCTGAAATTCTGGTGGGACCGCGCCTTCCTCGACCGCACGATCAACCCGATGGTGCAAAGCATCGGCGCCGACCGCGCGCTGATGCCCCTCGTACTGCTTGGTCGCTACGTCGCGCTGCTCATCGCGCCGCTGCGCCTGAATCCCGACTATGGAGGGGACACGATCGGCGCCACCGTTTCCTTCACTGAT
>JAXDMN010000112.1:0-7827 GCA_034666045.1 Phycisphaerales bacterium | reverse complement strand
ACCAGCCACAAGCTAAAGGGCGGCGTCTTTCCGCCGGAGGTGGAGGTCGAGTATTACCGCGCGATCGCGGCGGCCGTCGGTGCGGACAAAGGCATCGGCCGCAAGGGCGACCGCGTGCGCTTCGATCCCAACGGCGTCTTCTCCGCCGAGCAGGCGATCCGTTTCGGCCGCGCGATCGAAGACCTCAACAACGACTACTACGAAGACCCGGTCTTCGGCATCAACGCGCTTCGCCGCGTGCGCGACATGGTGCGCATCCCGACTGCGACCAACACCGTCGTCGTCGGCTTCGAGCAGCTCAGCGCGAATATTCTCGACCGAGCCGTCGACGTCATCCTGCTCGACACCACGTTCTGGGGCGGCATCCGCCAGTGCGTCAAAGCCGCCGGCGTCTGCGAGACGTTTCAATTCGGCGTCGCCGTCCACAGCAGCGGTGAACTCGGCATCCAGCTCGCGACGATGCTGCACCTCGGCGCGGTGATCCCGAATCTGTCTTTCGCCGCCGACGCGCACTATCACCAGCTCACCGACGACATCCTCGTCGGCGGGAAAATGAAGTACGAAAACGGCTCGATCAAAGTGCCGACCGGCCCCGGTCTCGGCGTCGAGCTCGATCGGCAAAAGCTCGCGCAGTACGCGGAACTGTACAAAAAACTCGGCAGTTATCCGTACGACCAGGACCCGCTTCGTCCGGGGTGGACGCCGACGATCCCGAACAACAGGTGGGCAGACCCGAACGACGCGCGCGTCCCGGAGATCAAGTGGTGAGAGTGTTATTTGTTCTTTGTTGTTTGTTCTTTGCAGGGACGACCGTCGCGCCCGCGCAGGAGTTCAAGCTCCCCGGCACCGACGTCGGAACCACCGTCGATCTCGCCGGGCAGTGGATGTTCAAACCGGCCGGGAGTGAGAAAGAATTTCCCGTGCCCGTGCCGCAGATGCTCTCGCGCATCCAGTGGTGGCTCGATGATTCCGAGGATTTCAAGAAGTTCGAAGACCAGCGCCTGAAGAAGCTCGGGTTCGACACCGACAAGACCGACGACGGCACCTATCGCGCCACCATCGAAATCCCCGCCGACGGTTTGCCCAAAGACCGCCACCTCTGGATCGAATTCGACGGCGTCGCGATGAAATCCAAAACCTTCATCAACGCCCAACCCCTCGGCGAACACGCCGGCATGTTCTCGCGCTTTTCTTATGACCTCACCCCCCACCTCAAGCCCGGCAAGAACGAGCTGACGATGTGGGTGAGCATGGAAAAGATCCCGCCCACCAGCGGCAACCTCGGCGAAGCGGTCACCGTCAATCTCTCCGCCGCCAAAGTCATCTCCATGTCCAAAGGAATGTTCGGCCCCCTCACGCCGAACCAGGACAACCGCGCGTATGACCTCTTCGGCATCTGGCAACCGGTGAAGATCGTCGTGCGCGGCAACGCGAAGATCGAGGACGTTTGGTTCCAGCCGACGCTGACGGGCGCGAAAATCGAAGTCACCGCCACCGGCCCCGGAAAAGTCCGCGCAAAAATCAAAGACCTCGCCGAATGGACCGGCGACATCACCGACGCCAGCAAAACCATCACCGTCGGCGGCGAAGGCCTGAAGCCGAAGTTGTGGACGCCCGCCGAGCCGAATCTTTATCAGCTCGACGTCACACTCGAATCGCCCGACGGCAAAATCATCGACAAGTGGAGTAAAAAAGTCGGCTTCCGCACCTTCGAAGTCAAAGGCAACCAACTTCATCTCAACGGCAAACCGTATTGGCTCCGCGGCGCGAATCAGTTGCCGTACGGCAAAAATCCGTGGGACAAGGAGCTGCCGAAGAAATTGATTCAGCTCACCCACGACGGCAACCAGCGTTTCACGCGCACGCACGCGACGCCGTGGAATGAAGCGTGGCTCGACGCCGCCGACGAGATCGGACTCGCCGTTTCGATCGAGGGCATCCGCCCGTGGGCCTTCGCCGGCAAAGCATCCGCCGACGGCAAGGCGGCGACCGCCACCAGCCCGAGCACGCGCGAGATCCTCCCCCCGCCGGAAATCTTCCAGCACTGGCTGATGGAAAACGCCGACGTCGTCAAGCGCTGCCGCAACCATCCGAGCGTCTTCATCTTCACCGTCGGCAACGAGATGATGCTGCGCGATCCGAAGAACATGAAGAAGTGGGAGCTGATGTCGCAGGTGACAAAGCAGACGCGCGCACTCGCGACGCACCCGATCGTCGTGTCGTCGGATTACGTCCGCGACCCGGTCTTCTACGAAAGCACCTTAAAGCCGGCCGGCATCGACGACGGCGACATCGACGACATACACCGCTACAACGGCTGGTACGCCAGTTCCCCGTTCGTCGTCGATTCCAAGTTCGAGAAGGAGCTGAACGCCACCGGCGGCAAGCGCCCGCTCATCGGGCAGGAAATGTCGAGCGGCTATCCCGATCTCGACACCGGCCTGCCGGTCCTGCGTTACACGCGCGACCTGCTCACGCCGCAGGCGTGGGTCGGCAATCTCGCTTATCCCGGCAACGATCCGACGCCGTGGCTGAAGCATCACGCGGCGGTGACGAAGCGATGGGCCGAGCAACTTCGCTTCCAGCGCGGCATCGCAGGCGGCGGCACCGGCACCGCCGGCTTCGCGCTCTTCTCCGCCGAGTGCTGGTATCGTCACAGTTATCTCCCCGAGGCGACGCCCTATCCTGTCTACGAAGCGGTGAAGCAAGCCTTCGCCCCGGTCGGGGTCGCGCTCGAGACCACGCGGCGCCGCTTCTGGGCCGGCGACGAGCTGGCAACGAACGTCTTCGTCACCAACGACGACGAACAGTTCCGCGACCTCACCGGCTTGACGGTCACGTGCGAGCTGGCCGGCGCGAAATCGCCGCCGCAGCCGCTCGATGTCGCGTACTACGCCACCGGCAAAGTCGCGGTGAAGCTCGCGTTACCGCCGGTCGACAAGCGCACGCCGGCGCAGTTGATCACGCGCGTGATGCAGGGTGAAAAAGAGATCGCCCGCACGGCGGACGACGTCGAGATTTTCCCCAAGCCGCCCGCGTCCGCCGCCACGGCGCCGAGCGTCATCGTCATCGCGAAAGGCGAATCGCTCGCCGGACTCGCACCGGGTCAGCCGCTGCATCAAAAAATCGCCGACGGCGCGACCGCGATCGTCTTTTCGCCCGCCAAAGATCTCGTCGCGCTCTTCCCCAATGACCTGATCGACGTGAAAAACGACGTCGCCGAATATGGCGATTTCGCCCCGGCGGGCGGTACGCTGGCGGCGCTGAATCTTCAATTGCTCGACCTGAAATGGTGGGCTCGAAAAGGCGACTGGCGCGCCTTCATCGCAACATCCAGTCATCGCCTCAAGCCGGGCGGCGCGGCGCGGGAACTGATCCGTTTCATCCCCGCGCACTCCTACATCGGCAAGGAAAAACTCGCCGAGCAGTACCGCGCGCTCATGAGCGAGATCCCGATCGGCAAGGGCCGACTGTGGATCTGCGACCTCGACTTCGCCGCCTCCGCCGACGTCGATCCGATCGCCCGCATCATGCAGGACAACGTCTACCGCGCGGCGGCCGATCCGGAATCGACCAGGACGCTCCCCAAGGTGCCGTCCCACGAAGAACTGCTGAAGGGAAAGTAAGGGCGAACGAAGAACAACGAACAACGTCCGACGACCTCCCATGCCCGCATCCCCGCGCAACATCACCGACCTCACCGACCGCGTCGCCGTCGTCATCGGCGGAACGTCCGGGCTCGGCAAAGCGATCTCCATCGCGCTGGCGGAAAGCGGCGCGAACGTCGTCCCCACCGGCCGGCGACGATCGATGGCCGAAGAAGCGTGCGTCGCGGTCGAAGCCGTCGGCCGACGCACGCTCCGCCACGAGGCGGACGTCAACAGCCGACCGAGCATCGACACGCTGCGCGACGCCGTGATGAAAGCCTTCGGCCGGGTCGACATCCTCGTCAACGCCGCCGGGCGAACCTTCCGCAAGCAGGCCAAGGACATCAGCGAGGGCGACTGGCATGCCGTCATCGACACGAACTTGACCGGCATGCTCCGCGCCTGCCAGAGTTTCTATGAGCCGCTGAAAGCGAGCCTTCACGGCCGCGTCGTCAACGTCGCGTCGCTCGCGTCGTTCGTCGCGTGGTATGACGTGGTCGCTTACAACGCGAGCAAGATGGGCGTCCTCTCGCTGACGCAGACGCTGGCGATCGAATGGGCGCGCGACAACATCGCCGTCAACGCCATCGCGCCCGGCGTCATCCCGACCGAGATCAACCGCGCCGTCCTGCACGGCACCGACCGAGGCCGCGAAATTCTGATGCGCACCCCCATGGGCCGCTTCGGCCGACCGGAAGAAGTCGGCGGCGCAGCGGTATTCTTGGCCTCCGACGCCGTCAGCTTCATCACCGGCACCACGCTCATCGTCGACGGCGGCTACCTGGCGAGCGGCGTGAATACGTAGATCCGTGGCTTGGGCATCTTGCCCGAGCTTTGCGGCGGCCAGCCGCTCGTTTCAAGAGCCGCTGGCGCGGCGAACGCTCGGGCGAGACGCCCAAGCCACATCAGTTCTTGTACGGGTCGTGATTAAACCGTGCGCGCTGCGCCGTAGCGCTTTGTCATTCTGAGAGGGTGTCTAAGAACCCGGAAGACGAAGCTTGTCATCCTGAGGTACTCCGAAGGATCTACGTTTTCCGTCGCGCCGTGCCAGATCCTTCGGAGTACCTCAGGATGACAAAGCGCGCGTCTAATCACGACCCGTATTAGTTGTTGCGCGGCCGTGCCGGCGCTGCGAACTTCGTCGTACGCTTCGTCGCCGACTGCGCCGCCGCCCCCGCCGCCGCAGTGACGCAAAAACACAAAACCACCGCCGCGGCGCGCGTGATATGACTCATCGCCGCCTGGCAATCGCAGCAATCGATCAGCGGCGGCCGAGGGTCATTGCCGCCAGGCCCGCTGCGTTGGCCGCGTTTTGCGTCGCCGACGACGTTTGTCATTCCCGCGCTACGAATCGTGCGGCGGCCGCACTCTAATTGCGCGTCGGTAACCAACGGCCGGGCCAACGCTTCGGCCGCATTTTTTCGCGATTCAGGCCGAAAATAAGGAGTTATGAACGTCGGCGGGATTGGTAGGAATTCATTTTTCGCGCTTGCGGCGAAGGTGAAATCGTCCGATCAGCTCCACGTCGATCTCAAAATCCTTTTCCATCGCGCGGCGGACGAGCGCGCGGCGGATCGCTTCCTTCGACTGCATGATCTGCTTCAGACGCATCTCGCTCGAGATGCTGCTGCGGTGCACGCGGTAAAAATAAAGCGGCCGCGCGAGGTGGCGGATTTCCGTGAGCTCGGACAGGCGCAGGCACAGGTCGTAATCTTCCGCGCCGCCGATCGTCTCGTCGATCCCGCCCGCGCGGTCGAACACGTCGCGGCGCATCAGCCGAAAGTGAAACGTCATGAAGTCGATCAGCAAACGATCCTTCGAGTACGGGATCTTCGTGCGGGTCCCGAGCCCGCCGACCAGGCCGCCTTCGTCCATCGTCAGGTAGTCGGTATAAACCATGCCGACGTCCGCGTTCGCCGCGGCGTCGAGAAACGCCACCGTCTCCGCCAGCGCCGCCGGCGCGATCGCGTCGTCGCTGTCGACCCAGCCGAAGTATTTTCCCGTGAGCTGCCGCGCCGCCGCGTTGATCGATGCGCACACGCCGGCGTGCGCCGCGCGAACCATTTTGACCCGCGGATCATTCCCCGCCGCGCGCTCGGCGACGTCGGCGGTCTTGTCGGTTGACCCATCGTCCCACACGAGCAGCTCGAAATCGGAAAAGGTCTGCCGCAAGACGCTGCCGACCGCGGCGGCGATGAACTGCTCGCGGTTGTAAGCGGGGATGAGAAGGGACACTTTTGGCGTTTTCTCGGTCGGCATCGGCGCGTCATTTCTCAGTCAGGACAATCCGGCCGTCGTACGCTTCATCCGGCGGCTTATCGATGAATCTCTGCGATAATGTGCGATAAATCGCGGTAATCTTCGATGGGCCGAAGCGCGCGTCGATCTCATCCACGAGCTTCAGCGTCCGCGCGAAATCGCGCGCCAGGAAGCTGTCGACCATCTCGGCGGAGCATTTCGCCAGCTCGCGCTGCGATTCGGTCGCGCGACTCGTCGCCGCCATCGGCTCGAAGACCATCACCGATTCATCCTTGCCGACGACTTTCAGCTTCCCGATCGGGCGAATGAGGAATTCGCCGTTGAGCATGTCGGCGGTGCGGGCGCTGATGAGGGTCCGGGTGCCGGTCGCCTTGTTCGCCGCTTCGAGGCGCGAGCCGGTGTTGACGGCGTCGCCCAGGACGGTGTAATCCGCCGCCCCGGCGCCGCCCGCGTCGCCGACGATCATCTCCGCGGTCATCACGCCGGCGCGCATCGACAATTCCGGCAGGCCCTGCGCGGCCAGTCGCTGGTTGAATTCGGCGACCTTCTCGTGCATCTCGAGCACCGCCTTGACGGCGACGGCGGCGTGGCTCGGCATGTTGCGCGGCGCGTTGAAGAAGAACATGATCCCGTCGCCGAGGAACTTGTTGAGCGTCCCCTCGTTGCGGCGGATGACCGGGACGAGCTCGCCGAACAGTTCGTTCAGCATTGGCACGACTTTTTCGCCAAGCCGCTCGGAGATCGCGGTGAAGCCGGCGAGGTCGGTGAAGACCACCGTCATCTCGCGCGTCTCGCCGTCGAAGGTGACCTGCGGGTTCTCCATCACGTAGTCGACGATCTTGGGATCGACGTAATTGCTGAATCGCCGCGTGATTCGGCTGCGTTCGGAGGCTTCGATGATGACGCGCGTGAGCGTACACGCGGCCCAGACCGCGGCGATCGCGACGAGCGGCGCGGCGGCGCCGAGGAGGAGGTTGAAGCGGTCGAAGAGCAGCGTTCCGTTGACGATCGCGAAGGCGCAAGCGACGGCGAGCGCGATCATGAAAGCCTTGAGCGGCGCGAAGCGGGCGGTGGTGAAGGAGATCAGCGATCCGAGCATGAAAGTCGTCAGCGCCGAGATCCACCACGGCGCGGTGCGCCATAGTTCGCCGGTCATGATCCCGTTGTAGACCACGCCGTGCACGACGGCGCCGGGGCACTTTTCGTGCAGGCTGGTCGGGACGAAATCCGCGATGGCGGCGGTCGCGCTCCAGCCGACGATGACCGCCTTGCCGTTCAGTTGCGTCGCCAGCTTGGCGCGGAAGTCGCGGAGGTCCTTGACCAGCGGCGGCCCGTGTTCGGCGAGCCGTTCGAGTGTCTTCGTCGTCGCGAGGAAAATTCTGTCGGTCGGATCGAGCTGCTCCGGCTTCATCGCCGAGTAGGCTTGGAGGTACGGCTTTGCATCATCGAGCGCCGGCTTGATCCACTTCAATCGCGCGTCAAAATCGTCGGCCGGCGGGAGTTTGGCGTCGTAGTCGCGCAGCCGCGCGAGGTCCATCGTGATGAACATCGCGCGCAGCGCTTCGTCGAGCTGCTCGTTGTTGCGAATGACTTTCTCGCGCGCGACGACCGCCTGCCACACTTCGTTGAGCGGAACGTGCTGCGTCGCCGACTTGCGCGACGGCCAGTCGTACATGTTCTCCCACTGCCGTCCGCCGAACCACGGGATGGGCATGAGTTGACCGTAGGTCATGCCGGAGGTGCTGACGCGCGGCGGCGCGAGCGGGATGACGAGGTCCGGCTTCCCGCCGCCGCGCGGAACGACGAGTTCATTCCCGCCGACGACGCGCAGCTTCGTCACGTCCGCATCGAGCATGCGACAAGCGAGCGCGAGGCCCATCTGCGGGTAGACGTTGCCGTCCGCTTCGAGCAGCAGCGGCAG
>JAXDMN010000111.1:0-6265 GCA_034666045.1 Phycisphaerales bacterium | reverse complement strand
TCGAGCATGAGAGCGCGGCCGAAGCCGGCGGTGGGGGTGACGGCTTCGATGGCGCCCACGTCGGGCGTCGCGTCGCGGCGCGCGCCGCGCTGGTCGAAGGCGGGGACGCCGTCGGCGACGATGCCGGCGTCGCGCAGCTCGGTGGAGAGCGCGGCGACGGTTTTCATCGGTCCGCCGTTGTAGGCCAACTCGCCGAGGATCAGCGGGACATCGACCCGGTTGCCGTTGACGCCGTTCGTGAAGCCGGCGAGCGCGCCGCCATTCGCCCCGGCCATGACGTTACCGCCGCCGGTGACGCCCTGGTAAGCGCTGATCTGCTTGCTCACGTCGGAGATGTTGTAGGCGACAACGGTGTTGATCAGGCGCGGGATGTCATCGCCGGCCGCGATGCCGCCGCCGAAGGAGTTGCTGGTAAAGCCGGCGGCGCCGGCGCCGGACAGCGCGGTGTTCCGGTAGATCGTGCAGTTGATGATGTCGACGTTGCTGCAAACGCTGAAGGCGATGGCGCCGCCCGCGGCATTGGTGCCCTCGGCGACGGTGTTGCTGGCGCCTTGCGCGCGGTTGTCGACGATCGTGCAGTTGACGATGGAGACCGACGGCGCGTTGGCCAGCGTCATCGCGCCGCCGGTAGCGCCGCGCCACACACCCGCGCCCGAAACCGTCCCGCCGTCGGCGACGTTGTTGACGAAGGTCGATCCGGAGATGGAAATCGCGGCGCCGTCCACGTAGAGCGCGCCGCCGCTGACGCTGATGCCGGCGGCGTCGTCGCGGGCGACGCGGTTGTTCTCGATGGTGGAATCGGTGATCGTCAGCGACCCGCCGACCTGGTAGATCGCGCCGCCGCGGTGGCGGGCGACGTTGTCGTACACGGAGACGCGGTGCAGCGTGAGCGCGCCGGCACTGTGGATCACGCCGCCGTCGTCCAGCTTGCGGCCGCCGGTCAGCGCGACGTTCTCGATTCGCACGTTGACGCCTGCCGTGACGTTGAAGACGCGGCCGCCGTTGTAGTCGCCGTACAGCCGTCGCCCGGCGCCGACGATGGTCAGGTCCTTATCGAGCGTGATCGGGCCGCTCTTGAGGAGAATGTCGTAAACATCCCCCAGGTTGATGGTGTCGCCGGCCTGTGCGCTGGCGACCGTGGCGCGGAGCGAGCCGGCGCCGATATCGTTGTTGTTGAGCACCGCCCAGGTGGCCATGAGCAGGCGCGATTCGAGTGCTTCGATTCGACAACGTTTGCGAGACATGCGGCGTTCCCCGTTCTTCGGCGGGCCCTGAACAAATCGGCCGTTCCAGTGCGGCCTTCGCTGCTCTCATCGGGTGAAACGTCGCGGTAATTCGGCGGCGCCGATGCCCACGTCCGAGAATTTGCCGCTTCTGCGCACGTGCGGTTAGCATGACCACCCGGCGCGCGCGAGCGCCGTGTGCAAGAAAACGACCGTGAGGAACACGCCATGACGCCGCAACAAGTTCTTAAACTGGCCAAAGAGAAAAACGTCGAGTTCATCGATCTTCGCTTCATGGATTTTCCCGGGTTGTGGCAGCACACGACGCTGCCGATCAGCGAGCTTTCGCTCGACAGCTTCGATCATGGGTTCGGCTTCGACGGTTCATCGATCCGCGGCTGGCAGGCGATCAACGAGAGCGACATGTTGCTGATCCCGGTCGCCGACACGGCGAAGGTGGATCCGTTTTTGACGCACACGACGCTGTCAATCATTTGCGATGTGCGCGACCCGATCACCAAGAAGGAATATTCGCGCGACCCGCGCTCGATCGCGCGCAAGACGATGGCGTACCTGCGCAAGTCGAAGATCGCCGATCACGCCTATTTCGGGCCGGAGCTGGAGTTCTTCGTCTTCGATCACGCGTGGTACGACCAGGGGATCAACTTTGCGAAGTACTACGTCGGCAGCCGCGAAGGCATCTGGGGCCGCGGCGACGAGGACGTGACCAACACCGGCTACAAGGTCCGCCTGAAGGAAGGGTATTTTCCGACGCCGCCGATGGACACGATGCAGAACATCCGCAGCGAGATGGTGGCGGAGCTGATCGCGCTCGGCATCCCGGTCGAGGCGCATCATCACGAAGTCGCGACCGGCGGGCAGTGCGAGATCGACATGCGCTATCAGGATCTCCTGACGATGTCGGACAACGTGATGATGTACAAGTACGTGTGCAAGAACGTCGCCGCCCGGCATGGGAAGGTCGTGACGTTCATGCCCAAGCCACTCTTCCAGGACAACGGCAGCGGCATGCACGTGCATTTCAGCTTGTGGAAAGGCGACAAGCCGCTCTTCGCCGGCAACAAGTACGCGGGCCTGTCGGACATGGGCCTGTATGCCATCGGCGGCGTGTTGAAGCACGCGCGGTCGTTGTGCGCGTTCACGAACCCGACGACGAACAGCTACAAGCGTCTCGTGCCCGGCTATGAAGCCCCCGTGAATCTCGTTTACAGCAGTCGCAACCGCTCGGCCGCGATCCGCATCCCGATGTATTCGGATAACCCGAAGACCAAGCGCATCGAATTCCGCTGCCCGGATTCATCGTGCAACCCGTACCTCGCGTTCAGCGCCATCGCGATGGCGGCCATCGACGGCATCGAGAATAAAATCCATCCGGGCGATCCGATGGACAAGGACATCTATCACCTCACGCCGGCGGAGTACGAACAAATCGGCTCCGCGCCTGCGTCGCTGGAAGAAGCGTGCGACGAGCTTGAGAAGGACCACGATTTCCTCCTGAAGGGCGACGTGTTCACCGCGGACGTGATTCATTACTGGATCAAGTACAAGCGAGAGAACGAAGCCGACGCGATCCGCATCCGGCCGCATCCGTATGAGTTTTGCATGTATTTCGATATCTAGCGTTAAGGCGATGACAGTCGACAAAGCCCGCGAATTGATGCATCAGTGGATCTCGAACTCTGCGCTGCGCGTGCATATGGAATGCGTCGCGGCGTGCATGGGAACGTACGCGATGAAGATGCAGCCAGCGGAGGTCGAGCGCTGGCGCGCGTGCGGGTTGCTGCATGACATGGATTGGGAAAAACATCCGACGCGCGAGGAGCATCCGTTTGTCGGGGTGAAATTCCTCCGCGAACGCGGCGTGGATGAAGAAATCTTGACGGCGATCCTCGGGCATGCGGAGTACAGCGGGACGCCGCGGGTCACGGCGATGGCGAAGGCGCTGTTTGCGGTGGATGAGCTGGCGGGGTTTATCGTCGCGTGTGCGAAGGTCCGCCCGGACGGGGTGGCGAGTCTGGAGCCGAAGAGCGTGAAGAAAAAGCTGAAGGCGAAGGAATTCGCCGCGGCGGTGAGCCGGGAAGATATAGCCAAGGGGATCGCGGAACTGGGCGTGGATGAGGGAGCACATATCCAGACGTGCATCGGCGCGATCCGCGGCGAGCGCGAGCGGTTGGGAGTTTGATGAAGATTTATGTGGTCGCAGTTTGCATCGGGCTCTTGTCCTTCGGCGCTGCGGTCGCGCGCGGCGCGGAGGTTGTGGAAAAATCGTTCGCGTCGACGAAGGCATATGCGGATCCGTTCAATGACGTCGACGTCGATGTGATCTTCACGACGCCGGGTGGGAAGGATTTTCGCGTTCCGGCGTTTTGGGCGGGAGGGCAGGGGTGGACGGTTCGATATTCGTCGCACGAGCCGGGGAAACATCGGTTTCGCACCGTTTGCACGGATGCGACGAACGCGGCGTTGCACGATGTGAAGGGCGAAGTCGATATTGCGCCGTACGCGGGGAAGAATCCGCTCTATCGGCATGGGCCGATTCGGGTCGCGGCGGGCAAGAAACATTTCGAACATGCGGATGGGACGCCATTCTTCTGGCTCGCGGACACGTGGTGGATGGGGTTCACCCAGCGGCTGCGCTTCCCGGACGAATTCGCGACGCTGACGAAGGATCGCACGGGCAAAGGTTTTACCGTCGTGCAGATCGTCGCGGGGCTCTATCCGGACATGCCGGCGTTCGATGAGCGCGGGGCGAACGAGGCGGGGTTTCCGTGGGAGCGCGATTACGCGCGCGTCAATCCGGCGTACTTCGATCAGGCGGACAAGCGGGTTCAGCATCTCGTCGAAAACGGCATCGCGCCGTGCGTCGTCGGGGCGTGGGGATATCACCTGCCGTGGCTCGGCGTCGAGCGGATGAAGAAGCACTGGCGGTACGTCATCGCGCGGTGGGGCGCGTATCCGACCTTCTGGTGCGCGGCCGGCGAGGGGGCGATGCCGTATTACCTGGCGCCGGACAAGGGGAAGGATGCGGAGCTTCAACGCCGCGGGTGGACGGAGATCGCGCGCTACATTCACGAGGTCGATCCGTTCGATCGGCCGGTGACGATTCATCCGACGGATATGTCGCGAAACCAGGTGACGGATGCGGCGGTGCTGGATTTCGAGATGCTGCAAACGGGTCACGGCGATCGCGCGAGCATCGGGCCGACGATTTCGCTCCTGCGCGCGTCGCGCGCCGCGGCGGCGAAGGGCGGGCCGGCCATGCCGACCATCAACGCCGAAGTTTGCTACGAGGGAATCCTCGGCACGTGCGATGCGAAGGTCGAGCGGATCATGGGATGGACGTCGCTGCTGGCTGGAACAGCTGGGCACACGTACGGCGCGAACGGAATCTGGCAACTGAATCGCCGCGGGGAGCCGTATGGGAAAAGTCCGCACGGCGGAACGTACGGCCCGACGCCGTGGGACGAGGCGATGAAATTGCCCGGATCGGGGCAGACGGGGCTGGCGAAAAAACTGCTGGAAACGCTCGAGTGGTGGCGATTCGAGCCGCACGACGATTGGGCGACGTGGGCGCGATCGCCGGATGAGTCGGCGATCGAGTCCGGCGCGTGGATCTGGCATGCGGCGGACGGGAACGCGGCCCACGATGCGCCGCTGGCGAAGCGATCGTTTCGGCGAACCATCAATGTGCCGGCGCAGGGGAAAATCGAACGCGCGACGATCGATCTGTCGGCGGATGACCGGTTCGTCGCGACGCTGAACGGCAAGGAGATTGGCGCGGGCGTCGGGCACGAGCGGCCGCGGCGGATCGATCTGGCGCCGCTGCTGCGGCGCGGGGAAAACTTTTTGCAGGTCGAGGCGGAGAACGTTTATTCGAATGTGCCAAACAACCCGGCCGGGTTCATTTGCGCGGGCGCGGTCGTGCTCGATGACGGTTCAAGGGTTGAGGTGAAGTCGGATACGACGTGGCAATCGCGCGCGGGAGCGGAGGGCGATTGGGCGACGGTGAAGGTGAACGCGGCGTATGGCGAGCCGCCGTGGGGGAAGATCGGAACGAACACGGCGCTGCTTTCGCCGCAGGCCGCGGGGGTGATGGGTGTCGCGGGTGCGCTGCGGGTGATTTATCTCGCGGAGCCGACGCCGGTGCGCGTGATGCGATTGGAGCGCGACGTCGATTGGGTGGCGGAGGTGTTCGATCCGGTCAGCGGCGGGAGGAAAGAGATCGCCATGCCGAAGATCGAAGATGGCGCGTGCAGGTTTGATCCGCCGACGGGGATGGATGATTGGGTGCTGGTGTTGCGGCGTCGGTAGGGATGCGCCGGTTGCGCATGGGGCGAATCCAGCGACGTCCGAGAATGTTTCCATTTCGCATGCTGCGACGCGGGCGCGGGGGCGGCCGCTTCAGTAGATGGCCGGCAGACTCCGATAAATCTGATCTCATGACCGATCACGCCATGCCGTTCGCCCCCGCGGCCCCCGCGGCTGCTGTCGCTGCTGCCGCCGCTCGAGATGTTGCGCAGGAACTGCCCGTTGGGCTGGGAAAACTGGCGGCCAATCCGCGGCTGATCGTCACGCTTGCGTGCCTGTTGCTGCTTCTGCCATTTTTGTCCAAGCCGTTGCACATCGACGATCCCATGTACGTCTGGGCCGCCGAGAGCATCCGCGCGCAGCCGCTGAATCCGTATGGGTTCGCGGTGAACTGGAGCTCGACGCTGGCGCCGATGGCGGACGAGATGAAGAATCCGCCGCTCGTCTGCTACTACCTTGCGGGTGCGATCACGCTGCTCGGGAATAGCGAGCAGGCGCTGCACCTGGCCATGCTGTTGCCGGCGATTGGGCTGATTCTCGGGACTTATCAACTCGCCAAAGAGCTTGGCGGCCGGCCGATGCTGGCGGCGGTGGCGACGCTCGCGACGCCGGTCTTCTTGTTGTCGGCGACGACGATCATGTGCGATGTCGCGATGGTCTGCGCGTACGTCTGGGCAGTTTATTTCTGGGTGCGGGGGATCAAGTCGGACCGA
>JAXDMN010000110.1:0-4543 GCA_034666045.1 Phycisphaerales bacterium | reverse complement strand
GCCGCCGCGGCGCGGGCGCGCTCGATGCCGTTCCCGGCATATGGCACGCCGTCCACCACGTACTTCACCACGGACTGCCCTTCGGCCGGCGCGAGATCGATCCGTTCGGCGTTGCGACGCAGCGGATCGGTGAGCAGCGCCTGCACCGCCTCGTAGGCGGGGAGGATCGGGTCGTCCGCGTCCGGGGTCGGCATGAGGTTGCCGTTGCGATTGAGGAGCTGGACTTCGCCTTGAACGACCTTGACGACCTTGTCGCCGCCCTTCAACGACGCGAACCAGTCGTTGAACTTGGTGCTGAGGTCGCCCAGCCCGGTCTTCGAGTTGCGCATCGCGAGGTAGACGCCCGCCTCGATGGCCACGACGAGAATCAGCGCGACCAGTCCGAGCGCGTAGCTGGGGAGCAGGAAGAACAGCGCGAACCCGAGGATGCCGCCGAGGATGTTCCCGGTGTTCAGCGGAATGCGCGGAAGCATCACTTCCGGCGCGTCCTTATCGATCCAAGTGACCAACCGGCCCCAGAGCAGCAGCACGATGAGCAGCGGAATCGGCTTCCACCAGCTCACGTATTCGCCGACCGGGACGGCTTGGCTCAGCAGACTCAAAACCATCCGAGACTCCTTAACACGCGCGTCGGGAGAAAGCGCGGGAAACAGCTCCCTCCGGCAGACGACTCATTCTAATGCTTTACGTGTGGGTGCGCCAAAGCTGCGCCGCGCGAGCGTCATCAATCCAATGGTATGCTCGAAGAATCCCCGGGAGGACGCCGCGGCGGCGGCTGCTCCCCTCCCGCTGGCGGTTTCGCCGGCCAACCCGCCGAAGGGGGCAAATCGATCCGCTCCTCGTCCACCTCGTCATCGGCGTCCCGCGCCGTTGCGGGGCCCGGCTGCTGCCGCGGCTTGGGCATTTCCCCGCTCAACGGGACGATCACCGTCTTCTCGTTTTCGCCGCGGCGCATCACCTCATACGCCCGGCCCATCTCCGCCCCCAGCTCGCGCAACGTAATCCCGCCCGCCGCGAGGAACAGCAGCACGATCGCGCAAACCTGGAGCAATCCCGTCATCGCCCCGGCGAAGACCTGAAAGCCCACGGAGCCGATCATCGTGTTGAGGCTGTGCAGCAGGATGATGAACAGGACGGCCGCGAACGCGCCGTAAAATTGCGTCTTGTTCTTCACCAGATGCGGGAAGATCACGCAGGCAAAGATGAAGGCGACGATCGCGGTGGTGACGCCCTCCATGACAGGAACCGGTATAGGCACGGGGTGTGAGACCTCCTGCGCGAGAACAATCATCAATGCGAGGATACCGTCGTCGCGCCCGTTGAGCGAGGGTGAACATTTTCAATCACAAACCGCACATCCGCCCAACTGACGGGCGCGGGAGCTAGAGCGGGGTCGATCGTCACGAGGATCGAGATCGATTTAGCCGCCTCGCTTGCGAGGAGCGCGTCTTTCGGCGCCAGAATCAACCGATTCCGAAACAGGTCAACCGGAGGCGCGGAATAGGGCGCCGGTTCCGCGGTGAGGATGATGTCCGACACCCCGGTCGTCCGGCTCAGCTCCCGAATTCGTTCCGCAGCGACAAGGCGCGACGTGACCGTTCGGCTGTCGCGCACGAACGCCAGCACGTACGGCGCGCCGAACCCCACCGTCAACATCGTCAACCCGATCGCCAGCGTCGCCCGCGGGCGTGAACCGTGCAGCAGCGCGATCCCCGCGAACGCCGCCACGACGAGAAACGTGTTCGGCAGCAGCGCGAAGCGCGCATACTCCGCCGGTTTTCCGTCCGCCAGCAGGATGAATTGCAGCAGAACCAGCCCCGCCGGCGCGAGCAGCAGCCACCCGACATCCCCGCGGCCCGGGCACTCTTCAATGCAACCATCTCGTCGCCGTCTGCGCCGCGCGGCGATCAGCACCGCCAATCCGATCACGCCGCCGATCAGGACGACGGGCGATGCGCCTTCCGCGATCAGCCGAAACGCGTTGCCGACGCCGCCGAAGCTGATGCGGTACATGTCGGTCGAGTTGCCGAGGTTCGAGCGGAGCACGCCGCGGTTGAAGATCGCGTTGATCGCGACGAACGGGTTCGACACGACATACGTCATGACGCCAACCCCGCCGGCGGCGATCAGCTTCATCCATCGCTCACGCGCCGGTCCCGGGCGGAGAAATGCCATCATCGGCAGGATCGCAAACGCCAGCAGCCCGCTGAGCACCATCCCAAACGCCGCCCCGCAGAACACGCCCGCCAGGATCGACCACTTCGTCCGCCCGCCATCCACATATTTCGCAGCGGCGATCACCGCCAGGAGCGTGAGAGCCAATCCCGGCAAATGCGGCTTGGCTTCGTGCGCCATGTTCACGACCACCGGCATCGCCGCGAAGCAGATCGCCCCCGCGGCGGCGATGATCAGGCTTCCGGTGAGTCGCCGGACGAACCAAAAGACCGCCGCCGTCGCGACAAGTCCCCAGAACATCGTGTAGGCGCGCGCCACCACATAAAACCGTCCGAACTGCTCCGGCTGATTCAGATAAAACGCCTGATCGCCGCGCAGTTCGACGAGGCCGACGACGTCGGCGATCTTCAGCAGCGCGCCGACCGGATAAATCCACAGCCCCCCATACTGGTACAAGCGCGGATCGCCGCGGAAGTCCTTGATGTGCGCCAGCGAACGAAACGTGATCATCTCGTCCGGCTGATAGGAGTAGAGCCGGTAGCGAAGAATAATCTCCGCGCGCTGCCGGTCATCCGCGTTGAGCTGGACCGGCTCCGCGCCGCGCGCGATCGGGTTCGCATCCACATCCGCCCCGCGCGCCGCCGAATCGGTCGGCACGAGCGAGCGGATCTTCTCCCCCGTCCAGACCGGCTGGTCGCCAAACAGAAACGGATCCACCGCCCGCGACGGCAGGCCCCAGTTGATCCCGGGCAGGAACAGACCCAGCGCGGCGAGCAGGCTGATGACGATGGGAAGCGAGCTGTGGCGCACCGTTTCCAGCCTAAGCGACGCCGCGAATGGACACCATTCGGCGTCAACGCGCACCCTCCCAAAATGGCAGCGTTTCGCCGCACCCAGATCATCTTGACCTGCCCCGCGCCTGCCACTAGGCTACCCGCCCTGTTTCGCGTAAAGCGTTTGCGGATCAGGCGCGACGCAATTTGTGCAAAGATTCACGATCTTCCCGCGGGAGCCGTGATGGCATCGCCGCCCAGCGACGATCACGACGACGCCGGAAAACGCACCAGCGAGGACGCGACGCTCGCGAGCTGGTACCGGATGGCCGGCGTCGGCATCGAGTTTGTCGTGGCGATCGCCCTCTTCGTCGGCATCGGCTATGCGATCGATCGCTGGCGCGGGTCGAGCCCGTGGGGAATCCTCATCGGCGCGGGCATCGGTTTCGCGGTCGGCCTGCGATCGATGATCCGCGTCGCGATGAAGTCGTTCAAGGAGTGAACGCCGCCGCCTGTCGCTGCCGCGCAGCAGCACTGGCGAACGAGCAATTCTGCAAGAAGGCGAATCGCCCATGACCGCGATGGCGGTGGATAGCCAACCCCAGACGATGCCGCGGGCCACGACCGCCGCCGCCGTGCGCGCCGTCGCTTTCGCTTATCTCGTGACGTCGTTGCTCCTCCTCGGCATCCTGACGCTCGTCGGCCGCGCCGATTGGTGGCGCGGTTTCGCGGCCGCGACGGTCGCGACGCTAATGGCCTCCGTCGCCACGATCCCGATCATCGCCTGGGCCATGCGCGCCGCGCACACGCGGGCCGATCTCGCGGGCGGAGCGTTCCTGGTCACCGCGGGCGTGCGCGGACTCATCGCGCTCGGCGCCGCGCTCCTCGCCGTCCGCGCGGGCGGGTATCCGAAGACGCCGACGCTGCTCCTGGTCGTCCCCTACTACTTCGCGCTGCTCGCCGCCGAAACGGTCGTCCTCGTCAGGCTGCTCTGGAAGAGCGGACCACCATCGAAAACCACGGAAGCAAAACATGATTAGTTCTTTCCTCCTCAACCTCGCGGCCGCGAGCCCGCTCGAGCACGTGGTCGATCACCCGATCATCAAGTCCAAGAGCGGCTACTACATCCTGACCAACCACATGGTCATGATGTGCATCGCCGCCGGTTTGATGCTGATCGTTTTCCCGCTGATCACCCGCCGTTACCGCAGCGGCGAGATGGTGCCGACCGGCACGCGCAACTTCTTCGAAGCGATCCTGCTCTACGTCCGCAACGACATCGCCAAGCCGGTGCTCGGCGACGAGACCGACCGTTTCATCCCGTTCCTCTGGACGCTGTTCTTCTTCATCCTCTTCAACAACCTGCTCGGCCTGCTGCCGTTGGACATCCTCACCGGCCGATTGTTCGGCTGGAACCACGGGCACGGCATCTATGGCACCGCGACGGCAAACCTGGCCGTGACGGCGGTGCTCGCGATCTTCAGCTTCATCCTCTGGAACATCTCCGGCATCCGCGCCAACGGGATCAAAAACTGGGCCCATCACTTCATGGGCGGAGCACCCTGGTACATGGCGCCGGTCATGGTGCCGGTCGA
>JAXDMN010000109.1:0-18486 GCA_034666045.1 Phycisphaerales bacterium | reverse complement strand
TCCGGCGCGCCGTCGAAGTCGTAGCGGGCGATGAAGCTCGTCGCGTTTGCCTCCCGCTGGGCAGGTGGCGCGTGAGTTGCTGTCCCGCGGCGACGAAGATCCGGCCGTCAAGGAAAGCCGCGACCTGCAAATCCTGCGGAATCGACGCTTTCTGAATCGCCGCCTTGAGTTGTCCGTCCGGCGACCAAACCTCAACGCCGCTCCAGTGGACGACCGCTTCATCCGCGCCGAAGAGGCTCGTGCCAACCTGCCCGCTGAGGATGATGTCGCCGTTGGGCGCGAGGAGAAAATCGCGGTAGCGACTCTCCATTCCGCTCGGCACTGTCGACAGGTTCCCGCCGGTGAATTGCTTGATGAGCGTGCCGTTGGCGGCGTATTGGAAGATCCCGGTGTCGGAGGCGACGACGAAGCGCCCGTCCGCGAGCACGAGCGGCGCCAAGATTCCCGTTGCCGAGTGCGACCGTCGATTCAACGTTTCCCGCGGCGCCATAGCGGACCGCCATTCCGGGTCCGGTCGCGACCGGCTTTCCGCTTGGCCCCACCTCGACCGCGCGTACAACGCTGCTGCCGGTGAAGCCGGCGTCGATGCCGATGATGACGCCGCCCGTGCCCCACGCGGTGTCGAGCTGTCCGTCGAACAGCGTGCGGGTTTCGAGTTGTTCCAGGATCAACGAGCGACGGCGGGAACTAAATTTATTCAGCATGACGAATTGCACCCATTGCAGATCACCCGACGAATTGCACCGCCGCTAATGACGACAGCCGTGCACGAGCCGTTTCGGCCCCCAATAGTTTCATCGGCTACGGCGCCTTTCGCGCCCCCCAGTTTCGTCCGCGTCGCGAAACGATTTCCGCAGGCTTTTGTCACGCCGGATGATGCCGGTGTCGTTTATCGCGATTGCGCCGAACCCCACGAACCGCCGTCCGCCCGGCCCGTAGCACTAGGTGGTTCTTTGACAATCGAATGATGCAGACACGGCCGGCGCGTACGACTCAGGCCCGCGACGAAACGAACCCAATCGAACCCAATTCGAAGCCATTCCAAAACCGCACGGGCCGCTCAAAAACGGGGAAATGCGACGGTTTCACGCGATCGCCGGTGACGAAACGAACCCATTGCAAGCCGGCGCACGGCGCGTGGTGCTTCATCATGCCTCCGCGGCTATAGTTCCTCCCCCTATGGCTTTGGAAGTCGGAATCGTCGGTCTCCCCAACGTTGGCAAAAGCACCATCTTCAACGCGCTCACCGCGGCGGGGGCGCTGGCGGCGAATTATCCGTTCGCAACCATCGAACCGAACGTCGGCGTCGTTGCGGTGCCGGATGAGCGGCTCAAGGAAATCAACTCGATCACGCCGACGCAGAAGATCATCCCCGCCGCCGTGCGCGTCGTCGACATCGCCGGCATCGTCCGCGGCGCATCGACCGGCGAAGGGCTCGGCAACAAGTTCCTCTCGCACATCCGCGAGGTGGACGCGATTCTCCATGTCGTGCGCTGCTTCGAAGGCGGCGAGGTGATTCACGTCGAGAACAGCGTCGATCCGATCCGCGACATCGACACCATCGACACCGAGCTCGCGCTGGCCGATCTGGAGACCGTCAGCAGCTCACTCGACAAGGCCGAGCGCCTCGCGCGCAGCGGCGATAAGGAAGCCATCGCGCGGGCAGAGGTGTTGAAACGATGCAAAGTCCAGCTCAACGACGGCCGGCCCGTCCGCCAGCTCGAGTTCAACCCGGACGAGCGGAAGGTGCTCAAGAGCCTCGGACTGATCACGGGGAAGAAAGTGCTGTACGTCGCCAACGTCGATGAGTCGGACATTCACGGCGAAGGACCGCTCGTGCAGAAGGTGCGGGAGCGCGCCAAAGCGGAGGGTGGCGCGGTCGTTCCCGTTTGCGGCAAGCTCGAGGCGGAGCTTTCCGAGCTTCCGGAGGGCGATCGGAAGGAAATGCTCGAGAGCATGGGCTTGACCGAGCCCGCGCTGGCGACGCTAACGCGCGAGGCATACAAGCTGCTCGGCCGGCATAGTTTTCTCACCGCCGGGCCGAAGGAAATTCGCGCGTGGGAGATCGCGGTCGGCACGAAAGCCCCGGAGGCGGCGGGCGTGATCCACACGGACCTGCAAACGAAGTTCGCGCGGGCGGCGATCTACACGCTCGATGACCTGCGGCAATACAAAACCGAAGCCGCGATCAAGGCGGCCGGGAAGATGCGCTACGAGGGGAAGGACTACGTGATGCGCGACGGGGACATCACTGAGTTTCTGTGAGCCGCGGCGGCAGCGGTGCGGGCGGGCCTGTTTGGCATCTGCCAGGCGCGTGACGTACACTTGCTTCATCCGACGCGCCCGTAGCTCAGTTGGACTAGAGCAGCCGCCTTCTAAGCGGCGGGTCGCAGGTTCGAATCCTGCCGGGCGTGCTTTGGTCTTTCATCCGCCGCCGTACTCAGGCTCGGGCGGATCCGATTTTGCCAGGGGCGGGCGACTGGGCTTTTCGTTTTTCGATTCCTTCGCCGCCTGCTGCCGTCGTCGCCGGGCGGATTCGAAGCTGAACGTGATGACGCGTTCCAGAAGTTCCTGTCGCGCTCGCGTCTCGCGTTCCAGCCGCATCACCTTCGCGGCTGACGCGACGCGTGCGTCAATCGCCGCCTGAAGATCCCGCCGCCGGATCGCGGCGCGGTTGTCGTCGTTCTCCTTTGGCCCGTCGTTCAGGAAGTACAGGATGACGCCGAAGCCCAGCGTGTACCCGACGCTGATCAGCGCGATGAGCTCGACCGTCCCCGCGAGGCGCACGACGATCAGCAGCATCGCCACCGCGAAGATGATCGCGCTGCTCAGCACCACCGACGCGACGAGCGGCGGCATGCGCAACGTGACCGGCAGCATGCGGAATCGCGCCTTGCGCAGCGGCCAGCGCGTTCGCTCGTGCTGCTTGCGCGCGTCCGCCTCCTCGCGCTGCGCGATGCCGAGCAGGGCCCGCGCGTGATTTGGGTCACTGACCTCCGTCTGGCCGGTCCACTCGCGCAGCAACTCTTCATCGACTTCGGCGGGGGCGGACGGCGGCGGGGACGGGGGTGGGTTGGACATCGCGATCGCAAAAAATTAGCCGCCGGCTCAGGAAATCACCAGTTTTCCCGCTGGCCGACGCCCGGGGCGGTGATATGTTTAAACCTTACGCACGGGGAGGTCATCGATGGGTACGGTCCTGATCGTGGACGACAACGTGGACACCTGCAAGGTGCTCGCGGCGTTCCTCGCGCGCGGCGGACATGAGGCGATTTGCACCACCAGCGTACCGGCCGCCGTGCTGAAACTGATCGACGCCGACCGGGCGCTGCCTGACCTAGTCATCACCGATTTGATGATGCCCGGGCAAAGCGGCATCGACCTCGTCCGCGAAATCCGCGCGACCAAGCGAACGAAGGAACTGCCCGTGATCGTCTACAGCGCCGTCAGCGAGCATCGCTACGTCGAGCAGGCGATGACGGCGGGCGCGACGGACTATTGGCTGAAGGGCGCGATCCTGCCGTCCGATTTGCAGATGCGCATCGCCGCCTTCCTGCCGAACGGCGTCGGCTGGTCGGCGCCGATTCGCCACGATCCGATCCACGCGTTCTGATGCGCCGCGAGTCGTCGCACGTTGCTCCCAGCGGTGCCCCCGACTAGTCTCGCTTCATGCGCATCCAATTCTGCGGCGCCGATCGCACCGTCACCGGCTCGTGTCACCTCGTCGAAGTCAACGGCCTGCGGATCCTCCTCGACTTCGGCCTCTACCAGGGGCCGCGCGAGCAGGCCCGGCGGATCAATCAGTATCTGCCGGACAATTTCAAATCGATCGACGCGATCATCCTCTCGCACGGGCATCTCGATCACTGCGGGCGGCTGCCGGTGCTGGTGCGGCACGGCTACAACGGGCCGATCTATGTGACGCCGGCGTCGGCGGAGGTCGCGCGGATCGTGCTGATGGATGCGGCGAAGATCCAGGAGGAAGACGCCGATTACCTGAATCGCCGCGAGCGCGCCCCCGGCGAAGAAGCGGTCGAGCCGCTCTACCGATCGACCGATGCGTCGGCCGTCTTGAAACTGTGGAAGCGCGTGAAGTACGGCCAGCGCACCGAGATTGGCAACGGCGTCTCGTTCACGTTCTTCGATGCCGGTCACATTCTCGGGTCGGCGTACGTCGTGCTGGAATGGAACGAGAACGGCGCGGGCGGCGGCGGGAAGCGGTTGCTCTTCACCGCCGACGTCGGCCGTTACAACTCACCGATCCTGCGCGACCCGCAGCCGCTGTCCGGCGCGTTCGATTACGTGATCACGGAGAGCACCTACGGCGCCAAGCAGCACGGGCCGATGGAACAGGTCGGGCCGCAACTGCTCGATGCCGTCAAATATTGCGTCGAGCATCGCAGCCGCCTGCTCGTGCCGTCGTTCGCGGTCGGGCGGACGCAGACGATCCTGTGGTACATGCAGCGCTTCATTCAAACGAAGCAGATCGCGCCGCTGCCGGTTTTCGTCGACAGTCCGATGGGCGTCGAAGTCAGCCGCGTGCACAGCGAGTTTCGCGATTACTACGACGAGGAAACGAGCCAGGCGATCGGCGAGAAAGATCTGTTTGGCGCGTCGCAGGTCACGTTCGCATCCAGCGGGCAGCAGAGCCGCGACATCAACGCGCACCGCGGCGCGGCCGTGATCATCGCGTCGAGCCCGACCTGCGAGTTCGGGCGCATTCTGCATCATCTCAAGCAGAGCCTGGAGAACGCCAGCGACATGATCGTCTTCGTCGGCTGGACGCCGCCGGGGACGCTGGGGCGGCGGCTACAGGACGGGCAGAAGCGCGTGCGCGTCTTCGATCGCTTCTACGATGTGAAATGCCAGGTGCGCACGATTCACGGCCTGTGCGCGCACGCGGACGGCGACGAGCTTCGGCGCTTCCTGAAGCCGACGCTGGGGAAGGACACGACCGCCTACGTCGTGCACGGCGAAGAGGACCAGGCGGAAGGCTTCGCGCGACGCCTGCTGCACGGCGGCATCGGCCGGGCGAATGTGCCGGCGATGGAAACGTCGGTCATCACCTCGGCCGAAGGTCTCCCGCCGCCGTCGCGGCGTGACGACGAACGCAACGTGCGGTCGGATGGGGATTGAAACGCTGTTCTTCGAATCGTAGATGAAGTTGAATTGTCATCCTGAGGTACTCCGAAGGATCTGCGTCATTCGTCGATCGGTGCCAGATCCTTCGGAGTACCCCAGGATGACAACTCCTTTATTTGTCGCTACGCGCGAGCGCGCACCGCTCTAGTGACTCGCGCTGGAGGCAGGCAGCGGAACGTCCTTTTCGCCGCTGCGGATCGTCCCGCGGCAGCTTTCGCAGCGATAGTCGTGCTCGACGCAGAACGCGACGCGCTTGGCCAGTAGCTCGAGGATAAGATCGTCGATCCCCAGCGGCATCGACACGTGATATTCCGTCTGCGGAAACTTTTTCGCCGCGTCGGCGGTGATGCGCGGGATGTCGCCGGTCCAGTGTTTCCCGGGGCCGAGGAAGAACGGGCAGACGACGATGCGTGTGGCGCCGCGAGCGACACATTTGCCGTACGCAGTCCCGATCGACGGCTCGGCCAGCTCCATGTGCGCCGGCTCGACGATCTCGTAGAGCTGCGCGAAACGCTGCGCGAACAGGCGTGCGACTTCCTCGAGCATCTCGTTGCTCTCCGCCCGCCGCGAGCCGTGATCGACGATGATGATGCCGTTTTTCATGCGCTTCCCGTTAATCCTTGCGCTCCGCCAGCGTCGCCTCGATCTCGATCGGCGTCTTGCTGTCGCCGCGCAGCACTTGCAACGTGATTTTCTGCCCCGCCTTGCCGCCCGCCAGCGCGTCGGAGAGGTCGTAGAGCGTGTCGATCTTCTTCTTGTCGAACTTCACGATGACGTCGTTGGGTTTCAGTCCCGCGGCGGCGGCGGGGGAGTTGGGCATTGCATCGCTGATGCGCACGCCGCCCTTCGCGTCGAACGAACTATAGTCCGGCATGACGCCCAGCGTTACCCGGCTGCGCTGCCCGGTCCCGCCGACGCGCATCGGCGACGCGTCGGACGCTTGGACATACGCCTGTTTCGGCGCCGCCGCGATCTGCTGGACGATATCGCGGGCGAACTCGATCACCTCTTTGAGGCCGTCGTAGTTGATCTTCTCCGCGTCGTCGCTCGGGCGATGGTAATCGCCGTGCAGGCCGCTGAAGAGAAAAAGCACCGGGATGCGCTTGAGTGCGAAGCTCATGTGGTCGCTGGGCCCGATGCCGCCGCGGCCGATGTCGCTGACGACGAGCGGCGAGCGCGCGTCCGCCTTCTTGACGATCTTGTCAAACGCCGCCGCCGTCCCCGCGCCGCCGACGTAGAGCACGCCGCGCGAAGAATCCTGCGTCGCTGCCTCCGCAGTCGTCGAAGGCTTCGTCGTTGACGACGCGCGATGCTCGGCGGCGGTGCGGATGCGGCCGACCATGTCGAGGTTCAGCATGCCGACGATCGTCCCGAGCGGCACCGGGCTGTTGTCGACGAAATGCTTCGACCCGAGCAGCCCTTCCTCCTCGGCCGTGAACGCGACGAAGATGATCGAGCGTTTCGGCGTCCCGTGCCGCGCCATTTCCGCGGCCAGGGCGAGCATTGCGGTCGTGCCGGAGGCATTGTCATCCGCGCCGTTGTGAATCTGCGTGCTGCCGCGGCGTCCGAGGCTCGCCATCCCGCCGCGGCCGAGGTGATCGTAATGCGCGCCGACGACGACATACTCATCCGGCTTGCGTCCGGGCAGATAGCCGACGACGTTTTTCACCATGACCTTCTTCTGCTCGATGTCGACGACACCTTCGACGCTCGTATCAGGCAGCGCAGACGACGCCGGCTTGGTCGTGTCGTCGATCTTCTTCTGAAGCGTCTTGAGGTCCGCGCTTCCGCCGCGATGCAGCAACTCATCGGCGACCGCCGGCTTGATGTGAAGGACGGGAATCGCGCCGTCGCCACTGCCGCCGCGCGAGCCGCCAACGCTCACCAGGTGATCATCCTTCTGAAAATCAGGCGGCGTCACGATGAGCAGCGCCGCCGCGCCGGCTTCGCGCGCCAGTCGCGCTTTCGCCGCGAACGTGGCGGCGTCAGACCAACCTTCAGGCTGGAACTTGCTCTTCCCCTTCTCATCGTGCGGCTCATAACGCATCGCCAGCACGACTTTTCCCTTCACGTCGAGCCCCGCGTAATCGTCGTATTTGTGATCCGCGTTCTTCACACCATACCCCGCGAAGACGACCGGCCCGCTAAATGCGCCTTCACTCGACACGCCGACCGGAACGAAATCTTCCCCCGCCTTGAACGCGCGATCGCCGACGCGCAATGCCGTCTTCGGGCCCACTTCCGTCGCGATCGTCATCTCGAACGGCTGAAAGAAACCGCTATTGCCCGCCATCGTTCGCAGGCCGATCGACTGGAATTCGCGAGCGATGTAGTCGGCGGCGCGATCGAGTCCCGCCGTCGCGGGGCCGCGTCCTTCGAGCGCATCGGACGCGAGAAAGCCGACCGTCTGGCGCATATCGATCGGCGGGACTTTTCGGCGTGAATTGCAGCCGGGGCAGGCGACGCATAAGCTCAACAACACGGTCGCGAAAGCGGCGAATCTACTCATCGGGTGCGATTCTATGCCCACGGATGCGGGCGAACAAACCAGCTCGGGGCGCATGCTTCGCATCGGCGTGGACGTGGGCGGGACGTTCACGGACCTCGTCGCCTTCGACGCCGCCGCCGGCACGCTGGCAATCGTCAAAATCCCGTCGACGCCCCCGGATTTTCATCTTGCGGTCATCGAAGCGACGAATCGCGCCGCGGGCGACGCATCCTCCATCGAACTGATTCACGGTTCGACTGTCGCGACGAACGCGTTGCTCCAGCGCGCAGGCGAGGCGGTCGCCTTCATCACCACCGAAGGCTTTCGCGACATGCTCCTCATCGGCCGACAGAATCGCCCGCGGCTTTACGCGCTGCGGATCGAGCGTCCCGCGCCGATCACGCCGGAGGAGAACTGGTTCACCGTCCGCGAGCGGATTGACGCGCGCGGGCGGGTCGTGACGGCGCTGTCGGATGCGGAGATCGCCCGCGTCCTGCGCGAGATCCAGGACAAAAACCTGCGTCACGTTGCGATCTGCCTGCTCTTCAGCTTCGTGAATCCATCGCACGAACAAAAACTTCGCGACCGTCTCGCGGCGGCGGGGTTGACGATCAGCATCAGCAGCGAAGTGCTCCCGGAATTTCGCGAGTACGAGCGCGCCAGCACAACCGCGATCAACGCATCCCTCCGCCCGACCGTCCAAAGCTATCTCGAATCGCTCGCCTCCGGCTTGCCTCGTCGCGTAAGAGATCTGCGAATCACCCAATCCGCAGGAGGAACTCTTTCGGTCGAAGAAGCCTCGCGTTCCGCTGCCAAGCTCGTGCTATCCGGACCGGCGGGCGGCGTGATGGGCGCGGCGTTCGTCGCGCGGGCGGCAGGCTTCAAGGACGTCATCACCTACGACATGGGCGGCACGAGCACCGACGTCGCGCTCGTCTCAGACGGTCAGCCGCACTGGACGACGCGCAGCACCGTCGATGGCCTGCCGATTGGGCTGCCGGTTTTCGACATCCACACGGTCGGCGCCGGCGGCGGATCGATCGCGGCGATCGACGCGGGCGGCGCGCTGCGCGTCGGACCCAAATCAGCCGGCGCGATCCCCGGCCCCGCGAGTTACGGCCGCGGCGGGACGGTGCCGACCGTAACCGACGCCAACCTCGTCCTTCGCCGAATTGTCCCGGACATGTTCCTCGGCGGCGCGATGAAGATTGATGCGGAACTCGCGCACAAAGCGATCGAACCGCTCGCCGCCGCGATGGGAAAGAGCGTCATCGACGCCGCCCTCGGCATCGTGCGCGTCGCCGAGGCGAACATGACCAACGCCGTCCGCGCGGTGACCGCCCAGCGCGGGCACGATCCGCGCCAGTTCACGCTCGTCAGCTTCGGCGGCGCCGGCGGTTTGCATGCCTGCGCGCTGGCCGACGGGCTGGAAATAAAAACCGTGCTCGTGCCGCCGTACGCGGGCGTGCTCAGCGCGCTGGGGATGGTCGTCGCGCCGCCGGTCGTGGACGTCGCGCGCACGGTCGTGCAGATGTCGCAGCTCACGGACGGCGACATCGAAGCGGAGTTCGCCAAGCTTTCGAGCGACGCCGAAGCGCAATTGCCGAAATCGGCCACCGCATCCGTCGAGCATTTCGCCGACGTTCGCTTTCGCGGGCAATCGCACGAGCTGAAGATTGCGGTGGTCGCGATGACGACCGCCGACATCTCGCGCCGCTTCTACACCGCCTACAAAACCGCCTACGGCCGACCGCCCGGCGGACGCGCGATCGAGATCGTCACCCTGCGCGTCCGCCACATCGGAAAATCCCCGCATGTCGCGCTCCCGCCGATCGCCGCCGAGGTGCCGGCCCGCGCGGTGATCCGCGAATGCGAGCTGATCGACGCCCACGGCGAAACCGTCCGCGCCGCGGTGATGACCCGCTCTCACCTCGCCTGGGCCGGAAAATCCGCCGGGCCGTTCCTGTTGATCGACGCGGAGGCGACGACCTTCGTGCCGGCAGGTTGGCTGGCGCAGGCGCAAGCGAATGGTTCTGTCGTGTTGAATCGATTGGAGAAGACATGACCCATGCCGACGCTGTCGATCCAATCCAGCTCGAGCTCATGCGCAACCTCTTCGAGGCCGCGGCCGATGAGATGGGCATCACGCTTCAGCGCGTCGCGTTCTCGGCGAACATCAAGGAGCGGCGGGATTTTTCCTGCGCGATCTTCGACCCCGCCGGCGCGCTGCTCGCGCAGGCGGCGCATATTCCGGTGCATCTCGGCTCGATGGGCGACAGCGTTCGCACGGTGCTGGAAAAGCTCGGCACGCTCGCCGACGGCGACGTCGCCATCGTCAACGATCCCTTCGCCGGCGGCACCCATCTGCCGGATATCACGCTCGTTTCGCCAATATTTCACCAAAACACGCTGGCCGGCTACGTCGCCAACCGCGCGCACCACGCCGATGTTGGCGGCATCAGCCCGGGGTCGATGACGCTCAGCCGCCACATCGACGAAGAGGGCATCCGCATCGAGCCGGGTTTTCTTCAGAAGGGCGGCGTGGTGCAGGACGAACTCCTGAACCGGATTCTCAAGGCGGTTCGCACGCCGGACGAGCGGCTCGGCGATCTCGATGCGCAGCTCGCCGCCAATCGCGTCGGCGCCGCCGCGATGATGCGCATGATCGCCGCGCACGGGCTAGAAACCGTGCAGCAGTACGGCCGCGCGCTGCTCGATTATTCCCAGGCGTTTCTCGCGCGGACGATCGACGCGATCCCGGACGGCGAATATCGCTTCGATGACGTTCTCGACGACGACGGCACCGGCTACGGCCCGGTCGCGATCCGCGCGACTGTTCGCATCGATAACGATCGCGCGACCGTCGATCTCACCCGCTGCGACAACCAGGTCGCCGGCTGCGTGAACTGTCCCGCCTCTGTCGCGCGGGCGGCGGTCTACTACTGCTTCGCCTGCCTGCTGGACGAGCACGTGCCGCTCAACGGCGGATGTTTCCGCAACATTGACGTGCTCACGCGGCCGGGCAGCGTCGTACACGCGCAATTTCCCGCCGCGGTCGTCGCCGGGAATACCGAGACGAGCCAGCGCGTGGTCGACGTCGTTTTTGGCGCGCTAGCGAAAGCGCTTCCGCAACAAATCCCGGCCGCGAGCTGCGGCACGATGTCGAGCGTCGCGCTCGGCGGGCCGGGCGGAGAGCAATCCGCCTGGACCTACTATGAGACGATCGGCGGCGGCAGCGGCGCGGCACCCGACGGCGACGGCGCGTCAGCCGTGCAGTGTCACATGACCAACACGCTCAATACGCCCGCCGAGGCGATCGAAATGCAATACCCGCTGCGCGTCCGCCGATTCGAGCGCGCACCGCGCAGCGGCGGCACCGGCAAATATCGCGGCGGCGACGGAATCATTCGCGAGATCGAAGCCCTTGCCCCCGCCGAGGGAACCGTCATCACCGATCGCCGCGTCTCGCGCCCATACGGCCTCGCCGGCGGCGCCGCGGCCAGTTCCGGCGCGAATTCCGTCAACGGCCAATCCGTCGGCGGCAAAGCAAAAATCAAACTCTCCCGCGGCGACGTCTTGCGGATTATTACGCCCGGCGGCGGCGGATGGGGAACCTGATGCATGGTGATTGATCAGTAGTGATTGACACTGGACTCTTTCGCGTAGCGGTCGGGCCGAAGGCCCACATGCTTTCTTCATCAATCACCACTCGTCAATCCCCACTTCGTGGTTGTTTCCCTCCCCGCCAGATGCGACAATTCTTTAGCAGCAGCAGCGCACCTCAATGTCGATGGGTGATGTCGACATCTCGTGGCAGTCGCTCCGCCGCATCGTGCAGGATTTTGCCGGCACGGCGACGGAGCTGACGGAGTTTGTTCCCCTTCACGGCGGGCAGATCAACACCACGCTCGAGCTGCACCTCAGTGACGCCCGCCGCGTCGTCATCAAGGTCTCGCCGCACCGCGTCGACAAAAGCTATGAGCGCGAGGCGTACCAGCTCGCGATGCTGAAAAGCTGCGGCGTCCCGGTCCCGGAAGTGCTCTGCTGGAAAATCGGCTCGCTCGACGACCCGTTCAGCTACATCCTGCTGGAGTTCATCGAAGGCGTCGACCTCGGCGAAGCCAGGCGGCAGTGCACCGCGGAGGAGTTCGATTCACTCCAGGCCGAGCTCGCGGAAATCGTCGCCGCCATGCACGACCACACGAACGGCACGTACATGCGCGTGATGGCGGACGGCGCGACCTTCGCCACCTGGCCGGCGTTTTATCGGTCGGTCTACGACGCGATCTGGCACGAAGCGGAGAAGGACAAGCACCTCCCGAAGGGCGCGAAGAAGCACATCGCGAAAATCCACGAGCGCCTCGAGCGCTTCCTCGCGCACGGCGATCAGCCGCGGCTCGTTCACTGGGACATCTGGAACACCAACGTGATGGTCGCCCGCAACGGCGACGGCAAGTGGCACATCAAGGCGCTGCTCGACCCCAACTGCAAATTCGCCCACGCCGAGGCGGAGATCGCATACCTCGAGCTCTTCCACACCTGCACGCCCGCGTTCCTGAAGTCGTACCAGAACCGCCACAAGCTCAGCGGCGACTACCACAAATTCCGCAAGCCGATCTACCAGCTCTACCCGATGATCAACCACCTGAACCTGTTCGGCGAGAGCTATCTCAAGCCGCTGACGCTGGCGGTGGAGAAGACGGCGCACCTGGTGTGAGGGCGGAATTCGACTGAACTATCGGCGGCCGTCCATCGGCGAGATCGGCGCGCCCGCGCCGCCACCACCCACTGCGCGCGCCTGGCCTGATGGCGTCACCGCGCCGCCGCCGCCGACATTGGCGCGGGCGGCGGCCGTTGGCGTCGCCGGTGCCGCGCGCACGCCGCTGTGGATTTCGCCGTTAAAACCGCTGGGGGCGCCGCGCACGCCGGTGCGGGGTGCATTGCCAAAGCCGGCGGGGGCGCCGCGAATGCCGCTGTAGGTCGAATTGTTGAACTGGCCGGGATGGCGGCGGACTTCCTGGACGTTCTTCTCGCACGCCAGGCCGGTCGCGGCGATGCTAATGAGCAGCAGGCAAAGGCTGGGCAGTCGCATGTTCGCTCCGTTGATCCGACGCGGCGGGCGGCGGGGACATCTTCAGCGCGCCTTCAAGCGCGTCGCAGAACTTTCCGCACAGGTAAACCTGAGTGAAGCGCTGCGTCAACACGCGCTGCGCCAGATCGCCCATCGTACTCAATTGCGCCGGCGGGGCGTCGAAAAATGATTGAATCGCCGCCACGCACGCCGCCACGTCGCCGTGGGCCACCTGTTTGCCGATCGGATTCTCGTCGAGAATATCCGCCACGTGCGACGGGCGCGGGCCAAGAAAAAGAATCGGCCGGCCGACGGTCATGGCGCCGTAGATCTTGCACGGGTGGACGATCCCGACCATGTCTTCGCCGAGCGAGACGACGTGGACGTCGGCCGCGCTGAGCGAGTAACGCAAATCCGCCAGCGGCTGGTAGGGGAGCGAGACGATCGTTCGCACATCGTGCTCTTTCGCGAAGGCTTCGACCTCTTTCTTGCCAAGCCCGCCGCCGACGAACATGAACTGAAGTTTCGCGTGATCCTTGAGCTGCCGGGCGGCTTCGAGCAGCGTGCGCAGCGGGTTCGACGGGCTGTGATTGCCGCTGTACATGATGACGAATTTTTCCGTGAGGTCGTGCTTGGCGCGAAACGGGTTCTCGCGGTGCGGCAGCGGCTCGAGATGCGCATCGTGCGGCCACGGCGGCATGACGAGCATTTTCCGGTCGATGTCGCGGACGCGAAGGCGCAGGCGGTCGGCCATGAAGCGATCGAGGGCGACGACCAGCGAGGAATTGTTCAGGATCAGCCGGTTCGCCGTCTCCAGCACGCGCGCGGTGAGGGACGTTTTCGTGATCTTCCCCATCGCGATGAGCTGATCGGGATTCAGGTCCATCGCCCAGTACGCGATCGGCACCCGGCGGAACCATTTGCCGATCATCGCGGCGATGCCAATCAGCGGCGGCGACGTGCTGAAAAAAATCCCGCCGAGTTTTCGCGTCGTCAGCACGATGAGAATCGCCTGGACCATGAACGACGCGGTGCCGAAGGCGCGGATGAGCAGATTTTTCTTGCCGAACGAGGCGAAGCCAAGCCGGCGGATCTCGACGCCGCGGATGGTCTCGCGTTTCGGATAGATGTTGTTGGGATTCTCGTACCCCCGCGCCGAAGTGTAGACGAGAACGCGATGCCCTCGCGCCGCCATCTCAAAGGCGACGTCCGCCATGTGCTGGCCGACCGACGCGGGGTCGGGGACGAAGACCTGGCTGAGGACGAGGAGGGCGGATTTGCGATTTGCAATTTGCAATTTGCGATTGGAAGAAAACAAGCGTTTCGTCTTTTCAATTGCAAATTGCAAATCGCAAATTGCAAATCCCTACGCCTTCCGGCTCGCCATCTGATCGTGGATCCAGCGATACGTCACTTCCAAGCCATCGCGCAGCTTCGTATTCGGCTCCCAGCCGAAGACCTTGTTGATCAGCGTGTTGTCGCTGTTGCGGCCGTTCACGCCCTTGGGCGCGTCGAGGTTGTAGCGGCGTTTGAGCTTGATGCCGCCGATGTCCTCGGCCATGTCGACGAGCTGGTTGATCGTGACGCCTTCCGCTGAGCCGAGGTTGATCGGCTCGTGCCAGGTGTCGCTCTCGGTGATCATGTAGATCCCCTTGAGGCAGTCGCTGATGTACATGAACGAGCGCGTCTGCTGTCCGTCGCCCCAGATTTCGATGTCGTGCTTTCCGCTCATCTTCGCTTCGATGACTTTGCGGCAGATCGCCGCCGGCGCTTTTTCGCGGCCGCCTTCCCAGGTGCCGTAGGGGCCGTAGACGTTATGAAAACGCGCGACGCGCGACTCGACCTTCCAGTCCTCGCGGAAGTGGCGGCACATGCGCTCGGAGAAGAGTTTTTCCCACCCGTAGCCGTCTTCCGGCATCGCGGGATACGCATCCTCTTCCTTGAGATAAGTCTCGCGCTTCTTTTCCTTCTGCTTGTCGGCGTTGTAGACGCAGGCGGACGACGCGTAGAAGAAGCGCTTCGCGCCGTGCTCCTTCGCGCCCATGAGCAGGTGCGTGTTGATCAACACGCTGATCATGCACAGGCCCTTGTTGTTTTCGATAAAGCCCATCCCGCCCATGTTGCAGGCGAGGTTGATGACGACGTCGCGATTCTTCGTCGCGTCAAACGCGGCGTCCTTCAGGTTCAGGTCCGCGACGACGTTCTCCGCCTCGGGGTGAACCTGGTACCACTCGCTCTTGGGCTTGACGTCGACGCACTTGACGGACTTGAACCCCTTGCGAATGAGGTCGCCGATCAGGTGTCCGCCAATGAAACCGCCGCCACCGCAGACGACGACGCTTTGCTTGTTATCGCGCATCTCTTCAACCCATCCGAATGAAGGAAAAGACAGGGGCCCGGCATGTCATTATGAAGGGCCTCTCATCCGCGTCAAGCAGCGTCAAAATGCTGCGTTCGCGCGATGGAATAACCGTAATAAGTCTTACGCAGAACGAGCGCCAGTGAAACAAATGTCATCCTGAGGTACTACGAAGGATCTGCGTGATCCGTCGTCCAGCGCCAGATCCTTCGGAGTACCTCAGGATGACAACTTTCTCCGCATCTACTTCGCGTTCTGCTCGTACCATGCGATCGTCTTGCGCAGCCCGTCTTCCAGCGTTGTGCCGGCGGTGAAACCGATGCGTTCCTTCGCCCGACTCACATCCAGGCACCGCCGCGGCTGGCCGTCCGGCTTGGTGGGGTCCCAGACGATCCGGCCCTCAAAGCCGCACAGCTTGGATACGAGTTCCGTCAGCGCTTTGATCGTGATTTCCCGCCCGCTGCCGAGATTCATCGGCTCGGGCGAGTCGTACTTCTCCATCGACAGGATGATGCCCTCGGCGCAGTCCTCGACGTATAAAAACTCGCGGCTGGCCGAGCCGGTGCCCCACGCCTGGATCTCCTTATCCCCGCGCCGCTTCGCCTCGACGCATTTACGGATCAACGCGGGAATGACGTGGCTGGTTTTGAGATCGAAGTTGTCGCGTGGGCCGTAGAGGTTGACGGGCAGTACGTACACGCCGTTGAGCTTGTACTGCTCGCGATAGCTTTGGAGCATCACCAGCAGCGCCTTTTTCGCGACGCCGTACGGCGCGTTCGTCACCTCCGGATAGCCGTTCCACAAATCCGCTTCCTTGAACGGCACCGGCGTCAGATTCGGATACGCGCAGATCGTCCCGACCTGCACGAATTTTCCCAGCCCGTGCTTCCGCGCCCCTTCGATCAGGTGCAGCCCCATCGACATATTCGCGAAAAAGTATCGGCCCGGATTTTCCCGATTCGCCCCGATCCCGCCGACTTCCGCGGCCAGATGAAGAATGACGTCCGGCTTATGGTCCTGGTAAATCCGCTCCGCGCCCGCTTCGCTCGTCAGGTCATATTCCCGCCGCCGCGGCACGATCAGGTTCGTGTAACCGCGCGCCTTGAGCTTCTCGACAACAAAGCTGCCAAGAAACCCGGCCCCGCCCGTCACGACGATGCGATCGCTTTTCGAAACGCTCATAAAAACCAATTATTAACCACGAAGCCACGAAGAACACGAAGAGCAACCGGAGTCCAAGCACCGCTTCGTGCTCTTCGTGACTTCGTGGTTCAAACTCTTAAGTCTCTTCCGACTCGCTGTGATTCGCGATTACTCGTTCGCGCTTCGCCATCTTCAGGTCGGCGTCGACCATCATTTTCGCCAGCGTCTTGAACGTGACCTTCGGCGTCCAGCCGAGGTGCTTCTTCGCCTTGCTTGCGTCGCCGAGCAGCAGATCCACCTCCGCCGGGCGGAAATAGCGGGGGTCGACTTCGACATGCTTCTTCCAGTCCAGTTCGAGGTGCCCGAACACTTCGTCCAGAAACTCCCGCACGCTGTGCGTTTCACCGGTGGCGATGACGTAGTCGTCCGGCTTGGGTTGCTGGAGCATCAGCCACATCGCCTCGACGTAATCGCCGGCGAAGCCCCAGTCGCGCTTCGCTTCGAGGTTGCCGAGGAAGAGTTTCTTCTGCAGGCCGACCTTGATGCGCGTCGCCGCGCGGGTGATTTTCCGAGTGACGAACGTTTCGCCGCGGCGGGGACTCTCGTGGTTGAAGAGGATGCCGTTGCACGCGTACATGTTGTACGACTCGCGGTAGTTCACCGTCTGCCAGTACGAATAGACCTTCGCGCAGGCGTATGGGCTGCGCGGATAGAAGGGCGTCTTCTCCGTCTGCGGCGTCTCGACCACCTTGCCGTACATCTCGGAGCTGCTCGCCTGGTAAAAGCGCACCGGCTGGCCGGTGTCGCGGATCGCTTCGAGCAACTGCATCGTGCCGAGCGCGTCCGACATCACCGTATAGACCGGCTGATCGAAGCTGACGCGAACGTGCGACTGCGCCCCGAGGTTGTAAACTTCGTCCGGCTGCACGCGCGTGAGCACTTCGCGCAGGCCGGTGCCGTCGACGAGATCGCCGTAGTGCAGAAAAAGCCGCGCTTCCGGATCGTGCGGATCGCGATAGAGGTGTTCGATGCGGTCGGTGTTGAACGACGAGCTGCGGCGGACGAGGCCGTGAACTTCGTAGCCGCGGATGAGCAGGAACTCGGCGAGGTACGAACCGTCCTGCCCGGTAATGCCGGTGATCAGGGCTTTTTTGCGTGGGGTGGCGGGCGAAGTTCCCATAACTGCGGCTCCTGGCGATGCGCGGACGGGGGGCGACGGAAGGTTTATCGACACGCGCAGCGGGCGAAATTAACCCTGCACGCCGCCCGTCGCAACCATAGGCCGCGCAATTGCCGCCCGTTTTGAATCAGCCGGTGTCTTGAACTACTGTCAGACAGCGCGTAACTCGCCTCACAGGATCGCACTCATGGCCGAAAATTATCCCGCAGACCCAGCCAACCCGAACCTTCCGCCGCAACAGCCCGACCCATCCGCCGCGCCCGCGCCCGCCCCAAAGCGCCGCCGCAAGCGCTGGCCCTGGGTGATCGTCGGCATCCTGCTCCTCCTGATCCTGCTCGTAGCCCTCGCGCCGACGCTCATCAGCAGCGGCCCGGGGAAATCCTTCATCGTCGGGAAGATCAACAACTCGCTCAACGGCAAACTCGATGTCGCCGACCTGTCGATCGGCTGGCTGAGCGGCGTCACGCTCAACGGCGTCAAGATCGACGACCAGCAGGGCCGCCGGGTGCTCGAAATCGCGAGCGTGCGCGTCCCCATTTCGCTGATCGGCGCCGCCCGCGGCAAGTACGATCTCGGCGACACCGTCATCGATAAGCCGAATCTCGTGAACCTCGAGATCTACGAAGATGGAAGCACGAATCTCGGCAAGCTGATGAAAGACAGCGGCGGCAATGCGACACCGCCCGCCGCGCCGCCGGATCAGACGTCGCCGCAGCCCACGCAGCCGACAAAAATCCCGGACATCAAAGGCAAGATCACCATCAACCAGGCCCGCGCGACCGTCAGCGGTCCGGCGGTGCGGTCGCCGATCCATCTCGAGTCCGGCGACGTCGTCGTCAACATTCCGAACATCAATTCCGAGATCACCAACGACGCCAAGTTCGTTTACCGCGTCGGCCAATCGCCGCCCGGCACGATTACGATCGTCGGGGCGATCGATGCGATCGAGAACAACATCGTCAACGTCGACAAGCTGGCTGCGGACGAGAAAATTCAGATCACGAGCGCGGATCTCGCGGGGATTGAACCGTTTCTGCAAAGTCCCGGCGCGAAGACGACGCTCGCGGGCATTGCGAGCGGTGCGTTGCAGCTCAAGTCCGCAG
>JAXDMN010000108.1:0-3756 GCA_034666045.1 Phycisphaerales bacterium | reverse complement strand
CGGCTGCTGCCCCAGCAACAATCCACGCCGCCGCGCGTGACGCCGCCGAAAATCTCCGTCGTCGTCGCCGCGCGCAACGAGGCGGGGAACATCGAGAACATCTTTCGCCGCACGCCGCAGCTTGGCGGTGGGACCGAACTTGTCTTCGTCGAGGGTGGCTCGACGGACGACACGTACGCGGCCATCGAGCGCGCGATCGCCGCGCATCCCGAGGTCGCCGCGAAGCTCTTCAAGCAGACCGGCAAGGGAAAAGGCGACGCCGTCCGCACCGGCTTCGCCAATGCCGGCGGCGACGTGCTGATGATCCTCGACGCCGATCTCACCGTGCCGCCCGAAGATCTACCGCGCTTCTACGACGCGCTCGTCAGCGGCAAGGGCGAGTTTGTGAATGGCGTGCGCCTCGTCTACCCGATGGAAAAGCGCGCCATGCGCATGGCCAATCTCGCCGGCAACAAATTCTTCTCGCTGGCGTTCTCCGGGCTGCTCGGCCAGCCGATTAAGGACACGCTGTGCGGCACGAAGGTGCTGTGGCGCGACGACTACGACCTGATCGCCGCCAACCGCGCGTACTTCGGCGATTTCGATCCGTTCGGCGACTTCGATCTGCTCTTCGGGGCGGCGAAGCTGAACCTGAAGATCGTCGACCTGCCGATCCGCTACCGCGAGCGAGTCTACGGCGAGACGAATATCCAGCGCTGGCGGCACGGGTGGCTGCTGTTGCAGATGGTGATGTTTGCCGCGCGGAAATTGAAGTTTGTCTGACGCTGCATCCTACGCGCGACGTCGACGGCGCAGCAGCAGTGTTGCCGACGCGAAGGCGACAAGCGACAGGGAACCCGGTTCTGGGACGACGGCGACGCCTGACATCATCGCGGAGTCGGGAGCGGAGACGATCAACGGCGCGCCCTGCGCCGCATAATTGAAGTCGATCGTGCTGTAGTCGTCGCCCGAGATGATCCCGTCGTAATTGAAATCGCCGTTGTACCAGCCGCTCGCGCTCGTGCCGACGTTGAAGTCGATCGCCGAGTAGTCGTCGCCTGAGATGAACCCGTCGAGATTGGCGTCGCCGGCGTAGGTGTAGGCGATCAGCGCATCGCTGGCGCTGATGGTCTGGCCGCTCCAGGTTCCGGTCGCGCCGATTGGCAAGCCGAGGACGTCGCCCGCGCCCGCGATGCCGAGCGCGGTGAGTCCATTCGCGGCGGCGGCGGCTGAACTGCTGATCCCGGCGCCCGTCCAATCGCCGGTTTGTCCCTGCGCGATCAAACCGGTCAGGCCGGTGTAGTTCGAGCCGACCTTCGCGCCGACCGGCGTGTTGGCGACGACGAGATCGTTGTTCTTCAGGTCGAGCTTCGCGCCCGCGCTGACGGAAAGCCCGGTCACCTTGCTCGTGCCCGTCGATGAGCCGTTGCCGGTCATCGCGACGGCGCCCTGCGTGATCGCCAGGGATCCGCCAATCAAGCGATTCGCGGCGAGCGTACCCGCGCCTTCCTTGGTGATCGGCTGCGCGGACGCGGAGAAACCGGTCGTCAGCGTCGACGACGCCTGCACGATGTTAAATGCCGTCGGATCGTCCAGATACAGGCCGGAAATGCTGTGGTTTCCCGACGCCACGTTGACGGCGGCGTTGCCGCTGGCGACGTTGAGATGGAGCGTGCTCGGCGCGGCGACGCCGCCCACGATCGAGTAGCTCTGCGTGCTGTCGAAGTCCATCGTGCCGACGGTGACCGTGCCGGAGTACGTAACGCTGCGCGGCGCGGTGATGATCGTGCGAAAATCGGCGATGGCGCCGACCGCATTGGGCACGCCGCCGTTCGCCCAGTTCGCCGCGGTCGCCCAGGTGCCGTTGGCGTTGGTCTTCCACGTCGGCGGCAGCGCGAGCAGCGCCTTGATGCTGGTCGCGCTGCTGGAGATGCGGCTCGCGTACGCGCCGGACGGGCCGACGCCGGGCGCGCCGGTCTGATGGTCGAATAACCCGCTCGTGTCATAGAGGGCAGCGGTGAACTGGTCGGTGCCGGGCGGAATGCTGTACGGGCCCGTGACGCTGTAGTTGATGCCGGCGAGCTTCCATTGCCCGTTGACGTTAATGAACGCCGCGCCGCCGGAATCGCCGGCGCTGACGATTGCTTCGTTCACGCCGGTGCCGAGCGGCGTGTTGAGGTCGAAGTCGAAGCGGATCAGCGAATTGCTGTTGGCGAAGCCGGTGATTTTGTTTTCGCCCCAGCGGCGGACGAAGTCGGATGCGCCCCAGTTCCACCCCTTGTCGACGCCGTTGACGTTGATGACGCTGCCGCGCTGCGTGCCGCGCCCCATGACGACGATGTTCTTGCCGTTCTCGCTTCCGTCGCCGGCTGATTCGTAGAGCGGCGCGTAGGAAAGGATCGGCTTGTCGACGCGGAGCACGCGCAGATCGCCAAAGTCTTTCGAGGCCGCGCCGTCTGCGAACGCGATGACCGTGTAATTGACGCCGTTGTAGTTGAACGTGTTGCCCGGGATCGCGCCCTGGTGGGCGGCGGTCACGATGTGCGTCGGGCCGATGGGCGTGGCGAGGTACGAGCCGTAGTTGATCTGATATTGCCACCCGCTGCCCGCAAGCGTGCCGGTCGGCGCAGCGGTGTTGAACGTGGGGTCCCCGGTGGACTGAAAGATGACCGCCCGCGCCGAAGTCGCGGCGGCGAGGGAGACGGCACAAGCAGCAAAACGATAAAAACGCTGTGTCGGCAAAGTGTCGCTCCCAACCTTCCTAGGTCTATTTATGCCATACGATTACGAGCTACGGCGGGTTTCACCAAACTCGACGGGAAATTTGGCGCGGGGCTACTGCCGTAAATATGGCAAGAGAAACGAGATATAGCGGTTTTTGAGACGGTGGGTTCGTTTTTCCAAATCGGGCACCTGCGAGCCAGCGAGCTCAGCCGTACCGCAAACCCTCACCACTTGTTCATATCGATCCCCATCGCCTCCGCCATCAGCTCGGCGATGTGGCGGACCTGCTGCTTCTGCTCGCGGCGGTGGAGCATGCCGCTGATGTTCATGGTGCAGCCGGCGTCGTTGCAGATGACCGTGCGGGCGCCTGTGGCGGCGATGCAGTCGGCTTTGTCTTCCACGATGGCGCCGCTGATGGCTGGGTACTTGACCGCGAACGTCCCGCCGAAGCCGCAGCACTGGTCGGTCTTTTCCAGCGGCGTGAAGTCGACGCCCCCGATCTGCTGGAGAAGTTTCAGGCCCTCGTCTTTGACGCCGATGCCGCGCAGGTGGCAGGTGTAGTGGTACGTGCAGCTCTCGCTGACCGGCAGCTTGAACTGTGAAAAATCGACCTTCAGCACCTTGTCGAGAAACTCGACGAACTCGTACGTGCGCGACGTGATCGCATGCATCCCGTGCGCGTAGGCGTGGTTGTCCTTGAGCAGATACTCGTACTGCTCGCGCACCATCGCCGCGCACGAGCCGGACGGCGTCACGATGTACTCGTACGGCTCGAAGATCTCGATGAATCGCTTGGCCAGCTCGCGCGACTCGTCGTGGAATCCGTTGTTGAAAAACGGCTGTCCGCAGCAGGTTTGTGATTGCGGGAAGGAAACTCGGCAGCCGAAGTGCTCGAGGATCTTCGTCACTGCGACGCCGACGTGAGGGTAGAACTGGTCGGTCAGGCAGGTGATGAAGAGGGCGACGTTCATGGATTTACAAGTTGCGATTTGCGATTTGCAATTTGAAAGAAAACCGCCCGCGGTATCAAGCGCGGGCGGCGTGGCTTCTGCT
>JAXDMN010000107.1:0-5530 GCA_034666045.1 Phycisphaerales bacterium | reverse complement strand
CCTGCTCGGCCTGCTCTTCCCAACCCTTTCCGGCGCGCGGGCCGCGTCGCGCAGCATCACCTGCCAATCCAACATGCGGCAGATCGGCATCGCGATGGCGGCGTACGCGGCGGAGAACGCCGGCTGGCTCTTCCCGCCCGATGACGGCAACTTCACCAACCTTGCGCCGGTCAACCACCGTTGGCCGCAGATCGTCATGCACACGCCGCCGCCGGCCGATCCGAGCAGCACCGACCCAAAAGACTGGACCCCCAAGGTCGCGCTCTGTCCCGCCGACGATGAGAACCCCAACGAGCACCACAGCTACGTCGTCAACGGTCACCTCGTCGAAAAGAAGATCCGCTACTTCTCCAAAAACTTCGGCGGCCCCGTCAACAACGCCGACGTCGTCGTCATGGGCGAGAAGATCACCACCGCGAACGACTACTACGTCGAAACCAGCGCAGCGGGCATCAGCGACTACGACACCGTCGTCGAGCACCACCGCCACGGCATTCGTCTCAAGTCCAACGTGCTCCACCTCGACCTTCACGTGGATACCACCGAGCCGAAGAAAATCGCAGGGTGCCTCGATCCGTGGGACGTTTTGCCCAAGGTCGAGCCGGTCATTTCAGAGTAGTTTTCGCATATCATCCCGCCCATGCCCGAATCAGCACCGCCGCCCGCGCCGCCGCCGATGCGTTTGTGGGATGGCAAAGCGCCGAATCAGAAGGGCGACGCGCCCGACGATATTCCCACGCTCCAGATCTTCCGCCCGGCAAACCCGGACGGCTCGGCGATCATCGTTTTTCCCGGCGGCGGCTACGCGAATCTCGCGCCGCACGAGAGCGACCCCGTCGCCCGGCGATGGAACCGCAACGGCGTCACCGGTTTCGTCCTGCGCTACCGCCGTGCACCGCACCGTCACCCCACGCCGCTGCTCGACGCCGCCCGCGCCGTGCGAACCGTCCGCGCCCGCGCCAAGGAATGGGAACTTGATCCCACGCGCATCGGCGTCCTCGGCTTCTCCGCCGGCGGACACCTCGCCGCGACCATCTCGACGAAATTTGACGACGGCGATCCCAATGCCGCGGATCCGATCGACCGCGTCAGCAGCCGTCCTGACGTTTCGGTGCTCTGCTATCCGGTGATCACCTTCACGGAAGTCTCCGCCCACACCGGCTCGCGGAAAAACCTTCTCGGCGAAAATCCGCCGCGGGAATTGGTCGAATTGCTATCCGCCGAGCGCCACGTCACGCCCCGCACGCCGCCGGCGTTTCTGTTTCACACGGTCGCGGATCCCGGCGTCCCCGTCGAAAACAGTCTCCTCTACGCCGCCGCCCTGCGGCAGAACAAGGTGCCGTACGCGATGCACGTTTACGAGCGGGGCAAGCACGGCGTCGGTTTAGCGGAAAACGATCCGGTGCTGCGCACGTGGTCGAGCGTGTGCGCCGATTGGCTCGCCAGTCACCACTTCGGCTGGGCTGATAAGGACGCGACGACCGCGCCCACTACGCGACATTCCTAAACGCGCAACCGCCCAAGCCATGTCATCCCGAGGAGCCTTAGCGACCGAGGGATCTCGGAGCCGAACGAGTCTCCTACTCCGAGGTCCCTCAGGTCGCATAGCTCCCTTCGGGATGACATTCTCGAGATGAATCAGGACAGCGCTTTTTCCAGCATCGCATACCCCCGCTCCCGCGCCGTCGCGTGGAAACTATGCGGCCCGTCGAAGATAAACTCCTCCAACCCATCCGCCTTCCCCAGCAGCCGATAGACCTTCCGCACCTCTTCCAACCGCTTCGGCAGCGCCGCCTGGTTCGGGAAAATCGTGTCCTGCTTTCCGCCGATCACCATCACCGGCCGCGGCGCGCACAGCGCCAGCCAGATGTGAAAATCGATCGGCGACTTCGCCTTGTCCGATTCGTAATAGCCGAGTCGCGGGATCAACGATGTTCGCCGCCACCACCGTTCCGGGTTCGGATCGTCGCGCAGCAGGCTGATGCCGCACGACATGATGCCCGCGTCGATGCGAGGGTCGGCCACCATCGAGAACAGCGTCCCGTACGCGCCATGCGAATGTCCGACGCACCCGATCCGCTTCGCGTTCAACTCCGGAAGCTGCTGAAGGAAATCGATCGCGCGCGACGTGTCGAACGCCATCTTCCCCATCACCGACCCGTGCGGCTGCGCGCCGAAGAACTGTTCCGCCGAGCGGTACTTCGTGTTGCGATGCGCCGCCTGCCGTTCGCCGAAGGCGATCGCGTCCGGCGCGAGCACCACGAACCCGCGCTCGGCCAATTCCTTCGCGTAGTACACGCCCGCGTCCGCCTCCGGGACGACATCGAGCGCGACCGGCTCATCTTTCCCGCTCGGAACCGTCTGGTGATGTGCGATGACGACGCCTTGCTTGACCCGCCGATCGTTCGGCATCATCAGCCAGGCATATCCCCACTCTTCATCCGTCAGCGTGTAGCGATACCGCCGCATCGAGTATTTCTCGGTGCGATACGTCGCCCCCAGCGCCTCGTGACGAAACTTGGTCGGCGGCCCGTCGCTCAGCGATCCGAGCACCTGCTCGGAAACTTTCCGCCACTTCTGCTGCTCCTTCGGCCACTGCGCGGCGGTCATTCCATCGGTCACGAGCGGGATCGGCTCGGCCTTGCCGGACTGCTCGGATTCGATCGGCGTCCAGTCGTGATTCTTCTTCCAGGCGTCGAAATCCCACCCGCCGGCCGGCCAATACCACAGAAATGACACGCGTGCCTCCTTCGCAACCGGTCGCGCGGTGGGCTAAGATGCTCCCCGCAAGCGAGAGTTCATTCGCTTGGTTTACTGTCGGCGACGGAGTCATGTTGCATGTCAGGACGATACGTTCAACTTGCCGCCGCTCCCGCCGCCGCCGCGGGATCGACCGCCGCGGGCGCCGCAGCGGACGTTCAAGTGCTCGAGCTTACGGTCCCGCGCTCGGTCGACATGTACGAGTTCGACCGCGTGAACGAGGAGATCGCCCGCCTGACCGCCGACGATCGCGCGGGGCGATGGGTGCTCGACATGACCCGCGCCGAATACGTCGGCTCAGCGATCTTGGGCGTGCTCGTCAACATCCGCCAGCGCATCCGCGGCGGCGGGGGGCACCTGGCCATCTGCAACCTCTCCGACTCGCTCGCCGCCGCCATGCGGACCTGTTCGCTCTATAACCTCTTCCACATCACCGCCACGCGCCCCGAGGCGATCAAGCTGGTGAAATCGCTGCGCTGAATTATTCCGCCGGTGAAGTCGTTGGACGTGTCGTCACGGGTCGGGTCGTCGCCCGCAGTCGCACGAGCAAATCCGCCGTGTAATCGTTGGGCATGATCCGCATCACCTCTTCGAGCTGAACGATTGCCTCATCGATGCGGTTTTCTCGAATCAGCGCGCCGGCATAGCTGCTGCGCGCCGCCGGATTCGCCGGCTGCACGGCTACCGCATGTTGCGCCAGCGTCAGGCGATTCCGCCACACCCGCGCCTGCGACATCGACTGCACGCCGAGCGCGACGAGCAGCAATGTCGCGATCGCCACGCTGGCCCGCGTCCACCGCCGCGACATGATCCACGCCGCCGCCAGCGCTGGTCCAAGCATCGACAGGTAGACGAACCGGTCCGCGACGGTGGAAAACTGCTGGTAGAGAAACGTCGTCAGCCCCAGCACCGGCAGCACGCCCGCGACGAACAGCAGCGCCGCCGCGACGAGCCGGCGTTTCCCGAGCCACCACAGGACCAGCGCCGCAAGCAGCGGAGCGAGCCAGGTGAAATAGATCGCGCCGCTGCGCAGGATCGACTCCGGCGTGCGCCCGTAGTTCCCGGTCAACTCGACCGGCAGCAAAAGTTTCCCGAGATAAAACGCCAGCGCATCCGCCGCCACCAGCGGCCGGACCGCCAGCGGCGCCGGCGTGACTTCCGCCGCCGGTTGCACGAGCCGCGCGACGAGCATGAACGGCACGATCAGCGCGAACCACAACGCCAGCGACCGCGCGATCTCGCGCCATTCCCTGCGGAGGATCAGGCGGTCGATGATCAGCGCCATCACCGGCACCACGATCGCCGCCGGCTTGGCGAGCAGCGCGAGGACGAGAAAAATCGTGGCGGCGACGTAGGTTGTCGTGCTCGGCGCGGACGCGGCATGCGGCGCATCCGGGACGTCGTCGTGCATCGCCGCGCCCAGTCGAAGTTGCACGTGCTTGACGTACAGCAGCAGCGCCGCGAAAGAGAGCGCGCCGCACAGCGTGTCTTTCAGTCCGGTCGTCCAAGCCACCGCTTCCGTTTGGATCGGATGAATCGCAAAGAGCAGCGCCCCGATCAGCGCCGGGCCTTCGCGCCGCGTCAGCCGCCGCAGCAATTGCAGCACGAGCAGGGCAGCGATGACGTGCACGAACAGGTTCGCCGCATGAAACACCCAGGGGTTCAGCGTCGCGCCGCTCGCGTCCGGCGTTCCCGTCTGCGCCGCCTGCGCCAGCAGCCACCAAGCCGTGTACGTCGCCGGCACGTACAGAAAAAGGTGCGGCCCGCTCCAGATCCGCCCCAGCGACGCCGCGGTCGGCGGGTTGAACATCGGGTTGCGCGAGATGAGCCCTTCGTCTTCGGAGTTCGTGAAGCCGTAGGTGCACACGACGCCGAAGCACGCGATCGTCGCGAGTATGAGGATGACCGCGCTGGTTCGACGTGAGGGCTCGCGCATGTGCAGCGACTCTTATAGACGACGCGGCGATTTCTATCTCGCGTGCGCTTGACGATCACCGATCATCTGCCGACGTTATTCGTCGCAAACTTCACCGGGAGAACGACACGATGGCTGGCGCGGAATGGTACTACGCGGAGAATGGCGAGCAGGCGGGGCCGATTTCACTCGAGGAGCTGGTCGCGGTCATCCGGCGAAAAGGAGCGGACACGCCGGTCTACGGCCCCGGGCTGAACAACTGGACGCCCGCGCGGCAGGTGTCCACGGTGGCCATGCGTCTTCCCGCCGCCGCCGCCGCGGCGATGCCGCCGCCGATCAACTACGCGTCGCAGCGCGGGCACGCGCCCGCCGACGTCATCGACTACAAAATCTTCGGCGAAGAGATGCAGTACGTCGAAATCACGCTCGACCCGGGCGAAACCGTCCTCGCCGAGGCGGGCGTCATGATGTACATGACCACCGGCATCTCGATGGAGACGGTCTTCGGCGATCCGTCCGCGCAGAACCAAAGCGTCTGGGGCAAGATCGCATCCGCCGGCAAACGCATGATCACCGGCGAGTCGCTCTTCGTCACCACGTTCCAGGCAACGGGCGGCGGACGCCAGGTGGTCGCGTTCGCGTCGCCTTACCCGGGGAAAATCATCCCGCTGCACCTCGACCAGCACGACGGGGAAATCGTCTGCCAGAAAGATTCCTTCGTCTGCGCCGCCAAGGGAATCCAGATCGGCATCGCGTTCCAGAAAAAGATCGGCGTCGGCCTCTTCGGCGGTGAAGGATTCATCATGCAGCGCCTCACCGGCGATGGCATTGCCATGGTCCACGCCGGCGGAACCA